>JAQVZL010000001.1:0-46422 GCA_028708215.1 Bacteroidales bacterium
ATCTATCATACGCTGCTTCATATAGAACAGCTGCTTTTGGTGGTGTTTTCATCTTTATAATAAGTTTGCGACAAAGATAATTACTATGAAAACACAAAAACAGATGGGGCTCAACGGACGGTTACCACAAAAGGGCTTATTTAGAAAAGTCAACTACCACTTAATGAGCAGGTTAGTAGCAATCATCTCCTGGGAAATCGTCTCCTCGGGACAATTAACAACCTATAAGCACGGTGGCGTAGGAAGCTATGCCTTCTTGGCGGCCAACAAAACCAAGCTTTTCACTGGTGGTAGCTTTTACAGAGATGTCGTTAATATCACAGTCTAAAATAGAAGCAATAGCTCCACGCATTTGATCTATATAGGTGCCAATTTTAGGGCGCTCTAGGGCTATTGTTATATCGCAGTTTATTAGATGATAACCTCT
The DNA here is from genome assembly GCA_028708215.1 of Bacteroidales bacterium. GTDB lineage: Bacteria > Bacteroidota > Bacteroidia > Bacteroidales > UBA932 > Bact-08. Next base: position 428 of record JAQVZL010000001.1, read on the forward strand.
AGCCAAGATAAGATCGTAAACACGGGCTAGTAAAATTTTACTGTCTATTCCTTTATATTCCAATGAGCTATCTGGAAAATGCTTGCCTATATCTCCAAGAGCAAGGGCTCCCAACAAAGCATCACATAGGGCGTGCAGTGGGGCATCACCATCTGAATGTGCAACACAGCCTTTTTCATGCTCTACCTTAACACCGCAAAGCCAAAGTGGCAAGCCAGTGGCAAGTGCATGAACATCATATCCGTTACCTATTCTAAATTTTCCTCTAATCATTAGTCAATAATTTCTAACCCTCTATTTCAATGCAAGAACAATAACTCTGCAATAATACTCATAACAAAGTTAAAACAAAATTAGTATAAAAATTGTTATCTTTGTAACAACTAAACGCATAAAGCAATGGGTCTAAGATTAAGCTTTTTCAAAACGCCTAAACACAGGGTATTTAACTACCAACCTCTCTATTACGATGAGCGTAAAGAGGAGTTAGAAGAACGTATTGCTCGAGCAAAAGAGGAGGCACATAGCGAAAAATGGACTGCAGAAAACAAAAAACTTGACACAGGAAAAGTCAAAGAGAATCCACATTATATACCTGGCAAGAACATTAGACAAAATTTCCGTAAATCTATGTCTGAGAATAGGCGCAGGCCTGGTTCACCCTTTATAATGAGAATTATTGTGCTACTCTCTATGATTGGAATTATGGTAGCTCTCTACTATGTTGCACAAGCATTTGGGCTCTTCTTTGTATAACAAACCTGTATCCCAAACTTATAAATTCTCTTAATTCGCTTTGCAATTAATAACATCAATTGAATCCAACTTTTAATGATTAAAGTACTACCAGGCCATATAGCTAACCTAATTGCTGCAGGGGAGGTTGTGCAAAGACCCTCTTCTGTAGTTAAAGAACTAATGGAAAATGCCGTAGATGCCGGCTCCCAAAATATTCAAGTAATAATAAAAGATTCTGGGCGCACTCTCATTCAAGTAATAGATAACGGATGCGGCCTCTCCCCCCAAGATGCTAAAACTGCCTTTCTAAGGCACGCAACATCTAAAATTGAAGAGATAAAAGATTTAAACACAATTCACACCTTTGGCTTTAGAGGAGAGGCCTTATCCTCAATCTGTTCTGTTGCCGAGGTTACCCTACGCACAAAAGAAGAGCAGCAAGAGACTGGCTACGAGGTTAAATTTGCAAACTCCCAACTAATCTCAGAAAACGCAACAGCCACCCCAACTGGCTCTAATTTCATTGTAAGAAACCTCTTTTACAACGTACCCGCTAGGCGCAAATTCTTAAAGAGAGACGCTACCGAATTTAGACAGATAGTTCAAGAGTTTTCAAGAATAGCAATTACCCGCCCCAATCTCTCTTTTCAACTAACTCATAACAACAGTGAAGTTATGGTACTACCCCCAGCTCCACTAAAAAAGAGAATACAAGAGGTAGTTGGTAAAGAGATGCTTAAAGAGCTAGTAGAGCTCTCTGTAGATACCTCAATAGTTAAAATTAGCGGTTATATAGGCAAACCAGAAGACGCACGAAAAACTCCTGGCAATCAATATTTCTTTGTAAACAATAGATTTTTTCGCAGCCCCTATTTTCAAAAAGCAATTCTAAAAGCATACGAAGGGCTCATAACCAACGGAGTACTACCATCATTTTTCATCTTTTTTGAGATAGACACCAATAAAATTGATGTGAACATACACCCCTCAAAAACAGAAATTAAATTTGAAGACGATTACGCCATTTTTGACATAGTAACAAGCGCAGTAAAAGAGTCTCTAGGGAAAAATGCTTTTATGCCGAGTATAGATTTTGATATGGAGGGAGCTCCAGATATACCCAAAGTAAACACAAGCCGCTATGTAGCCCCGCCAAAAATAGATTACGACCCCCTATTTAACCCATTTGACGAGGAGAAAAAAAACCAGGCACAAAGAGAAGACGGCGCTTTCATAGACAGCAAATTCCACGATTACGGCAGCACTTATAATGAGATGGACCCACTCTTTTCAGACAGCTCACTCCCATCAAAACCAATATTACAGGTAGCAGGTAAATACATTGTTACCACAATTAAAAACGGCTTAGTAATAATAGATATAAGAAGAGCTAAAGAGAGAATTTTATACGAAAGATACTTAAGCACCTTAAATACAGGCAGCAACTTAACTCAACAATCTCTTTTCCCACAAGAAGCAAAGGTAGATATGCAAACCCTCTCTATTTTAGAAGAGAATCAAACAACTCTAAGATATATGGGATTTGATTTTACACTTCTAGAGAGCTCCATTACCGTAAACGGCCTACCTCAAGGTTTTAACAACAACTCAGACTCTCTAGGCACACTCATAGACAGCCTAGCTGCCGAACTTAGCCAAGATGGGAAAGACTTCAGTAAAAAATCTAAAGAGAGATTAGCTAAACAACTTGCAAAATCTGGCTCATCTGGTAAACTTGAGCCAATCAATAATTTAGAAGCCCAAACACTCATTGACACACTTTTTGCATGCAATGAACCAAAGTACACACCCTTGGGAAATAATTGCTTTAAAATATTAGATACCCAAGAGATAGAAAATAAATTATTGTAGTTTTGCACATTAAACAGAGACTAATATGTATATAAGTAGAGGATCGGGTTTCTGGGGAGCAATGCCCCCCGTAGTAAAAAACCTAGTTATGATAAATGGGGTAATGTTGTTAATTACCATGTTAACAGGGGAGTTCATGTACGAAAAGTTTGCACTTTTCTACTTTGACTCACCACTCTTTAAACCCTACCAACTAGTTACCCACATGTTCATGCATGGTGGTTTTGTGCACCTGTTTTTCAATATGTATGCTCTAGTTATATTTGGCATTGTTCTAGAGCAAGTTTGGGGAAGCAAAAAATTCTTTACCTACTACATGATTACTGGGCTAGGAGCCGCAGCACTACACTCTTTTGTTCTCTACTTAGAAGCCTCTTCGCTACATTCAGCAGTAGAAGCAGGAAACATGGTAGCTGCACAAAACCTTAACATATTAAAAATGACCCCAACTGTAGGAGCCTCGGGAGCAGTCTATGGAGTGCTACTTGCCTACGGGATGCTCTTCCCAAACAACAGACTTCAACTACTATTCCCTCCTGTAGCATTAAAAGCAAAATATTTTGTAATGATATTTGCTGCAATTGAGCTCTATATGGGCTTCTCAAATACTGGTGGGAATGTAGCTCACTTTGCCCACCTAGGTGGAATGTTATTTGGTTATTTCCTTATAATCCATTGGAAGAAAAATAATAAAATGTATTTTTGATAAAAAATGGCTAGAAAGAGAAAGCGACTATCGTGGCTATTGGCCCTCCTCTCCCGGCTAATTATTATCCCGGCAGCTGCTGCATTAATTATCTCTTATATCTCTATCTATATCAATCCCGTAAAGTTCACTCTTCCCCTTTTCTTTGGACTCTACTTTGTTCCACTAGTACTTCTTAATCTTTTGATTCTACTAATTGGAATAATCCGCCGCTCAACTGCTGTATGGCTCACCTTTATAGCTCTACTCCCATCTATTTTATATGCCGAGCTCTTTGTTCGCTGGGGAGAGGTGCAAAAAGAAGAAGAGGGAATTGCCCTTAAAATATGTACATACAACGTAGGGCTTTTTGCTCAAGGAGAAGGGCAAAGCAGAACAGCTTCTTTTGAAGGAATTAAAAAATTTATACTAGAAGAAAATCCTGCAATAGTTTGTATGCAAGAGTTTCAAATATCAAATGCATCTCTTATTGCAAAAGAATTCCCAGAGTACCCCTATCAATATTATCACCTCTTTAACGGAACAAGAAGAAAGTTTGGAAATCTAACTCTAAGTAAACTCCCAATTATTAATAGTGGCAAAATAACATTTAAAAGAAGTACCAATTTATGTATCTACACAGATATAGAGCACTATGGTAAAACAATAAGAGTCTACAACACTCACCTAGAGTCTCACAGTATCTCCTTTACAGCACTAATACAAAAAATACGAGAAAACGAAAAAATAAGAGAAGAGATTTACCAAGTGCACGATAAAGTTGCCAGCACATTTAAAAGAAGAGCACTACAAGTAGATACAATTGCCCGCCATATGCATCAATCACCAATTCCTGCAATTATATGCGGAGACTTTAACGACACCCCAATGTCATATACATATAGAAACCTTATATCTGGTAAAAAAGATAGTTTCAGACACTCGGGTAAAGGCTTTAGTGCTACATACTCCCTACTTTGGCCTCTGCTTAGACTAGATTATATCTTCTACCCTGCTCCATTTTGGAGTTTAACTCACAACTCCCCTAAAATTGACTACTCAGATCATTACCCCGTTATATCTCAACTAATAATCCCATAAACTATGTACAAGATAGGATTTGACGCAAAAAGAGCATTTAAAAACTTTAGTGGATTAGGAAACTACAGCCGCTCTACCATCTCTTCGCTAACAACCATCTTTAATTATAACGAGTACTACTTATATACCCCAAATTACAAAAAACACCCTCTGCATAAATTTGCAGAGGCTTCCAATATAAAAATAAGAAAACCAGAGAAATTTACAGAGAAAAAGCTCCCCTCCCTTTGGCGTTCATTTACACTAAAGTCTCAAATTGAAAACGACTCTTTAGACCTATGGCACGGCCTTAGCGGAGAGCTCCCCCTCACTCCTGTAAATGCAGCAAAAGTAGTAACAATACACGATCTTATTTTTTTACGCTACCCAAAATTCTACAAACCACTAGATAGATGGATGTATAAAAAGAAAGCAGAATATGCTGTAAAAAACGCCGATAAAATAATAGCAATAAGCAAACAGACTGCAGACGATATTGTAGAGTTCTTTGGAACCAATAGAGATAAAATTGAAATAATCTACCAAAGTTGCGACCCTCAATTCTACAAAAAAGCAACTCCAGAACAGATAAAGCTAGCAAGAACAAAGTACAAGCTTCCAAAACGCTTTATAGTTGCCATGGGCACAGTAGAAGAGAGAAAGAATGTAGCCAACGTAGTTAAAGCACTACCCACACTACCAAAAGATATAAAACTCTACTGCTTTGGGAAATGGACTCCCTATGCAATAAAAGTTAACTCAATAGCAGAAAAACTTGGTGTAAAAGATAGGGTAGTTATGGTACACGATGCCGATTTCTCTCTTATCCCCGCTGTCTATTCCCTAGCAGAATGCCTTATCTATGTCTCCTTTTTTGAGGGTTTTGGAATACCTGTATTAGAAGGAATCACCTACGGTGTTCCTGTAATAACCAGCGGCGGATCATCTATGTTAGAAGCAGGTGGAGATTCGGCACTCTACGCCAACCCAGACTCTCCTAGCGATATAGCAGATAAAATAGAGATGCTCTTAAGTTCCCCAACCCTTAAAAAAAGCATGATTGAGAGAGGTTACGCCCACGCAAAAGAGTTTAGAGACGATAAAGTAGCCGAAAGAGTATTTGAAGTTTATAAAAACGCAATTGAAAAACATAAAATCATTCCTAATTAAACTTAAAACAGATTATGAGTCAGAATGAAATTAAAGAGGCTCTTGAGGTTATTAAAAAAGGTGGCCTCATAATTTACAACACAGATACTGTACCAGCATTGGGTTGCGATGCAACAAACCCAGAAGCAGTAAAGGAGTTGCTGGAACTTACAGAGAGAGAAGAGGGCTGTGGGTTAGTAATTTTAGCATCAGACATGAACATGGTAGCTCGCTACACCAAATCTATTCCAGCAATAGCTATAGAGGTTGCAGAGGTTAGCGACACTCCTCTCACAATTGTCTACCCCAATGGAGTAGGTTTAGCAGATGGCGTTCTAGGTAAAAACAGATCTGTTGCAATAAGAATTCCAGATAATTCTTTTTGTCTAACTTTGCTTCACAGATTTAACAAACCAATTGTAGCAACCATTCCAGTAGTTGGGAGTTCTGCAGAAGTATTAAGAATTTGCTTAGAAGATATAGAAGACAATATTTTTGACAATGTAGATTGGGTAACAGAAGATTATGACTCCCCAGAAAGCACTGGTACTGTCTCTTCTATACTTGCTTTAGACAGCAGTAGTAAAGTAAAAATAATAAGAAAATAATTAATGATATTACACTATACTCTTCTGATTATTGGCTTTGTACTGTTAATAGCAGGTGCAGATTACCTTGTTAAAGGAGCATCTGCTATTGCAAAAAAATTCAATATATCTGATCTTATTATTGGGCTCACCATTGTATCTATTGGAACATCGGCTCCAGAGCTTGCTGTCAATATTTTGGCTAGCATAAATGGGCAAGCTGGCATGGCAATTGGTAACGTGGTGGGCAGCAATATATTTAACTTTTTAGCAATTATTGGAATCACGGCAGTAATTCGGCCTATAGCACTTAAAAGCTCACTAATAAAAGTAGAGATTCCGTTTGCAGTATTAGCCTCAATTGCACTCTTTATTGTAGCAGGCGATTACATATTAGACGGCAACCCCGGAACAATAAACCGTTCAGACGGATTAATATTATTACTCTTTTTCTCCATTTTTCTCTACTACATTTACCTATCGGCAACAAAAGGAGAGGTTAACGTCAATCAATCTAATGAAAATGAAAAAGCAAAAGCTCAACCAACATGGCTCTCTTTAATTATGGTTGTTGGAGGTATAGCGGCTCTAATCTTTGGAGGAGATGTTATTGTTAAACACGCAACAGAAATTGCCAGAAACTGGGGAATGAGCGATACAGTAATAGGTCTTACAATCTTAGCTGTAGGAACCTCGTTACCAGAACTTGCCACAAGTGCTGTAGCAGCATTTAAAGGAAATAGCGATATTGCAATTGGAAACGTAGTAGGCTCTAATATTTTCAATATATTTTTAATACTGGGCGTAAGTTCTACCATAAGACCGTTACCATTCGAGAGAGGGAGCATGACAGACGTATTAGTAGCAGGCGTCTCTACATTACTAGTGCTCTACTTTGCAAGCCGGGGAAAAAGAAAGAGCATAAACAGAACCGAGGGGGCTATCCTTTTAATAATCTACACTGGATACATAGCCTATTTACTACTATCTAGATAATTAAGATATACTGCATTAAGAGCTGTTACAGCTGCAGTCTCTACCCTCATTCTGGAATTACCAAGGTGCATTACTTCAAACTCCTTTTTTAGAGCAAACTCAATCTCCTCTACAGAAAAATCACCCTCGGGACCAACCATAATAATAATATGGGGCTTATCTAATTTAGCATTTTTTAAAATAGAGGTAATTGTCTCTTTTTCGCCCTCCCTGCAATGACCCATTATCTTTAACACGTTATTTCTATATACATTTTCTTTAAGAGAGTTATCTTCAAAGTTAGGTTGTGATTCAATAAAATCTATGACTTTAACTGCCTCGTCTAAAATAGGAAACAGGGTTTTTAAAGATTGTTTAGCTGCCGAGAGAATTAACCTATTGGCTCTCTCATATTTAAAAACTCGCCTCTCTGAGTGTTCGCATATAAGAGGAGTAATCCTATCTACCCCAACCTCTACAGCTTTCTCAAGAAACCATTCAAACCTATCAATGTTTTTTGTAAGAGCTACTGCCATATGTAAAAAGTAGGGCCTTGAGTCTACGCCCTTCTCTCTGCTTAATATCTCAATAGACAACTCTTTACCAATTTTCTCAAGAAGTTTTCCACTATAGAGATACCCCTTTCCATCTGTAAAGTTTATTATATCTCCTAACTTATGCCTAAGCACTCTAGCACAGTGAATAGACTCCTGTTCAGGTAAAATTGCTCTATTGCCATCTATGTTATTTGTATAAAAGAGTTCCATAATAAAGACAAATATATTTAAAAAGGTTATTTTTGCCACAGAAACTTCTCTTTTTTAATAATTCTAAATAGAAACAATATGGAAAAATCTTTATCACATAGGTACACAGCACTAGACGTGCTCCGTGGAATGACCGTTGCTGGAATGATTTTAGTAAACAACCCAGGTACTTGGAGCAAAATCTTCCCTCCTCTAAGACACGCCTCGTGGCACGGTTGTACTCCTACAGATTTAGTATTTCCTTTCTTCCTATTTATTGTTGGTACTGCTCTCTCATTTGCATTTGCAAAATATAACGATACTCTTAATAAAGCCTCGGCAAATAAAGTACTTAAGCGAGGAACTCTAATTTTTATTACTGGGCTCCTTCTGAACGCATTCCCTTTTTACAACACCAACCCCGCAGCAGATCTCTCTTTTGGCCAAAACTGGCTTAACTACTTAGGCTCCCTGCGAATCTTTGGAGTGCTTCAAAGAATTGCACTCTGTTATATTATTGGTGCTCTGCTTGCTTTGTGGCTGCAAAAACCAAAAAAAATAATAGTCGCAGGGGTCTCTCTTATGGCCCTTCATCTTATTATTCTGGTAGCTTTTGGAGGCGACGCCCCTTTCTCTAAAGAGGGAAATATCTCTGGAGCAATAGATGTAGCAATTGTAGGAAGCTCGCATGTATATAAAGGGTTTGGAATACCGTTTGACCCCGAGGGGCTATTAGGCGCACTATCTGGTTCTGCTACAGTGCTCTTTGGCTACTTAATTGGTGGAATTATACGTAGAACTAAAGAGAAGATAGAGGCAGTTAGCAATCTCTATACTATTGGACTTATTTCACTTGGAGTTGGAGTAGTTTTAAGCATCTTTATCCCTATTAACAAACCTTTATGGACCCCTTCATACGTCTTCTATGCTGGTGGTTGGTCTGTAATTATGCTTGCTCTCTTTATCTACTTCATAGATATTAAAGGGAAGGAAAAACTATTCTTTCCATTTAAAGCTCTTGGTTTAAACCCTCTTTTTGCTTTTGTAATGGCTGGGCTATTTGCCAAAACTCTTGGTAGAGTTATTAGATGGCAAACAGTAGTTAAATTAGAAGATGGCACTTTACAAGAGGTAACCACCAACGCCTCATCTTGGATCTACCAAAACTGCTGTGTCTCACTATTAGGCAATAACGAATTTGCATCTCTCCTATATGCCTTAATCTATGTAACAGTTTTCACACTTATGGCAATATATCTCTACAAAAAAAGAATAGTAATAAAATTATAAAACATGGCCCTTATAGGACTACTTTCAGACACCCACTGTCACTTCGATTCCAAATTAGCAGAGTTTTTCAAAGATAGAGATGAAATCTGGCATGCTGGAGATTTCGGCAACAGAGCTGTATCAGACGCTATTACTGCTATCAAACCCATTCGGGGGGTCTATGGCAATTGCGACGGAACAGATATTAGAGAGCTTCACCCCTACCTTCAACTTTTTAATTTAGAAGGGATGAAGTTTCTTATGATGCATATTGGAGGATATCCTGGGAGATATGACTACCGCGCACTTCAACTTATTACTGCACATAAACCAGATGTCTTTATATGTGGGCACTCCCATATATTAAAAATTGTTAATGATAAAGTAAATAATCTTATATGTATCAATCCTGGGGCTGCTGGTTACCAAGGCTTTCAAACAGTAAGAACTGCTCTACGCTTTAAAGTAGAAAATGGCGCTCTTCACAATATGGAGGTAGGTGAATGGAGCATGACCAGAGTGTAAGTTCACAAGAATGAGCAATTGTAATAAATATTTGTATTTTTGCAGTTTAAGTTATAAAATAAAACATATTTAAAAAATAAACCCCTATTTAGAATGAAAAGGACTCTTTTAACTTTCACAATTTTATTTGCTTTCATATTTTCTTGGGCACAACAGACCCCTGTTACTTCGGCAAATTACCAACTTGCAGCTAGGTTCTCTCCTAGCAAAGTAGATAAACTTGTCTTTTCTACCCAAGTAAGACCTAGCTGGTTCAAAAACTCAGATAAATTTTGGTATGCATGGCGTTCGCCCCAAGGGCTCACATACTACATTGTAGACCCTACTACAGGTAAAAAAAGTGAACTTTTTAATAATGCCAAATTAGCAGCACAACTAACAGAGATAGTAAAAGATCCTTTTGATGCTCAAAACATTCCTCTGCAATCTCTAGAGCTTAAAGACGATAATACTTTTACTTTTAAAATTACTAGCACCGCTCTAGTAGATAAAGTAGACAAAAAAGCCAAAAAAGATTCTCTTAACAACAAAGATTCACTTAACAAAAAAAATGCAATAAAATCTACTCCTAAAAAAGCGAAAAAGGTAAAAAAAGTACACTACTTTGAATACGATATTAAAACTCAAAAGTTAACAGAGATAGAAGATTCTGAGCCATTCGAGTCATACCCAAGATGGGGGAGTGTCTCTCCAGATAAAAAGCATGTTGTCTTTTCTAAAGACTTTAACCTTTGGTATATGGATATGGAGAACTTCGAAAAAGCTAGGATAGACTCAAAAGACACAACAATTGTAGAGCACCAGCTAACAACAGAGGGTACAGCAGATTTTGGATTTGGCTCTGGCAACAGTGACATAGACGCAACAGAAAAAGAGAAACAGCGCAGGAGAGGTTCCCGTATAATTTGGTCTCCAGACTCTAAAAAGTTTGCACTAATTAGAAGTAATATAGAAAAGGTAAAAGATTTATGGGTTATAAATGCTCTTGCACAGCCTAGGCCTAAACTAGAAAAGTATAAATATCATATGCCAGGCGAGTCTGAATCCGCCTCTAAACATCTCTACGTTTACGATATGGAGAGCAAAGAGATGAAAGAGATTAATGTTAGTGCATTTAAAGATCAGGAAATAAATATTTTATCTGCTCCTTCTCTCAAAAAAAACATGTATGACACTCTAAGCCACAGAGTTTGGCAAGGAAATAACAATGTGTTTTATATGATTCGCTCTAGCAGAGATCTAAAACGGATAGACTTTTGTGCTGTAGATATTGCTAACGATACAGTAAAGCCTATTATAGAAGAGAGGATGAATACTTACATAGAGATTCGTAGGCCTAAATTTGTTGGAGACAATATTATTTGGTGGTCTGAAAGGAGTGGTTGGGCTCACCTATACCTCTACGATACTAAAGGTAATTTAGTAAATCAAATAACCTCTGGAGAGTTTCATGTAGAAGATGTAGCTGCCGTAGACGAAGATCAAAAAATTATCTATTTTACTGCCAATGCTCGCGAGGCTGGAGAGAACCCATACTACACTCATCACTACCGAGTGAATTTTGATGGAAGTAACTTACAACTACTTAACCCAGGAAACTACAACCACATTGCATACTCTACAGAAAATGGGAAATACTTTATAAACAACTATTCAAGAGTAGATGCATCTCCTAAATCTTCTTTAATAGATAATCGTGGGAAAGTTGTAGCTCACTTAGAAGAGGCAGACCTATCTCAACTTTTTGATATGGGTTACAAATTCCCAAAACCATTTACAGTTAAAGCAGGCGATGGCAAAACAGATCTCTATGGTGTAATGTACAAACCTTTCGATTTTGACTCTACAAAACTCTACCCAATAATTGAATATGTCTATCCAGGCCCTCAAACAGAGGCTGTAAATGCAGATTGGAGCAGCCGTATGGATAGAGTAGACCGTCTAGCACAACTCGGCTTTATAGTAATTACTGTAGGTAATAGAGGTGGGCACCCTGCTAGAAGCAAATGGTACCACAACTACGGCTACGGCAACTTAAGAGACTACGGGCTAGAAGATAAAAAAGTAGTTGTAGAAAAACTTGCTGCTAAGCATAAATTCATAGATATGAGCAAAGTAGGAATACACGGCCACTCTGGCGGGGGCTTTATGTCTACAGCAGCAATGCTTGTCTATCCAGATTTCTTTAAAGTAGCAGTCTCTAGTGCAGGTAATCACGAAAATAGCATTTACAACCGCTGGTGGAGCGAAACACACCACGGAGTCTTAGAAGAGATCACTGCAAAAGGCGATACCACATTTAAATATAGCATAGATGGCAACTCAGAAATTGCTAAGAATCTTAAAGGTCGCCTACTACTAGTAACAGGAGACATAGACAATAACGTTCACCCAGCAAATACATTAAGACTGGTAGACGCTCTAATAAAAGCAAACAAAAGATTCGATATGCTCATGCTTCCTGGCCAAAGACACTCATTTGGCACCATGTCTGAATACTTCTTCTGGAGAATGGCAGATTACTTCTCTAAACATCTTATTGGAGATTACAGAGACGAGGTAGAGATTCCGCAAATGAACAACAACTAACAGCCAACAATTAACAGCCAAAAAACACAACAGCCTTAAGAAAACTCTCCCAAAGCTTTTAAAAGCTTTGGGAGAGTTTTCTTTTCTTTTTCACTTTTACTAAAACTTAGTATAAATATAGTTGCATGTTTATCAACTGTATAACCTAGATCTCATCTAATAAGTGTAGAATATCTATTTTAATATTAATTTTGCTGTTTATAACAACACAGTACTATGAACATTAAAAAAATCACACTATTTATTATGGCCAATCTAGTTGGCCTAGCTCTAATGGCAGAAGGATATCAACTTAACACACAAAGTGCCCGCCAACTTGGAATGGGCCATCTTGGAGTTGCCCTTAAGTTAGGATCTGAAAGCATGCTCTTTAACCCTGCAGGTCTTTCTTTCATGAATGGCAAAGCAGATATTTCACTAGGTGCTACAGGTATAATGTCTAAAATAACCTATACAAATAAAGATTATAAGGTAGAGAGTGATAATCCTATTGGAACTCCAATATTCGGATATGCAGGATTTAGACTTTCAGAGAAGTTTTTCGCAGGTGTTAGCATTACAAACCCTGCAGGTAACAGTCTTTTTTATCCTGAAAACTGGAGAGGATCTCATTTAGTTCAAGATATCTCACTACAAGCATTTAGCATTCAACCAACTCTCTCTTATAAATTTAGCGAGAAACTAAGTATTGGAGCGGGTCTAATGGTAGATGTTGGGAGCTTCGAGATTAATAGAGGGCTTATGCCTGTTGGTGCTCTTGGAGCATACCTAGCCGCACCAGGGTTTCCACAAGCATACAAAGACATTATTACTAGCACAATAGGAATCTCTCCTATAAATGCTAAATTAGAAGGGAAAACCAAAATCACATATGGTGTTAATATTGGAGTACTATTTGCCCCAAATAATCAATGGAGTTTTGGAGTTTCATACCGCTCTAAAGTTATGATGGAGATAGAAGATGGAGATGCCACTGTAACTTACGGAACTCCAGAGCTAGAGACTTTGGTAACGGCACTTAGCAACCCAGGAACTACCGATGCACCTAATCCCTTGTTTAATCCTTCTATTGCAGGAGCTACAGCACTTAACGGCCAAGTTTTGAAATCAAAACTTCCAATACCTTCTAATCTCACTTTTGGAGCAGCATTCAAACCAAATAGCAATTTACTGCTATCTGCAGAGCTGCAATATGTTGGATGGAAAGCATACGACACTTTAAAAATGGAGTTTCCAAATCTAAACCTTACAACAGCTCAACCTAAGAATTTTTCAAATGCTATGATATATAGAGTTGGTGGTGAATATTACGCCTCAGAAAAAACAACTCTAAGAGCAGGCTTTATCTATGACTCAACTCCTGGAGATAAAAATTGGTATAGCCCAGAGACCCCTGGAGCTAATAAGATTAGCGTAACTGCAGGTCTAACCTTTGCTCCTACTCAAAAATTTGCAATTGATTTAGGACTCCAATATTTGAGCGGAACAACTAAAAATGCTTCAATGCCACAAGCAAGTCCAATGCCTGCTTTTGTAGGCGACTATAAATCTACAGCAATACTCCCTTCATTAGGAGTAAGATTTAACTTCTAAAAAAAAAAACGTACTTTTGCATAGGAAAAAATAACTATGTCAAAAGAGATTCAAATTGAAAAGTTCTTAGAACTTTCTAATACTACACCAATTATAGATGTAAGATCCCCGGCAGAATATGAACAAGCTCATATTCCCGGGGCTCTTAATTTACCCCTATTTTCAAATGAAGAGAGAGAACTAGTTGGAACCATATACAAACAGAAAGGAAAAGTAAAAGCAGTTACAGCTGGGCTAGAGATAGTTGGTCCAAAGCTGGTAACTTTTACAAAATTTGCACTCTCTTTAAAAAGCGAATCTATTTTGATTCACTGCTGGAGAGGAGGCATGCGAAGTGCCTCTATGGCATGGCTACTAGAGACAGTAGAGCTAAAATGCAATATCTTAACAGGGGGCTATAAAAGCTACCGCACATATATAAGAGAACAGCTAGAGAAACCATATAACATTGTTCTTTTAGGTGGGTTCACAGGATCTGGCAAAACAGATCTTTTGAAAATATTAGATGCAAACGGTAGACAAATTATAGACCTAGAAGGAATTGCACACCATAAAGGATCGGCTTTTGGAGCCATTGGGCAAACTGCACAACCCTCTACAGAGATGTTTGAAAATATTCTATATGAACAACTCTCTAAACTAGACCCAACTCAACCAATATGGGTAGAAGACGAGAGTCATAATATAGGTCGCGATTTCATTCCAGAGCCTTTTTGGTTACAAATGAGAAAGTCTCCTTTAGTGGTTGTAGATGCTACTTTTAAACAGAGAGTAGAGAGACTTATAAGAGACTACGGAGGCTTCCCTGCAGAAAAACTTAAAGCTTCAATCCAAAAAATAGAGAAGAGATTAGGCTACGATAAATGTAAACTAGCACTAGAGGCATGTGAAAACAACAATTTAGACACTGCGGCAGAAATATGTCTTCTTTATTACGACAAAGCCTATAAAAATCAACTAGTTAATAGATTCGGAGACAAACTCGGCACACTGCCACAAATTACCTTCGACCCTTCAAATAGCCAAGAGATTATAGAACAGCTAGACTCAATTGCAACCATCTTAAATAAGAGACTAAAATAACATGAGAAAAGAGATTAACAGCAAAATCACTATTATAGTAAATCGCAACGGAATGGGAGAGTCTAGCCCAGAGCTCACCCATGCATTAATCAAAAATTATTTTACTCTTCTTAAAAGTGAAAATCATGTACCTGCTTATATCTGCTTTTATGCCAATGGTGTGAAGTTTGCTTGCGAGGGATCTCATATTCTAAAGGAACTTAAAGCTTTAGAAGAGGCAGGATCTAAAATAATCCTATGCAAAACATGCTTGATTTTCAATAACTTACTAGACAAAACCCAAATAGGTACAGTTGGAACCATGCTAGATATAATAGATGTGCAGCATAACAGCACTAAAGTAATTACACTATAAATAAAAGAACCCTATAAAAAATAATGGAAGAGATTAGACTCACTCAATTTAGCCCTGGAGCAGGATGTGGCTGCAAGATAGCCCCTAAAGATTTAGAAGAGATTCTTAAAAACAGCCGCTCTTCACTAAATTTCAAAAACCTTCTTGTAGGTAATAATAGTAAAGACGATGCTGCTGTTTTAGATATTGGAGAAGGCCAATCTATTATAAGCACTACAGATTTTTTTACTCCTATAGTAGATAACCCATTCGACTTTGGGAGAATTGCTGCCACCAATGCTATATCAGACATATACGCAATGGGAGGTAAGCCAATAATGGCAATAGCTATACTTGGATGGCCATTAGATAAACTCCCAGCAGAGACAGCAGGAGAAGTAATTAATGGAGCTCGCAGTGTATGCGATATTGCAAACATCCCTTTAGCTGGAGGCCATAGCATTACCAGTGCCGATCCCATTTTTGGACTTGCCGTTACAGGAATTATGAAAAGTGAGATGGTAAAAATGAATAATGGAGCCACTCCTGGATGCTCTCTATTCCTTACTAAGCCACTAGGTATAGGATTAGTAACTACTGCAGAAAAATTTGGAGTAGCAAAAGAAGAAGACAAGGCTAAAGCCTTAGAATTAATGACCACTCTAAACACTCCTGGAGAGCTACTAGCTCATTTACCAGAAGTTAAATCTATGACAGATGTAACTGGCTTTGGCCTTCTTGGGCACGCATTAGAGATGGCAGAAGGAAGCAACCTAACAGCTGTAATAGAGTATAATAAAGTTCCAAGAATAGAGGGTGTAGAATTTTATATTAAACAAGAGTGCATTCCTGGTGGCACAAATCGCAACTATGCAAGTTACGGGCACAAAGTATCTGATATAACTCCAGAACAAAAAGCACTCCTATGCGACCCTCAAACAAGCGGGGGCCTGCTTATTGCAATTGAACCAAATGGAGAAGACAAATTAAAACAATTAGCTCTTGAACATGATTTCACAGTTACACGAATAGGCCACTTGCAAAAGAAAACAGACCAATACTTTACACATGTAGTATAGTTTCATCATTTTTTATTATTTTTATAGAATGTTATTTATATAAATAGATTATTATGACAAAAAGAATTTTTATCTTCCTTATTACAATTGCTGTAAACATTGGGCTATTTGGCCAGAGTGTGAAAACAGGAGCAGAATCTACCCAAGAGTATCTACCTCTGCTAAAAGGGAAAAAAGTAGCAGTTCTCACAAACCAAACAGGAATGATAGGGAACACCCATCTTGTAGACTCACTAGTAACACTTAAAATAAATATTGTAGCAATTCTCTCTCCAGAACATGGTTTTAGAGGAGAAGCAGATGCTGGAGAGCATGTTGCAAGTTCAATAGACCAGAAAACAGGTATTCCCATTAAATCTCTTTACGATGGAGATACAGGCAAACCCTCTGCCTTACTTATGAAAGAGATTGATATTATGCTGTTTGATTTACAAGATGTTGGAGTTAGATTCTACACCTACCTAACAACCATGGCCCGTATGATGGAGGCTTGTGCAGAGAATAACGTAAAAATGATTATTCTAGACCGCCCAAATCCTTTAGGCTTTTATGTAGATGGCCCTATTTTAGATCTAAAATACAAATCTGCAGTTGGGTGGTTACCTATCCCAACAGTTCATGGTATGACTTTAGGAGAGCTTGCCGGAATGATAAATGGAGAGAAGTGGTTGGCAAATGGAGTTCCGTGCGATGTTAAAGTTGTAAAAAACAGAAACTACACACATGCAACTATGTATGAACTCCCAGTAAAGCCCTCTCCTAACCTACCAGATATGAGATCTATATACCTCTATCCATCTATCTGTTATTTTGAAGCAACCCCAGTAAGCCTTGGAAGAGGAACAGACAAAGCATTCCAAATGTATGGTCACCCAAATATGAAAGGATATGACTTTAAGTTCACTCCTAGAAGCATTCCAGGAGCTAAATTCCCGCCTCAACTAAATGAAGAGTGCTATGGAGTAGACCTTCGTACAGAACCTTCAATAGAAGAGATTAATAAAGCAGGTATTAACCTAGAATATGTAATAGATGCCTACAATAATCTAAATTTAGACAACCACTTTTTCCGCTCATTTTTTGAACTACTAATTGGAAGAGACTACGTTAGAAAGATGATTAGGCAAGGGAAATCTGCAGCCGAAATAAAAGCAACTTGGGCCAACGAGGTAGAGGAGTTTAAAGTTAAAAGAAAACCTTATCTACTCTATCCAGAGAGTTAACAATATTACCAAGAGAGAATTCTAGAATAATTGTCTTGAACAGATATATGCACTTTGAGAGTATGATTGGGCAGTATCTGTTCAATTTTTTGTGGCCACTCAATAAGGCACAAATTACCACTATAGGCATACTCCTCAAAACCAATATCTAAAGCTTCGGCCGGCTTCTCTATTCTATAAAAATCGAAATGAAAAACAGAGTCTCCTTGGTCTGTAGCATACTCATTTATAATATTAAAAGTTGGGCTGTTAACATTGTCTAAAACACCTAAACAGCTGCACAAAGCTTTAATAAAAGTAGTTTTGCCTGCCCCCATTGCTCCATAAAAAGCAATTACAGAGTAATCTTTTACTTCTAAAAGAAACTTTTGGGCGGCACTCTCTAACTGCTCTAAATTTTCTATTTTAATACTCTTCATTCTCAATTGAAATAATGGCTCAAAGATAGAGAATAACAATTAAACGTAGAAGATTAAATAAAAAGCATTCAAGATTAGATAAAAATTTTAATGCCTTGGCAAAAGTTTAAGGTTAGATTGTAGATTTGCAATAAAAAATGTTGTGTAGAACATATTGCGCTTCTTGCATTGGCATAGAAGCTATTACAGTTACAGTAGAGGTAGATGTTTCTCAAGGAATAAGTTTTTATTTAGTTGGATTGCCAGATAATGCTGTAAGAGAGAGCCAGCAGAGAATCTCTACAGCATTACATACATTAGATGCAAAAATACCTGGCAAAAGAATAACTGTAAATCTTGCACCTGCAGATATTAAAAAGGAGGGTTCGGCCTTTGACCTACCTATTGCCATTGGAATATTGGCTGCTTCTGGCCAATATAAGTTCACCTCGCTCAGCAGATATCTAATGATGGGAGAACTTGCGTTAGATGGCTCTTTAAGAGCTGTCCCAGGTGCTCTAGCAGTAGCAATTCATGCTGCAAAAGAATCTTTTGACGCTTGCATATTTCCAATAGACTCGGCATATGAAGCTTGCGAGGCTAGCCAAATTGAAATATATGGAGTTAAGAATTTAAAAGAGGTTATCTCAATTTTATCTGGAGAGGGTGAAATTAAGGCTATTAAGCCAGAAGTAGATTACTCTATAAATGAAAAAGCTCTTGCCAATAACCTCTCTCCAGACCAAAGAGGAATTCCAGATTTTGCCCATATAAAAGGCCAAGAGTATATAAAAAGAGGGTTAGAGATTGCTGCTGCTGGCGGCCACAATGCTCTTATGTGTGGTAGCCCGGGTTCTGGAAAAAGCTTAATGGCAAGAGCATTCCCTGGTATCTTACCTTTTATGGAGAGAGAAGAGGCTATTGAAACAGGTATGATCTACTCTGTGTCTGGCAAAAAAAACGGAACTTTTGGGCTAATGAAAGAGCGCCCCTTTAGAGCTCCACACTACTCGTCCTCTGCAATATCTATTATTGGGGGAGGAGTAAGGGCTGTTCCTGGCGAAATTTCCCTAGCACATAACGGCGTGCTCTATCTAGATGAGCTCCCAGAGTTCTCTCCAAAGCTTTTAGAGATGCTAAGACAACCTTTAGAAGATAAAGTTGTCTCAATTTCTAGAATAAGATATCAAGTAACTTACCCCTGTAACTTTATGCTCATTGCCTCTATGAACCCATGCCCTTGTGGTTATTACGGGGTTCCTGGAGACAGATGCACCTGTATGCCCTATGCCATAACCCGCTATAGGTCTAGAGTTTCTGGCCCCTTAATGGATAGAATAGATATACACCTTTCTGTACAGCCAGTAACTCAAGAGAACCTCCTTTCAGAGAGTGTTGCAGAGTCTTCAGATTCTATAAAACAGAGAGTAATAGATGCTAGAACAATTCAAAAAAATAGGTATGAAAATAGCTGTTACACCAACTCTCAAATGACTCCTGTACAAATTAGAGAGTATTGCAAACTAGAAGAGAGTGGCAAGAAGCTACTCTCTAGCGCAATTTCAAAACTAGGGTTAAGTGCCAGAGGTTACAGCAAAATCTTAAAAGTTGCAAGAACTATTGCAGACCTACAGGGGTGCCCCTCAATACTAAGTTCGCACCTTGCAGAGGCTATTCAATATAGAGCAGAAACAATTTAAAATAAAATACCTTTCTATTAGCTATAAAATTTTATCTTTGTAATTACCATGGATAATTATGTAAAACTTCATAGCTGCTCTTCAGTAGATGAGATTCTTCCTCTTTTATTGGAAGAGAAAGATGTGATTGTTATTATAGACTCCAAAGTTAAAAAGCTCTATGGAGAGGTATTCCCCTACCCCCAAATTGAATTTGAAGCAACCGAAAAGAATAAGTCCCTCACACAAGTAGGCAAACTAACCGAACAACTTCTTGAAAAAGGTGCAAATAGAGATAGCTTTATTTTAGCAGTAGGGGGTGGAATCACCACAGATATAGCCGGTTTTACAGCTTCGGTCTATTTTCGCGGCATTCGTTTCGCATTTGTACCTACAACTCTACTTGCACAAGTAGATGCATCTATCGGGGGTAAAAATGGCATAAATTCCAATGGATACAAAAATATAATTGGCACTATAAACCAACCTCAATTCACAGTTATGTGCTCTTCATTTCTTAAAACTCTTCCAGAAGAAGATTTTAAAGGAGGGGTTGCCGAGATGCTAAAAACCTTTGTAATTGGAGAGAAAAAAAGCTATTTTAAAGCGGTAGAAATCTTAAAAAAAACTAACAAAATAAGTGATATATACCCATTTATTGTTAGAGCTGCCGCCATTAAAGCAGCTATAGTTGAGAAAGATATGTACGAAACAGATGAAAGAAAGCTTTTAAACCTAGGGCACACCTTTGCCCATGCAATAGAAAAAGAGAGTGGTATGGCTCATGGTCATGCTGTTTCAGCAGGTATAGTACTTGCTGCCAAACTCTCAGTAAAATTATCTTTTCTAAAAGAAGATGAAGCACAAATGATAAAGAATAACTTTAAAGAACTCGGTCTTAACACAGAATCTCCAGTACCAGTTTCATACTTAATGAACGCCATATCTAGAGACAAAAAGAGATTGAGAGATACCATAACATTTATTTTAATTAAAGAGATAGGCAACTGCTTTAAGCATCCTATCCATATCGCCAAACTAGAGGAGGCTCTTTATGATTTGTCTTAGTATAGGCACACCTGGTCTTAGTAAAGTAACTGAAGCTCTCTCTAAGAGTCAATTAGCAGAGATACGTCTTGACTTAACCAATCTTAATAGAGAAGAGACAGTTACCATTTTTAAAACAAAAAAAGATTTAATTGCCACATGCAGAACCTACGAACTCTCTTTAGAAGAGAGCGAAAAAAGGCTTATGTGGGCTATTCTTGGTACAAGAGTAAAAAAAGGAACTGGCAATAGATACATAGATTTAGACTTTGACTCTCCAGAAGATTATAGAACAGATTTAATATGGGCAGCCCGTAGAGTTGGGTTTAAAATTATTCTTTCGTACCACAATTTTAACGAAACAGAAAGTTTAGAAAGGTTATTAGAAATTTATGAGAGCTGCATTAAAAGAGGGGCAGATATTGTAAAAATAGTTACCAATGCCAAAACTATCCAAGAGTGCTCTAGAGTACTTCAACTCTATTCCAAAACAAGAAAAAACACACTTGTTGCATTTTCAATTGGAGATAAAGGACGTTTTACCCGTTTAGTAGCTCACTTTCTTGGCTCTCCATTTATTTACTGCACTCTAAACCAAGATAAAGCTACAGCCCCAGGGCAACTTAACTTAACAGAAGCAGAAAAACTAATCTCAAAAAAATATTACCCCAATCAAGTTTCAAAGAAGCAGCTTGTTTCAAAAACTATGGCTCCGGCATCTAAAAGCCATGCCCAACGGGCAATTCTAGCTGCTACATGGGCTAAAGGGAAAAGCACCCTTTATGGTTATACACCCTGCTCAGATAGTGAGGCAGCAATTAGTGTTATAAAAAAATTGGGGATTAAAGTTAAAATTGAAAAAAGCAGGCTTCCAAAATACAAAATAGAGATAAAAAGCCCCGGCATAGAAGAGCTTGCCATTAAATTAGGTAAAGAGACTAAGTTTGGCAAACCTATTAAAAATATAGACTTAAATGTTGGTGAGTCTGGGCTTCTTTGCAGGCTTATGATACCAGCAGCAGGTCACTTACCTAAACCAAATGGGCTTAAAAGTGTCACTCTAAAAGGGAAAGGAAGTCTTAACTCAAGAGAACTATTCGCTTCAAATAAACCTCTCCAAGAGATTGGTATTGATGTAAAAACAAACCAAGGAATGCTTCCTGCAAAGATTACAGGTTCTTTGAAAAGTGCCTCTCTAGAGCTCTCTGGCAAAGGAGGCTCTCAACTGCTTTCTGGAATGCTCATGGCTCTTCCTCTATGTGATAAAACAAGTAGAATTGAACTCTCTGAACCCACCAGTATCCCCTATATAGACCTCACAATAAAAGCCATAAGAGACTTTGGTGTTATAGTTGAAAACAGTGATTACCGCGAATTTAAAATCCCTGGAAAACAAAAGTACAAGGCCAACAATTTTATTCCTATAGATGGCGATTGGAGTGGAGCCTCTATGCTAATGGTTGGGGGAGCCATTACCAATGGTATAACTATAACCAACCTCTCTTTAAACTCAAAACAGGCCGATGAGAAAATAATAGAGGTACTAGAAGGATGTGGAGTAGAGGTATCTATAACCGAATATCCTAAGTACCTAGTTATGTGTGGAGATATCCCATGTGTTTTCAAAGAAGAGAACAACAAAGAGATTATCTTAGGCTCAAGTATAGAGATAGTAAAACCAAAGCACCCACTACTACCCTTTGAGTTAGATGCAACTAACCATCCAGATCTATTCCCTTCCCTAGTAGTTCTTGCTCTTAACTGCAATGGTGTAAGTAAAATAAAAGGGGTTCAAAGGCTTTCTAACAAAGAGAGCAACAGAGCAGAAAGTCTTCTATGTGAATTTACTAAGTTGGGAGCAACTATAGAGATAGATGGAGATTGGATGGTAGTAAAAGGGGGCAAATTACACGGAGGGCTATGTAGCTCTCATAACGACCACCGTATTGCAATGGCTATAATGACAGCAGCTCTCAACATTAAAGAGCAAGTATATGTAGATAATCTAGATTGCATCTCTAAATCTTTTCCAGATTTTGTCAAAAACTTTAAATAGAGTAGAGCACCCTTTTTTAAATGAAACGCTAAATCATTACAAATAGATAGATATAGTACAGAGATGAATCTTTTCGGAAACAAATTTAAAGTTGAACTATTTGGAGAGTCGCACGGGCCCGCTATTGGAGTTGTAATAGATGGTGTGCCGAGTGGGATTCCAATTAACAACCAAGACTTTAAAGAAGACTTACAAAGAAGAGCTGGAGGTAAAAAAGGAGGGACTCCCCGTGTAGAAGAAGATGCTCTAGAGTTTCTTTCGGGGGTTTATAAAGGCTTAACAACGGGTGCACCACTTGCTGTAATAGTGCGAAACCTAAATAGACGCTCAGAAGATTACGATAACCTCAAAACTACCCCACGCCCAGGTCATGCAGATTTTGTCTCTACAATAAAACATAATGGCTTTGCCGACCCTCGTGGCGGCGGGCACCATTCTGGAAGGATAACAGTAGCTTTGGTAATTGCTGGAGTAATCGCAAGAAAAATAATCTATGCAAATAATCTATGCAAAAAAGTAACAATTCAGAGTGAGATAGTAAGTATAGGAGGTGAAAACTCTTGGGACAAAAAACTAGACTCTGCCTTAGAGAGAGGAGATTCCCTTGGAGGAGTAGTTGAGTGTTGTGTAAAAAACTTACCCGTAGGTATAGGCGAACCTTTTTTTGATTCTTTAGAGTCTGTAATATCTCATATTGTATTTGCAATCCCTGGAGTTAGAGGGATAGAGTTTGGAGATGGCTTTAAAGCGGCCAAAATGTGGGGCTCACAACATAACGACCCTATCACTAATAAAGAGGGGGAAACCTCAAGAAACGGCTCGGGAGGCATAAATGGAGGCATCTCTAACGGCAACCCACTGCTGTTTCGTATTGCAGTTAAACCAACATCTAGCATATCTCTGCCTCAGCAAACAATAAATATAAAAACAGGCGCCATAGAGCAGCTCAAAATTGAAGGCCGTCACGACACCTGTTTTGCTTTAAGAGTTCCTGTAGTTTTAGAAGCAGCCACAGCTATTGCTCTTGTAAATCTTCTAGATTAGTCTCTGCATAAAAGAGCCCTATCTCTTATCTAGTCTTTATCTACAACAGACCCTGCAACTGCATTTGCTACCAAAGCACGAAGTCTTACCACACTATTCTTATCTTCTGGATGAACTCTATTTGTCAATAGAATAACTGCCACTTCAGATACTGGGTCAATTACCATTGATGTACCAGTATATCCCGTATGGCCAAAAGTTCTTTCTGGGTCAAATAGATTTCCATTGTTAGAAGCATAAGCAGAGTAGTTATCCCAACCCAAAGATCTACCTATTTTTTCATACCCTTTAGGTACTCTTATCATTGTCTCTACAGTTAATTCTCCTAAAATTCTTTTCCCATTATATTCCCCTCCATTCATAAGTGCAGCCGCTAAAATAGCTAAGTCTTGTGCATTAGAAAACACTCCTGCATTACCAGAGTTACCATCATTCAATAATCTAGCTAATGGGTCATGTACCTTTCCTAAAATTACAGAACCATCTGCCTGTTTCTCGGTTGGTGCAATCATCCCATAAAATTCTGGCTTTGGATTATACATAGAGTGAGCCATACCTAACACATCAAATATATTTTTCTGCGCATAGCTCTCTAGAGTTTCTCCTGTAATGTTTTGCAGAACATTTTGAAGAGTAATAAAGTTAAGACAACTATATTGAAATTTGGTAGTTGGCATAAAATCTCTCTTACAAGTAGCTATATACTCCATAAGCCCTTCTGGCGATGGTGAACCATATTTTTCAACTAACTCTTGTGTTGGGCCATAAGGAGGGAGTCCAGAAGAGTGAGTTAAAAGATGTATAATTTTAATGTCTACCGTTCTACCACTCTCTGGGTTTACATAACCTTTAAACCCTGGGATGTACATAGAGACATTATCTGTAAGTCTTAGCTTGCCTTGCTCTACAAGTTGCATAATAGAGATAGCTGTACCAACAGATTTAGAGACAGACGCAAGGTCAAAAATTGTATTTACGTCCATCTTCTCTACCTTAGGATATACAGATTTATTACCGTAACTTTTAAGATAGACCATTTTGTTGTCTCTTACAACAGCAAGAACGGCTCCAGGAACAACCTCTTTTTCAATAGCACTGTTAATTATTTCATCTACATTAGATAATTTAACTGCATCCATCCCTTCAGAAGAGGGCATAGATTTTTTTAATGGTTGCGCAATTGACAATGTAGAGATTAAAACTGCACAAAATAGAAGAATATTTCTTTTCATAACTATAATTTATAAGTGATTATTTGTTCTGTCTATTATTTATACAAATGTAATAAAAAAAAGAGACCCTAAACGAGTCTCTTTTATCTATTGTGGAGTTGCTATACTTAGCGATCTCTTGGAGTACGTGGGGCTCTGTTATCACGGCTTCTTCCGCCACGGCCACCACCACGATTATCACGTCCACCACCTCTGCGAGATCTATCTCGGCCACCTTGAGAAGAGGCTGCAGATATACCTGCATTAGGGGAAAGATCTTTTTTCCCAAATACTTCACCATTACAGATCCACACTTTAATACCTGTCACACCAACTTTTGTGTGAGCCTCGGCTTGTGCATAATCTATATCGGCACGAAAAGTATGTAAAGGAGTACGCCCCTCTTTATACAGCTCGCTTCTAGCCATCTCGGCACCACCCAAACGTCCACTTATAAGAACCTTAATGCCTTCTGCACCCATTCTTATAGTAGAAGCCATTGCCATTTTAATAGCACGGCGATATGAAACACGGCCCTCAACTTGGCGAGCAATATTGTTAGCAACAATATTAGCATCTATCTCTGGCCTTTTCACTTCAAAGATATTGATTTGAACCTCTTTGTTAGAGAGTTTTTTTAACTCCTCTTTAAGTTTATCTACCTCTTGCCCTCCTTTACCAATAATAATACCAGGACGTGCAGTATGTATAGTTACTGTAATAAGCTTTAGAGTTCTCTCTATTACAATTCTTGATAAGCTGGCCTTTGCCAGACGCGTATTAAGATATTCGCGAATCTTGAAATCTTCCAACAATTTGGCAGAATAATCTTTTCCACCGTACCAGTTAGAGTCCCAGCCACGGATAATACCAACGCGATTCGAGATAGGATTTGTTTTTTGACCCATATTATTGCTCCTCTTTTACGGTTTTACTTTTCGTTCCCAATACAATAGTTACGTGGTTAGAACGCTTACGAATTCTATTCGCACGACCTTGTGCTCTGGGCTTAATGCGTTTAAGAGTACGGCCCTGTCCTACCATAATAGATTGAACACATACATTACCGTTTTCTAACTCTTTGCGATCTTCTTCATTTTTAGCCTCCCAGTTGGCAATTGCCGAACGGAGTAGCGTCTCTAAACGAATAGATGCCTCCTTTTTGGTATACTTAAGTATATCCAAAGCGCGGTTAACCTCTACTCCTCTAATGATATCTGCAACCAGTCTCATTTTTCTAGGAGAAGTAGGTACATCATTCAGCTTTGCAATAGCTGTCTGTTTCTTTATTTCTTTTAGCCTTTCGGCAGATTCTCTTTTTCGAGCTCCCATTATTGTGAATTTCTTTTATTCATTAATAGATTAACGATTACCCGAGTGACTTCTAAAGGTACGAGTTGGTGCAAACTCACCAAACTTGTGACCTACCATATTCTCGGTAACATATACCGGAATAAACTTGTTCCCGTTGTGAACCGCAATCGTATGGCCTACAAAGTCAGGCGATATCATGCTAGCTCTGGACCAGGTCTTGATGACCTCCTTTTTACCAGCCTCATTCATGGCTAAGACTCTATCTTCTAATCTAGCCTGTATATAAGGTCCTTTTTTTAGTGAACGACTCATAATTTCTTTTCAGTTTAATCCGTTATTTTTTCCTTCTTTCTAAGATAAATTTCTTACTTGTTTTCTTAGGGTTACGTGTCTTGAACCCTTTAGCTAAGATACCATTCCTTGAACGTGGGTGACCTCCCGAGGCACGGCCTTCTCCACCACCCATTGGGTGATCTACAGGGTTCATCACCACACCACGTACACGAGGCCTACGTCCAGACCAGCGGCTTCTACCCGCTTTTCCAGAAGACTCTTGGCTATGGTCTGGGTTAGATACTGTTCCAACTGTTGCACGGCATGTAACTAGAACCATTCTTACTTCACCCGAAGGAAGTTTAAGAATAGCATGCTTTCCTTCTCTTGCTGTCAACTGAGCATAAGCTCCAGCACTTCTAGCCATTGCGGCTCCCTGTCCTGGGCGTAACTCAATATTGTGAACTAATGTACCCAACGGTATCTCTGAAAGAAGTAGAGTGTTCCCAATCTCGGGAGCTACTCCAGGGCCAGAAGATATAACCTGGCCAACTTTAATTCCGTTAGGAGCAATAATGTAGCGTTTTTCACCATCGGCATATGCTACTAAAGCTATGCGAGCACTCCTATTAGGATCGTACTCTATGGTTTTAACTGTAGCAGTATAATTATCTTTTTCTCTAAGAAAGTCAATAACGCGGTACATTCTTTTATGACCACCTCCAACATTCCTTATTGTCATTTTACCTTTACTATTTCTACCACCAGATTTTTTCAAAGGCGCTAGAAGCGACTTTTCTGGAGTAGAGCATGTAATCTCTGTAAATGCGCTAATTGCTTTATGTCTTTGTCCGGGTGTTACCGGTTTGAATTTGCGTATTGCCATGGATTTAAATATTACTGTAAAAATCTATCTTATCTTCTCCAACCAGCGTAACTATCGCTTTTTTATAGTGATTTGCGCGGCCTGCCAACAATCCCGCTTTTGTAAAGCGGCTTTTACGTTTACCCGAGTAATTCATAGTATTTACATCCAATACTTTAACTCCGTACATCTCTTCTACCGCATTCCTTATTTGCAACTTATTTGCAAAGCGGTTCACAATAAAACCGTAACGATTCATCTTTTCGCCCTGAATCGTCATTTTCTCTGTTACTATGGGCTTAACTAAAATTTCCATCTTTCTACGGTTTAATTTTTTTCATTACTACCTTGAATAATATCTTCAACTCCTTCCATAAAAATTAGGGAAGTTGCATTTACAACGTCGTAAGTATTAATTTCATTTACATTAATTACTTTTACGTTTGGCAAATTACGAGAAGATATATAAATATTATTCATATATTCAGGAAGAACAAAAAGCACTTTTCTATCATTAACCTTAAGATTCGTTATAATATTCTTAAAGTCTTTAGTCTTAGGTGTTTCAATAGTAAAATTCTCTACAATTCTAAATGCATCTTCTTTTACTTTGCTAGAGAGCGCAGAAAAACGTGCCAATTGTTTTAATTTTCTATTTAGTTTAAACCTGTAGTCTCTTGGCCTTGGACCAAAAACTCTACCTCCACCTACATAGATGTTAGCTTTTAAACTTCCGTGACGAGCACCACCAGATCCTTTTTGACGAACCACTTTTTTGGTACTATAATTCACTTCCCACTTCTCCTTTGTCTTGTGAGTTCCTTGGCGTTGGTTAGCCAAATACTGCTTCACATCAAGGTAAATAGCGTGATCGTTCGGCTCAATGCCAAAGATCGCTGGATCCAAAGTCACTTTTTTCCCAGACTCTGTTCCATCAATTTTATAAACTGATAATTCCATATACGCTTAGTCCTCCAAAATTACGTAAGAACCTTTAGCTCCGGGAACAGATCCCTTTACTATTAGAAGATTATTCTCTGGAATAACCTTTAAAACTCTAAGATTCTGAATTTGTACCTGTTCGCCACCCATTCGGCCGGCCATTTTTTTACCTTTAAATACTCTAGAAGGCCAAGAAGATGCTCCCAATGAACCTAGAGCACGTTGTCTATTGCCCTGTCCGTGGGTTGCACCACCTACTCCTGCGAAACCGTGGCGTTTCACAACACCTTGGAATCCTTTACCTTTAGATACTCCTGTAACATCTACCCAGTCTAGCAAGTCATTACTAAAAATGTCGCCAACGGTAACAGTGTCGCCTAATTTAAGTTCAATTTCGTAATTATTCGGAAATTCAACAATTTTACGCTTAGGCGTGGTATTTGCCTTTTTAAAGTGGCCTAGTTGGCCTGCGCTGGTGTGTTTCTCTTTTTTCTCGTCATAGGCAAGTTGTACAGCGGCATAACCATCCTTCTCTACTGTACGAATTTGCGTAACTACACACGGACCAGCCTCAATAACGGTGCATGGAATGTTTTTCCCATCGGCACCAAAAACGGAAGTCATTCCGACTTTCCTTCCTATTATTCCAGACATTGGTTTTAATACGGTGTTTTTTAATTAATTAATAAAATCCCACAAATTTTGCGGGTTGCAAAGATACAATAAAATTTTATGCAAACAATAGGTAATGCATAAAATATTACTATAGCCTAAAAATGACTTTAACGCACTTAGCCTAGAAGTAAGCCTAAATTAGAAACAATTAACTTAACAGCTATTGCCAAAATAATTATACCGAAAAACTTACGCATCACATATATTCCACCCTTCCCAATTTTTCTCGAGATAAAACCAATATTATTTAGGACAAAATAGACAATCACAATATTTAGGAATAGAGCAATAATAATATTAGAAATATCGTACTCGGCTCTCAAAGAGAGTAAAGTTGTAAAAGAAGCAGCTCCAGCAATGAGCGGGAATACAATAGGCACAATGGTTGCCGAATCTGTTGGTCCATCGTCTTTAAATATTTGTATTCCAAAAATCATCTCAATTGCGAGTACTAACAGCACCAAACCACCAGCAATTGCAAAAGAAGAGATATCTACTCCAAACAGAGCCAACATAGCTTGTCCCACAAAAAGAAAACTCACTAAAATTACAAAAGAGATAACAGCAGCCCTCCAAGCACTAAAGTTCTTCTTCTGCTCCTTCATCCCTACAATAATTGGAACCGACCCTAGAATATCAATAACTGCAAACATCACAATGAATGCACTAAACATCTCTTTAATACTGAAATTCATACCCTAAATTTTTACAAATATAGTAAACAAAATTTTTCCAACCTCTGTTTTTTAACAATTTCCCCGAATCATCCAACGTGTTTCCAATAATTAAATAGAAATTGCTCTATTTTTTTTGGAACGAATGAAAAAATTATTACTTTTGCAGTCCCAAATGCGGAAATAGCTCAGTTGGTAGAGCATAACCTTGCCAAGGTTAGGGTCGCGAGTTCGAGTCTCGTTTTCCGCTCCATAAAAGCCTCTCCTCTCTTAATAATGGAGAGGCTTTTTAAAATTAAAATGCGATATTTATCGCAACATCTTTGAAATAAGGGCTCGGGTGGTGGAATAGGTAGACACGCAGGACTTAAAATCCTGTAGGCAGTAATGCCTGTACGGGTTCGATTCCCGTCCCGAGCACTTTTTACCCTCTATATGGCTGATATAGGGGGTTTTTTATTACAAATCAATTACGCTAAAAAGTTTGCTTCGTAGAAAGAAGGTGCCGTGCGGCGGTTGTTTACTGCTGCGCAGGGGGCATCCACTGGCTTACGCAATTTGCAAGCTATGGCTTACGCAACGTGCAATGAGCTCAATAGGGCTTATTTTCAAAAGCTAATTACCACACTGTAAATAAGTTATGAGTAATCATCTCCCAGGGGAAAATCAGATGAATTATTAGATAAAATGTTTGCAACAATATTACAATTGAAATTTCTCTAATACATTACTTCTTGTTCTAGTTATCTGCTAGTTGCAAGGTGGGAAACTAGAACAGGCAAAAATGCTAAATTACTGTTTGGAATTGTTTTAGGAAACGGATGTCGTTTTCAAAATAGTGACGTAGGTCTTTTACTTGCCACTTGAGCATAGCTATGCGTTCTACTCCCATTCCAAATGCGAAACCAGAATAAACTTTGCTATCTATACCGTTAGCCTCTAAAACTGCTGGATCAACCATTCCGCAACCCATAATTTCTAACCAACCAGTGCCTTTGCAAACATTACAACCAGCTCCTTTGCAGATATTACAACTAACATCTACCTCGGCACTTGGCTCTGTGAAAGGGAAGTAAGAAGGGCGTAAACGTATTTGAGCATTGCTGCCAAACATCTCACGGGCAAATAGAAGTACCGCCTGTTTAAGGTCTGCAAAAGAGACATCTTTATCTATGTACAAGCCTTCTACTTGGTGAAAAATGCAGTGGGCCCTTGCAGATATTGCCTCGTTTCTAAAAACTCTTCCAGGACAAATAATTCTAATTGGAAGAGGCATATTCTCCATTGCGCGTACCTGAACAGAGCTAGTATGAGTACGCAGTAAAACAGGGTTTTCTCCATGGGTAATAAAGAAAGTGTCTTGCATATCTCTAGCAGGGTGCTCTGGTGGGAAGTTAAGAGAACCAAACACATGCCAATCATCTTCAATCTCTGGCCCCTTAGCTACAGTATATCCAAACTTATTGTAAATAGAGACAATCTGGTCCATTGTAACAGAGATTGGGTGTCTGGCTCCAAGCTCGACAACATCTCCTGGCTTTGTTAGATCATACAGACTATGAGTAGGCTGCATATTTGCCTGGGCACTCTCTTTAAGCTCCTCAATTTTTTGAGTAGCAGCAACCTTAAGCTTATTTAAAACTTGCCCCAACTCTCTTTTCTGCTCTGGTAATACTTCTCTAAACTCTTCGAAAAGCTGAGTGACAACACCTTTTTTTCCTAAAAGTTTAATACGAATCTCTTCTACCTCCTGCTCACCCTGAGCCTTAAGACTCTCTATTTGGGTAAGTAATTTCTCTATTTTTTCTTTCATTACCTGTTATTAATGATCTGCAATTATTAAGGGAGCAAAGTTAATAATTCTTTCTAAGCTGTGAAAGAGCCCCTGTAATCAAGCCAATTTTACTCAACTGCCGCTCTTCTCAACGGCATTGTCATACACCTAGCTCCACCACCACCACGAGGTAGTTCAGAGCCATCAATGGTAATTACACAAGATTTGCTCTTGTTAATATCTCTCTTACCATTAATAACATCCCAAGCAGTAATTATGTCAAAGCCATTCTTGGCAAGCTCATTCAAAGTATGAACATTCCTGGCATAAGAGATAACCTTACCTGGTGCTATGGCAAAAAAATTAGCTCCACTGTGCCACTGCTCACGCTCCTGATTCCATTCATCTGCAATGCCTCCACAAATAATAGGCTCAATTTCCATCCCTAGTTTTTTAAGAATAGAAGGAATGTTATTTACAGATTTAATTTTAGTGACCTTACCATTCTCAATAACCATATGAACAGTTTGGTACTGATTGTCTGCTAAAATAAGTGGTTCAAAAACCATAGCCTTATTTTTATCTAGCAGAGTAAATACCATATCTAAGTGGATAAAAGACTCTGGAGTATGGGGTAGCTGCTGAACAACAATATTCATCTTACCCTTGCTCCCAGATTTACAGAGCCTATTAATGAGCATATCAATCCCTAAACTACTGGTTCTAGAGCCGTTGCCCAGTAAAAGAATATCTTCTCTAGCTACTAAAATATCTCCGCCCTCCATGAAAATACCATTATTCCCAGGCTGGAAATCATGGGCATTTATAATCTCACAATCAAACACCCTCTTTTTACGAAACAAAGCCTCATTAATTAATGACTCACGCATACGAACCTTGCTAGCCATTTTGCAAATCAAGATTTTATTCCCAATTGTTACAGAGGCATCTCTAGTAAAATAGTAATTAAAAAGAGGTTGCAAAGCATAGAACTCGTCATTCAAAAAAGAGGTTAAACTATTAATCTTAGCGGGTAACCCCTCTATAAGAATAGTTGCCAAAGCTTTTGAAGAGAGGTCCATTAGATATTCAAAATAGTCTGTTACATTTTCGCTAACACATATTTTGCCAATTAACGCCTCTCTTTGGTTGTGATTTTCCAATAACTTTTCTAGTAAATCTTTTACTTGATAGGTCTTTGTGAATTTATTGAGCACGCCCGAAACTTGTTCGTACTCCTTTTGAGCTATAGATAAATTTAAAATATCGCTATAAAGAGCTCTCTGTGCATTTTTCGGAGTCATGTTTTCTACCTCTGGCCCTGGTGTGTGAAGTAAAACGGCCTCTAACTTCCCTATCTCGGATTTTACATCTACCGAAATTAAATTTTGACTCATATATTATTATTTACATTACAAATATTTACCCAAATTATTCAGAGCCATCTCTGCAAATAGGGTTTTATAAACCGAAGGATCTCTAGGGCAAATGAGCAGTAAGTCTTCTGTATTAACTACCATGAATTTATCTAACCCAGCAGCAACAACCACTTTTTTCTTATCTTCAGAAATTAAAATTGAGTTTTTAACCTCTTTTAAAAGCGATTCAGTACAAATCACATGATTCCCATCTTCGTCTTTAGGTTGATAGCTATAAAGAGCATCCCAAGTACCCAAATCAGACCAACCGAATGCAGCAGGATATACCACAGCTTTACTAGTCTTTTCCATAATTGCATAATCTATAGAGATACTCTTGCACTCATCATAAACCTCCTCAATAAACGATTGTTCTGTAGAAGTATTATAATGTTCAGCACCTCCCTTAAATAAAATTGACATCTCTTTTTGATGTGTTTCCAGCTCGCCTATTATAGATTTAAGATTCCAAATAAAAATGCCAGAATTCCATAAAAACTCTCCACTATTTACAAATACCTCTGCCAACTCTGCGTTTGGTTTCTCTGTAAAGGTTTTAACATTATATGCTATGTTCCCGTTTATACTCAGGTGCGAACTTTTATTTGCTTGAATATATCCATAAGAAGTTTCTGCTCTATTTGGCTTTACCCCCAATGTTATTAATACATCGTTTTTAGAGGCATAGTCTAAAGCATTTAAAACAGTCTCTGAAAAAAGAGACTCATTTGTAATTAAATGATCAGATGGGGTTACTACTACCGAAGCGTCTGGGTTTTCTTTTAGAATTTTATATGTTGCATAGGCCATACAAGGAGCTGTATTTCTTCTATATGGCTCTAGTAGAATATGCTCTTTTTTAAGTCTGGGAAGTTGCTCCTGCACAAGATCTTTATATTGCACTTGTGTCACAACTAATATGTTCTCTACAGGAATTACTTTCTGGAATCGCTCAAATGTTTGCTGTATAAATGTCTTTCCTGTACCCAGCATATCTAGAAACTGTTTAGGTTTCTCGTTTCTGCTTATTGGCCAGAATCTACTCCCTAGACCGCCAGCCATAATTATACAATAGTTATTGTTTGACATACTTGAACTATCTAGGTTATCTACTTTACTTGTCATATTATATACTCTTATAATTATGGGCACTATTACCACTCTGGAGCAAATGCATTTGGGAAATAGTCTAAATTATATTCACCATCGCTTTTAAAAACAATAGAGACAATATCGAACTGGGTCTCATAGTCAATATTTTTCATTCTCACATATCTATTTGCTGCCACAATTATTGCCCTACGCTTCTTGTAATCTACAGATTCGAAAGGCATCTGGCAAAAAGGTACATGCAAAGAGCGCACCTCCACTATATGCAATATTTGCTCCTGCGTTACACAGTTACAGCTCCTCATTATTAAATCTAACTCTTTGTGCCCACACCTCCAATTTTTATCTGACAACACAAGCCCATTCTCTAGTAAAAACTCCAATGCAATAATTTCGGCTACTCTTCCCTTCTCGCAACTGTTTCTCTTCATAGCAATTACATTTTGAATCAAATATAATACTAAAAAATTGAATTATATAAAAAAAGCCACCTAGTTTACCTAGGTAGCTTTTTAAATTATTGAGCTTAAAGACTAGAACTTAAGTCTTACTCCAAACATCATACCCCATGTACTTCCAGTAGTAAGCTGGTTAACCTCTCTATTTTTACTCTTAAAGTCTGCTACATCTTTAGCATTAAGTGTATAAGTAGGACCTCCACCAGCATTAGTATCTATATATTTCAAAGGCATAATAACATTGTATCTATTAGATAATCCACTTCTTGTATAGACTCCCCAATCTTTGTTAAGCAAGTTACCTGCATTAACAATATCTAGGCTTAACTGAAGTGTATATCTTCTATCTGTTCCAAAGTTTGTAAAGATATCTTGAAGAATCTTAACATCAAAACGGTTTTTCCAAGGCTGTAGTTTGCCAAATCTTTCGGCATATTTTCCTTTTCTTCCACTTAAGTAAGAGTCGTTATCTACATACTCCTGGAAAGTAGTAGCCTGCTCGGCAGCTGTCATTTTACCTGGTACATCTACAAACCAAAGCTCATTTGCATTTCTAGGAACATAAATAAGATCTGAAGATGCATCATCGCCATTCATATCATTTGAATAAGCAACTGAATAGCGGCCTTGAGCAGCTCCACTATAATAAACAGAGAATGTAGTTGCTAGATTTTTCAAGTAGTTAACTCTATATGATAGTGAGCCAACAACTCTATGAGGAACAGCAAAATTAGAGTGGCTAAGCTGAGGGTCGTTCAAGTTAAAGGCATCTAAATTACTAGTCCAAGCCGAATAGGCAGATGAACCTGGGTTAGAGGTAACATCTTTAGATATGTTATAGGTATAGGCAATCATACCTGCAAATCCATTTGAATAGTTTTTAGTTAACTGTGCAGTAAGTAATGTTTGGTATCCTTCGCTTGAGTTATCTAAAACCATTGCACTAGACACACTACCTACTACTCTATTATTAGTCCAACGAGGTCTATTATCTGGGCCCGAAAATACTGCATCTGGTTCAGGGAGGTTCATGTTTTGCTGAACTATAGCATTAATATCTTTTGAGAAAAGTGCCTCTAGAGTCAATACCATATTAAAAGGTAACTCAATATCACCCGCAATATTAGATCTCCAAATTCTTGGCATCTTAAAATCTTTTTTAACCTCGGCAATTGAAACACCACTAGCTAGAGTACTGCTCACAGCCTGAGGGAAAATACCAGGATATTTAGCAACTTGCTCTTTGAAATTTGGGTTAAAGCGGAAATCATCTGGAATAGCAGCACCTGCAAGACCAATCTCTGGACTTTGAACTGTACCCGATGCACTTGGCTGGTTAGTAAACCATACAAAAGGAAGAACTCCAGAGAACAAACCTGTTCCACCACGAACCTGAATACTTCTATCTCCCTTAACATCCCAGTTAAAACCAACACGAGGGTTTACCTGTATTTTACTATCTGGCCATTGGTCTATATCTATTTTATAACCATCTCTAAAAGTGAGGTTGCCTATTGCAGGGTTGTCTAACAATTGGTTATGGTACATTGGAAGCTCTGCTCTAACACCATAGGTAAGTTTTAGCTTATCGTTCACTCTCCACTCATCTTGTAGGTATAAGCTACCTAAACCGAAGCTCATCTCTACCCCTTTAGGGTCTACTCCACCATAACCATAAGTTACACCAAATGCAATTGGTTTTTTATCACTCATAAAATCGTCAAGTGAATTGTAGCGATAGTAGCTGGTTCCTTCACGAATATAAGAGTTATTTACATATATATTATCGTAAGAGATACCTGCTGTTAGAGTGTGGTTATCTAAGTTTATTGAGAGGTTATCTGCAATAGAGAAAGTGTTGTTTTCTACTCTATTGTTAAATGTGAAAAGCTCATAACCAAATGACATGTAAGGGTCGCCCTCTTTGTAGATATCTACAAATGGGAAAAGAGCACTATCGCTTTTACGCTCAGGATCTGTAGTTGCAGTGTAAGAGACAATTAGTTTGTTAGAAAACTTTGAGCCAAAAGTAGAGTTTAACTCTGCAGCAAAAGCATCAATTGCATTTTCATTACCATAGAATGAATTAGAGAATGAAATTGACTTTTCACTTACTCTACCATAGTTAGACCTATTTACTCCTGGAGGGCCAGATGTAGCATTAGTAAGTGATGTACTACTGTTTCTTAGTCTATTATAACGGAAAGAGAATTTGTGATTTCTAGCAATATTCCAATCTATCCTAGCTAAAATCTTGTAGTTCTCAGAAGGGAAAGCACCAAAATTTTGGTAATCTCCTGGGTCATAATTATACTTAGATAATAAGTGCTCTTTTGCTGATTTAAGATCGCCTACTGTTGTACGAGAGATCTTATTATCACGATCTGCAGTACCAGAGGTGCTAGGCTCCCAGGCATCACTTGGGCTATCTTCTTTTTCATACTCATAACTGGCAAAAATAAAGAGCTTATCTTTAATAATAGGGCCACCAACGGTAACTCCCCACGTTTGAGAAGAGTTGTCTCTAGCTCCTCTAACAATAGCATCTCCAACTTTCTCTCCATTAAAAGATTTTGGTCTTTGATATGTGTATGCACTTACTTTAAGAGTGTTATCGCCAGACTTGGTTACAGCATTAATAGCAGCACCAGTAAATTGAGTAAGACGAACATCGTAAGGAGCAAGATTTACACTCACCTGCTCAATAGCATCTAGTGAAATTGGCTGAGCCGAACCACCAGGCATTGCACTGCTAGAGAGACCGAAGTTATTGTTAAATGCAGCTCCGTCTATAGTAACTGTATTAAAACGGCCATCACGGCCAGCAAAAGAGTTTCCATTTGCCTGAGGTGTCATTCTAGTAAAGTCTGTAATACCTCTGCTTATTGTTGGTAAAGATGTTATCTCTCTAGAACTTACGTTCATTGATGCACCTGTCCTGTCGCGGTTTAGTATAGGATTAACCATACCAGCAGATACAACAACCTCGTCTAGAGTCATAGCCTCTTCTACAAGTTTTGCATCATAAACAAAGTTCTCTCCAAGACGAAGATTCATATTCTCTCCTTTAATAGTACCATAACCAAGGTAAGTAACCTCAACCGAGTAAGGACCCCCTACACGCATGTTTTGAATGCGGTAGTTACCGTTATTATCGGTAATAGAGTAGTACTTAGAGCCCGAAGGAGTGTGAATTGCAACAACTGCAGCTCCAATTACCGGAGTTCCATCTGTCTCTGTGATACGACCACTCATAGAAGAGGTAGTAACCTGAGCAAATAGAGATGCCGTAAGTACCAAACTCAATGCCACTAAGGCAAATTGTTTAATCATTTGTTTCATAGGTATTTAAATAAATTATTAAGTATTCTCATGCAAAAATAGGAAAAACCTTGCTATAACTTACTATGAAAACTAATTATTTGTCTACTTTTGTACTCATATTATGTCATATCTATTTACATCAGAATCGGTATCGGAAGGACACCCCGATAAAGTAGCCGATCAAATTTCAGACGCTATTCTAGATCAGTTTCTTAAAAACGATCCTGAATCTAAAGTTGCTTGCGAAACATTTGTAAGCACTGGCCTCGTGGTAGTAGGCGGCGAGGTTAAGTCAAAGGCCTACATAGACATTCAAAGTGTTGCTCGAAACGTTATAAACCGCATTGGTTACACCAAAGCAGATTATATGTTCGATGGTAACTCCTGCGGAATCCTAAGTGCAATTCACGAACAATCTCCCGATATCAATAGAGGCGTAGAAGTTAGTGACCCTAGAGAACAAGGAGCAGGAGACCAAGGCATGATGTTTGGCTATGCTTGTAAAGATACACAAGAGTATATGCCCCTGGCACTTACTCTCTCTCACATTGCTTTGTTGGAGCTGTCAAAAATAAGGAAAGAGACCAACTTAATGCCCTATTTACGCCCCGATGCAAAATCTCAATTCACCATAGAGTATAACAACGACAACACTCCCAATAGAGTGCACACTATAGTTATATCTACCCAACACGATGAATTTGACGATGATATCTCTATGCAAGTAAGGATTAAGAGCGATGTAAAGAATATTCTCATCCCTAAAATGTTAGACAGATTGCCTCAAGAGACAAGAGATCTTTTTAAAGACGATTATATTCTTCATGTAAACCCCACAGGTAAATTTGTAATTGGAGGCCCTGCCGGCGATACTGGGCTCACAGGTAGAAAGATTATAGTAGATACCTACGGTGGTAAAGGAGCTCACGGTGGTGGAGCATTCTCTGGTAAAGACCCAAGCAAGGTAGACCGCTCTGCAGCTTATGTAGCACGGTATATTGCTAAGAACCTTGTAGCTGCAGGTGTAGCCAACGAAGTTTTAGTACAGCTTGCCTATGCAATAGGTGTTGCTAGGCCTGTAAGTATTTTTGTAAATACATACGGTACTGGTTTTAAAAACAATCCCGAAAAATTTGTAAATGACGGAGAGATCGCCCAAAAGATAAATGAATTATTTGATCTTAGGCCTGCAGCAATCATAGAAAAATTTGGTCTGAAAAAGCCAATCTACGAAGCTACTGCTGCCTACGGCCATATGGGAAGAGACCCTTACACTGCTCAAGTAGAGCTATGTGTAAACGGAGAGATGGTAAAAGAAGAGGTCCAGTTTTTTGGCTGGGAAAAGCTAGATTCTGTAGATTTAATTAAAAGAAGCTTTAACCTTTAAGACTCTTTCCAAAGAAGTTTTTTTCCAAAACCTAAACGATTATCGGTAAACTTAACTTCGGTCACTTTTAGAGTCCACAAATCGCCTCCAACAAGAACAGCATAAGGAAACCGCTTGAGATACCTCAGGCGGTATCTGTTTAAAATAGCACCACTGCACCTCTCCATTACTGCCCTTAACTGAACACCTCTAATAAACCCCACCTTCTCTGTCTCAAGAGCTATTGCACCTGCTACAGTAGAGTTACCACCATTTAATAAAATTTGTATATGCCGAGTTTTAGATTCCGAGGTAATCACAAAGAGGTTCTCCTCTTCTAAATAGGTATAAAAAGAATGCCAACTCCATAGATCTCTTCCGTTAGTAACAGTAAGAGCAATAACATGGTGCTCATTAATAAACTCTACAACTCTTTTATCTAACATAATCTGCTACTGAAAAAGATAAATTTTATCTGAACGGCGCAACTTTACCCCCTTAGGGACTGCAACAGAGCAGATTTCACCTTTATCTGTTTTCTCTACACTATTAAGATTTACTCTTATCTCATCTACAGTGTGCTCAACTACACCAGTAGAGGGCCCTATTATTAAAACAGTGTCGCCAATTTTCAACTCTCCTGCCTCCATTAAAACCTCGGCAACAGAGATATTAGAGAAGAAATTAGTAACCTTACCTATATAGCGTTTCTTTTTAGTTGCTTTATTTCCATACACCTCACTCCACTCTCCAAGTTTTGCCCCTTGGTAATAGCCATCCCAAAAACCCCTATTAAAAACAGAGCCCAACTTCTCTTCCAGCTCCTTTATAAGCTCTGGTGTATACTCCCCATTACAAACAGAATGGGTCGCTCTTTTATATGCAGCTGTAACAGTTTTAACATACTCCGGAGAACGAGCCCTCCCCTCAATTTTAAAGACTCTAACTCCAGACTTAATAATTTTATCTACAAACCCAATGGTAGAAAGATCTTTAGGAGACATAATATATTTATTATCTACCTCTAAAGACATACCCGTCTCTTTATCTGTTACCTCATAACTACGGCGGCATATTTGGTAGCAAGCTCCTCTATTTGCCGAAGCGTTATACTCATGGAGGCTCAAATAACACTTCCCAGAGACAGCCATACATAAAGCACCGTGGCAAAACAGCTCTAACCTTACCAACTCTCCCGAAGGACCAGTAATATTCTCTTTAACTATAGCCTCGTAAATATCTTTTACTTGGAAAAGGGTTAATTCACGGGCAAGCACAATAACATCTGCAAAACGGGCATGATATCTAACACTCTCTACATTAGAAACATTTAGTTGAGTAGAAATATGAACCTCTAACCCCTTTTCTCTAGCATATAAAATAACCGCAATATCAGACGCTATCACAGCAGAAATACCCGCTTCTACTGCAGCATCTATTGTCTTGCGCATAGGTTGCAAATCTTGGTCGTAGATAATTATATTTAGGGTCAAATAAGATTTTACTCCAGCCTCCTTACAAATGGCAGATATCTCTTTTAATGAGTCAACACCAAAGTTATTTGCCGAGTGAGATCTCATATTAAGAGTACCCACTCCAAAATAGACCGAATCTGCGCCTCCCTGAATAGCTGCCATAAGGGATTCAAAATTCCCTGCTGGTGCCATTATCTCAATTTCTGCGGGATTGATATTCCCACCAACTTTACTCTTCATCTATGAATTTTCTAAACAATTTAGATTTTTCTCTTACTTGGAAAGACAATTATTACGCAAAAAAGTTTGAGACTTTTTCAATTACCTGGTGAGGTTCTAATGAAGAGAGACAGATGTAATCTCCCCTAAAGCACTCTTTATTACCAAAAACAGAACAGGGGCGACACTCTGCTGGGCTCAATACAGCCCTCTCTAAATCTTGCCCCCATCCATTAAACCCTAAATATGGGTGGGTTGCTCCCCAAATAGAAATTACAGGCACACCCATAGCACTCGCAAAATGCATATTTGCAGAGTCCATACAAATCATTAAGTCTAGCTTAGCAATTTGTTCTAACTCTTTATCAAAATTGAGCTTACCTGCAACAGAGGTAACTCCAATATATTTATACTCCCACCCTTTAAGCAGTGCACTCTCTTTTGCTCCCCCTCCAAAAAGGGAAATAGAAACTCCCTGTTTTTTTGATAACAACTCAACCACCTTCTCCATCTTCTCTATAGACCACTCCTTGCCTTTATGCTTTGCAAACGGGGCAATCCCAATTTTTAACTCTACTTCACTCCTCTTTTCATGCTCTTTACCTCCCAGCTTCCTATCTTCTGCAGGTTTATTAGCAAAATCTAAAAACTCTAACCCCAGCTTCTGAAATACCTGCTCATACCTCTCCATCATAGAGGGAAGTTGTA
This sequence comes from Bacteroidales bacterium, assembly GCA_028708215.1. GTDB lineage: Bacteria > Bacteroidota > Bacteroidia > Bacteroidales > UBA932 > Bact-08. The sequence goes on from JAQVZL010000001.1 coordinate 41,985, forward strand.
CTAACTTTTTATTCTTTTTTCTGGTAAGTGCTTTTTTCTGAGAACGCCCTTTTTTCAAAAATGCTATTGGAACAAAAGAGAAAAAAAAGAGAACTCTAAGAATATAAGTTCTAAGAACAGAGTGCAAATCTGCAACATGAGTAACCTTTTGGCTACTGAGCTCTCTCCAGAGTTTTATTAACCCTTTAACCCCTTTATGCTCTCCATTTAGCTGAGCAGGGTAAAAGAGAAGATTATCTACCCCCTTAAAAAGTGGCTCCAACATTGGCCTAGAGACCATAGTAAATTTAACAGTAGGGTTTGCAATAGCATAGGCCTTAACCAACGGAGCTGCAATAGCTACATCGCCTAAGGCCGAGAAACGAAATATTACAATATGTCTATCACTTTTTCCCTCCATAAAGAACAGGGTTAAGTGAAGGGTCGTTATACATTTTCATCTGCTTATAAAACTTCATATACTTCTCTCCCTTCTCTATTTGGGTAAGCAAATGATCTATTGCTCCAGAGAGATCTTCTCTTTGAGTTAGTAGCACTTCAAGCTTTTTATCACAGTTTTTACGATGTTCAAAAGAGGCATCTTCTCTCTGAGCCTCGGCCCTCATATGGTAAATCTTAAGAGCCAATATAGAGAGACGGTCAATAGCCCAAGCAGGAGTCTCTGTATTTATAGTAGCGCCCTCTTGAATTTTTACATTAGAGTATTTGTCCATGAAAAAACTATCTATAAGCTCAACCATATCTGTTCTATCTTGGTTAGAACGGTCTATTCTTCTCTTAACCTTAAGAGCCTCATGAGCATCTATAGAGGGCTCTCTAATAATATCTTCTAAATGCCATTGTACTGTGTCTATCCAGTTTTTAGAGTAGAGATACCAATCTAAAGTAAGCTCTTTATAGGGGTTGTTTACAGGAGTATCTACGCTGTCTGTTTTGTGGTAATCATTAATGCAAGCATCAAAAATCTTGTTGCAATTTTCACTAAAAGTCATAATTGAAATAAATTTTATAGAAATTTAACTATTATTTTTCACGATTTATTAAAATATCGGCAACTTCAGAGAGCCTCTCTTTTTGCTCACTAGTAAGGTCACACTCTTTAATATAACCTATAGCCTCTTTATGATAGCTATCCATGGCCTCTTGTGCAGCCTCTTTTATTCCTAGCTCTTTATACATAGATAGAACCGCAGCTATCTTCTCTTCTGGGTCTACTGAACTGCTTTTCAGAAGCATATTTAGCTCATTCCTTTGGTTGTTTTGAGCCCGCTTTAGAGCCTCTACCATTAACCAAGTTTTCTTTCCACAGAGAATATCTCCACCAATTTTTTTACCAAATAGGGCCGATTCACCAAAACTATCGAAATAGTCATCTTTAATTTGAAAAGCCATACCCAATGCATAGCCATAATTATAAAAAGCCTCTTCAATATTTTTAGAAGCACCCGCTAAAATAGCACCCAGCTTAGCCGAAGCAGCTATGAGCTCGGCCGTTTTAAGTCCAATCATCTTTAGATAATCTTCCATGGTAATAAATGGTGCAGACTCAAAATTCATATCGAACTGCTGGCCCTCACATACTTTTGCTGCAGTAGAGGTAAATAGGTCCATTACTCTTTTAAGCTTATCTGAGGGAGCTTTAGCTATATATTGGTAAGATTTAATACACATTACATCTCCAGAAAGTATAGCAATATTTTTATTCCACTTCTTATGCACAGTAGGTTGATTCCTACGCATAGAGGCATTATCCATAATATCGTCATGAATAAGCGTAAAGCCATGAAAAATCTCAAGTGCAATTGCCGGGAAGATAATAGATCTTTCAATTTGGTCTGAAAATAGGTTATAGGTAGCAATGGCCAGTTTTGGTCTCACTCTTTTACCCCCAATAGAAATAAGATACTCAATTGGGTTATATAACTCTTGGGGTTCTCCTTTTAATTCTAGAGAGAAGATACTCTTCTCTACCATAGAATCTAACTCTTCTATACTAAACATATTTCAAAGCACATATTTTATACAAAGCTAATCCTTTTTCTACAATTTCCGTATATTCGCAGCTGTGGAGAGTCAAAAAACATATAAAGCTACCGTAATAAAGCACACTGGAAGCCACTATTTAGTTAGTGACCTCCCCAATTGGAATATAGTAACGTGTGTACTAAGAGGTAAGCTCAGATTAAAAGGGAGCAGTGCTACCAACCCTGTAGCCGTAGGAGATCACGTGCTATACCAAAAAGAGGGCGATAAACGAGGTGTTATAACCAAAGTTCTACCTCGCAAAAATTACATTATAAGAAAATCTACAAATCTTTCTAGACAAGCACATATAATAGCCTCTAACCTAGACCAAGTATTTCTTATAGTCACACTAAAGTTTCCCGAAACAAAATTTGAATTCATAGATCGCTTCTTAGTTACCTGCGAAGCTTATAATGTACCTGTTAAAATATTACTCAATAAAGCAGACCTTTTTACTCCCGAATATAAAGAGGCACTCTCAATTTTTTACGAAATATACCATGAAAGTGCAGGTTATCAAATTATTGAAACATCTGGTAAGTCACAGCTAAACCTCCCTACCATTAAAGAGCTCTGTAAAGATAAAATCTCTCTCTTCTCTGGAGTCTCTGGAGTAGGAAAATCTTCTCTTATAAACTCTTTAGACCCTAGCCTCTCTCTAAAAGTAGGAGAGATATCTGAATATCACAAACAGGGAAAACACACCACAACATTTTATGAAATACACCCCTTAGCAACTGGAGGCTATATAATTGATACTCCTGGAATAAAAGGGTTTGGCCTAATAGAGATAGAAGAAGAGGAGTTGAGCCACTACTTTCCAGAGATGTTAGAGCTACTCCCTAACTGCAGATTTGCCCCTTGCACCCATACACACGAACCAAACTGCGCAGTAAAAGAGGGAGTAGAAGAGGGCCGAGTAACAATAGAGCGCTACCAATCTTATTTGAGTATGCTAGAAGAGGAAGAGAAATACAGATAACGCAGAAGAGAGTAAAACACCAAATGAATAGAAGAGTTCTTAAGCTGGCCGGCCCCAGTATTTTAGCAAATATAACTGTACCCCTCGTTGGAATTGTAGATCTTGCAATAGCTGGACGGTTAGGCAGCGCTGCTACCATTGGAGGAATAGCAATTGCAACAATGCTCTTTGACCTACTCTACTGGAACATGGGTTTCCTAAGAGTTGGCACTGGAGGGTATGCAGCACAAGCCTACGGTAGAAGAGATTTCAAAGATGCATTTAAAGTTCTTGTTCAAGCACTAAGCACAGCCCTCTCTGCAGCTTTAATTATATGGGCTATCCAATACCTCTATATAGAGACTGCCTTCTTACTCATAGATTGCAGTGCCGAGACAGAGGTGTTAGCACGAAAATATTTCTTCATAAGAATATGGGCTGCTCCAGCAACACTATCACTATTTGTTTTTAAAGGGTGGTTTATAGGAATGCAAAACACCATAAGCCCAATGGTTGTAGATGTTTCAGTAAACATTCTTAACCTTGTATTGAGCATTGTGTTTGCAGTAGGGCTTAAGCTAGGCATCTCTGGTATTGCACTAGGAACATTAGTCTCTCAATATGCAGGCATAGCACTTGCTATAACTCTAATGCACGTATACTACAAAAAGCTATTCCACTACATTCATATAAAAGGAAACCTTAAGCTCAAAGCAATGAAAAATTTCTTTGTACTTAACGGCAACCTATTCTTAAGAAGTACCTCATTACTACTTGTATATGCAGGGTTCACTAGCCTAGCCGCCAAATATGGCGATAACCTACTTGCAGTAAGTACAATAATGATGAAGTTAATGCTCCTCTACTCCTATTTTGTAGATGGGTTTGCCTATGCTGGAGAGGCCCTAACAGGCAGATTTGTTGGAGCAAAAGATCTTTTCTCTTTAAAAAAAGCAATAAAAGTTCTCTTTGCATGGACTCTAGTTATTGCAGCAATCTCTACCCTAGCATACGCTTTTGCAGGAGAGCCCCTCTTTAGACTTATGACCAACAATAAAGAGGTAATAGATGCAGCCGCACCCTTCTTACCCTGGCTACTTATAGTCCCTCTTCTAAGTTGTGTAGCATTTATTCTAGATGGTATCTTTATTGGAGCAACCGCATCTGTAGCTATTAGAAATACCATGCTCCTCTCTGCTGCAGCCTTTTTTGCCAGCTACTACCTACTCCAATCTACCATAGGCATTCAAGCCCTCTACGTAGGATATATGGCCCACCTAATAGTAAGAACAGTTGTAATGTCTTTTCTAATGAAAAAAGAGGTCCTTAGCAAAGCTCAATAAAACAGCTATTTCAAGACTTCTACATTACGCAACTCCTTATAAATCAACAACATGCTAATTCATCTGATGGATAATTTTGTGTCAACAAGTTACAGGGTGGGAAACTTTA
>JAQVZL010000001.1:46522-96147 GCA_028708215.1 Bacteroidales bacterium
CTTAGCAAAGCTCAATAAAACAGCTATTTCAAGACTTCTACATTACGCAACTCCTTATAAATCAACAACATGCTAATTCATCTGATGGATAATTTTGTGTCAACAAGTTACAGGGTGGGAAACTTTAGCAGAACTAAAGTTTCAGTTATAGAACAAAAAGCACATCTATCTGTTTCTTTACTAAGAGCAATAAAGTTTTTAATAAAGATACACTCTTGTTAAACAGTATTAACTAGTTGAAACATATATTAAACACCAATAACTAATTAAAATATACAAAATGAAAAAATACAAAATTGCAGTGATTGTAGGGAGTTTGCGTAAAGAGTCCCTTAACCTCAAAACAGCAAATGCTTTAATGAAATTGGCACCTGAGTCTTTATCTTTAGAAATAGTAGATATAGCAAGCCTGCCTATGTTTAATGAAGACTTAGAAACCACCCCTCCAAAAGAGTGGGTAAAATTCAAAGAGCAAATTGCTGCTGCCAATGGAGTCTTATTTGTCACACCAGAATATAACAGATCTGTACCTGCTGTTATTAAAAATGCTATTGATGTAGGCTCACGCCCTTATGGGAAGAATTCTTGGAATGGTAAACCAGGGGCCATTGTTAGTGTCTCTATAGGCAACATCAGCGGATTTGGAGCTAATCACCATTTACGTCAATCGTTGGTTTTTGTAAATGTACCTACAATGGCTCAGCCCGAGGCTTACATTGGTGGAGCTGCGGCGTTATTTGACAATAATGGAAACCTTATTAATGATTCTACCAAAGAGTTTTTTAAGAATTTTATGGAAGCATTTGAAAAATGGGTTGTTACAAATGCGTAGGAGCAACTAACCCATTTTTAAAATGAGTTTACGTGAGCTTAACTACATTTTACAAATAAAAAAAGCAGCTACTTTAATAAGTAACTGCTTTTTTTGTGGGCCCAGCTGGACTTGAACCAGCGACCCCCTGATTATGAGTCAGGTGCTACTAACCAACTGAGCTATGGGCCCGAAACGGACTGCAAAAGTAGTAAATATATTTCTAAATCAACAAATAAATTGAGTAGTTATTGACTTAAATTTGCAGCTTTGCTGCGAGTTTATCACACTTTAATCTCTACTTCTACACCACTTGGTAGTTCAAGCTTCATTAAAGCATCTACTGTTTTTGGAGTAGAACTGTAGATATCTAACAGACGGCGGAAAGAGTTTAGCTCAAACTGCTCGCGTGCTTTTTTGTTAACAAAAGTTGCACGGTTAACTGTGAATATCTTTTTGTCTGTTGGAAGAGGAATTGGGCCACTAACAACAGCACCTGTAGCTTTTACTGTTTTAACGATCTTATCTGCCGATTTATCTACAAGCATATGATCGTAAGATTTTAGCTTAATTCTTATTTTTTGGCTCATGTCTTAATTTTTTACTATTATTCATCTAGATCGTTATCAAAGCTCCTACCTCCTGCTTTTTCTATAACTTCTTTAGCTAGGCTGTTAGGAAGTTCGTCGTAATGCGAAAACTCCATGGTACTAGTTGCCCTACCCGAAGATAGTGTACGGAGTACAGTAACATAACCAAACTGTTCTGAAAGAGGAACTTTTGCTTGAACAATTCTAGCATTACCCTTCGAATCCATATTATTAATTTGACCACGGCGTTTGTTAAGGTCTCCTATAACATCGCCTAGGTAATCTTCTGGACACAGAACTTCAAGGTTCATAATTGGCTCTTGAATATATGGGTTTGCTTTAGGGCAAGCTTTACGAAATGCCTGTCTAGCACATATTTCAAAAGAGAGTGCATCTGAGTCTACTGCGTGGAACGAGCCATCTTTAAGAACAACTTTAAGTGAAGTAACCTCGTAACCAGCAAGAACACCGTTTACCATTGCTGCCTTAAAGCCTTTCTCTACTGCTGGTATAAACTCTTTTGGAATATTACCACCTTTAACCTCATCTACAAATTGAAGCCCAGTAACACCTTCGTCTGCAGGACCAATCTCTACAATAATATCTGCAAATTTTCCTCGGCCACCACTCTGCTTCTTGAAAACTTCGCGATGCTGAATAGTAGTACGAATAGCCTCTTTGTAGTTTACTTGAGGTGCTCCTTGGTTAATCTCTACACTAAACTCTCTGCGCAAACGGTCTACAATAACTTCTAAGTGAAGTTCGCCCATACCACTAATAATTGTTTGACCAGTATCATGATCTGATTTAACAGTGAATGTAGGGTCTTCTTCTGAAAGTTTAGAAAGAGCATTACCCAATTTATCAATATCTTTTTGAGTCTTTGGCTCTACAGCAAGTCCAATAACTGGGTCTGGGAATGTCATTGACTCAAGATTAATTGGATTTCCTTCTGAAGAGATACTGTCTCCAGTACGAAGATCTTTAAAACCAACAGCTGCACAAATATCTCCAGCCTCTACGTGATCTATAGCATTTTGTTTACTTGAGTGCATCTGATAAAGACGGGCTACTCTCTCTTTTTTACCTGAACGAGTGTTCATAATATAAGAGCCAGCATTTAGCTTTCCAGAATATGCACGTATATAAGCTAAACGGCCTACAAAAGGGTCTGTCGCAATCTTAAATACTAAACCACAGAATGGTTCATTAACATCTGTTTTGCGAGTCTCTTCTTCTCCTGTATCTGGGTTAATTCCAGTTATATGACCTATATCTAAAGGAGAAGGTAAATAGCGCATAATTGCATCCAGTAAATATTGAACACCTTTATTCTTAAAAGATGAACCACAAGTAACAGGCACAACAGCCATATCTATGGTAGCTTTTCTTAAGGCATCAATAATCTCTTCATTAGAGATAGAGTCTGGATCTTCAAAGAATTTCTCTAAAATCTCGTCGTTATATTCTGCGATAGATTCAATTAGCTTACCTCTCCACTCATCTACCTCTGCTGCCATCTCTTCTGGAACCTCTTTTATCTCAAAATTGATAAGCGACTTATCTGTTTGATCATAGTAGTAAGCTTTTCTAGATACTAAGTCAATGATTCCTTCGAATCTATCCTCGGCACCTATAGGAAGTGCTATAGGAACTGCATTAGCTCCTAGCTTTTCTCTGATATCACTCACTACAGCATAAAAATCTGCTCCAGTACGGTCCATTTTATTTACATAAGCCAATTTTGGTACGTGGTACTTATCGGCTTGGCGCCAAACAGTCTCTGACTGCGGCTGTACACGACCTACTGCACAAAATGTTGCTACAGTTCCGTCTAGTACTCGCAAAGATCTCTCGACCTCTACTGTGAAGTCTACGTGACCAGGAGTATCTATGAGGTTTATCTGATATTGATTATCTTGGTAATTCCAAAATGCAGTTGTAGCTGCAGATGTAATTGTAATACCCCTCTCCTGCTCTTGAACCATCCAGTCCATTGTTGCGGCACCATCATGTACCTCACCAATTTTATGACTTTTACCTGTATAGAACAGAATTCTCTCCGATGTAGTAGTTTTACCAGCATCAATGTGAGCCATGATGCCTATATTTCTTGTGTATTTTAAATCTCTTGCCATCTAATATTTCGTGGTACTTTGGTGCTTAAAAACGGAAATGTGCAAAAGCTTTATTGGCCTCTGCCATTCTGTGCATATCTTCTTTTCTCTTATAAGCTGCGCCTTCATTATTGTATGCAGCCATAATTTCTGCGGCAAGTTTTTCGGCCATTGAGTGCCCCGAACGTTTGCGAGCGTAAAGAATTAGGTTTTTCATTGAGATTGAAGTTTTTCTTTCCGGACGCACCTCTGTTGGAACTTGGAAGTTTGCACCACCCACTCTACGGCTTTTAACCTCTACTTGAGGGGTTATGTTTTCAAGTGCTTTTTTCCAGATCTCTAGAGGAGCCTTTTCAGAATCTTTCATCTTTTCGCCAATAATGTCAAGTGCATCATAGAAGATGCTGTAGGCGATACTCTTCTTTCCCTGAAGCATAAGATTATTCACGAATCTTGTAACTGAAGTGTCGTGGAATTTTGGGTCGGGAAGTAGAATTCTCTTTTTAGGCTTCGTTTTTCTCATTTACTTAAGAATTGAAATTGTTATTACTTTTTTGCTGTTTTCTTTGGTCTCTTAGTACCATAGTGAGAACGGCTTTGCATGCGTCCTTCTACGCCTGCTGTGTCCAATGCTCCGCGAAGAATATGGTAACGTACACCCGGAAGATCTTTTACACGACCACCACGAACAAGCACAATTGAGTGCTCTTGGAGGTTGTGACCTTCACCCGGTATATATGCGTTTACCTCTTTTTGATTTGTAAGGCGCACACGGGCCACCTTACGCATTGCTGAGTTAGGTTTCTTAGGAGTTGTAGTGTAAACACGTACACATACTCCGCGTTTTTGAGGACATGATTCAAGTGCACGAGATTTGCTCTTTTCAGAGATAACCACCCGGCCCTTGCGAACTAGCTGTTGAATTGTTGGCATAATTAGTTGTTGTTCTTAACTTTAACTATTTTCGTTATATAAAACGGGTTGCAAAGATAGCATTAATTAATTTAATTACAAACAAGTTATTCACATTTTATATAGGAAATAAGTATTAATTTTGCTTTATTGCATAATTATAAAAATAATTAATATCTATACCATGAAGATATCTAAAACTGCACAAGCTTTTATTAAACAAGAAGAGGTTTACGGAGCACACAATTACCATCCATTAGAAGTTGTATTAGCTCGAGGCGAAGGCGCCTACGTATGGGACGTAGATGGGGAAAAATATTACGATTTTCTCTCGGCCTACTCTGCTGTTAACCAAGGGCACTGCCACCCTCATATTGTTAAAGCTTTAACAGACCAAGCTAAAACTCTTTGCCTAACATCGCGAGCCTTTTATAACGACTGCCTAGGCCCTTACGAAGAGTTTATACACAACTACTTTGGCTACGACAAGGTACTCCCTATGAACTCGGGTGCCGAGGCTGTAGAGACAGCGCTAAAATTAGCTCGAAAATGGGGTTACTTAGAAAAAGGGATTCCAGAGAACCAAGCTTTAATAGTTGGTTGCGGAGGTAACTTTCATGGCAGAACCATCTCTATAGTTTCACTCTCTAGCGACCCAGACTCTTACTCTGGTTATGGCCCTTTCACCCCAGGTCTTGTTAAAATACCTTATAATGATGTAGCTGCTTTAGAGGCTATTTTAAAAGAGCATGGTAAAAATATTGCTGGCTTTATGCTTGAGCCTATTCAAGGAGAAGCGGGAGTTTTTGTTCCAGACCAAGGATATCTTAAAAAGTGTTACGATTTATGCAAAGAGCATAATGTGCTGTTTATTGCAGACGAAGTACAAACAGGCATAGCCCGTACAGGTAAACTTCTTTGCTGCGATCACGAGGGCGTACGCCCAGATATTGTTATACTTGGTAAAGCTATTTCGGGCGGAGTTCTTCCTGTTTCGGCAGTACTTGCAGACAACCACATTATGCTAACAATTAAACCAGGCGAACACGGCTCTACTTTTGGAGGTTTCCCACTTGCGTGTAAAGTTGCAACAGCCGCTTTAGAGGTAGTTAAAAATGAAAACCTTGCAGAAAAGGCAGAATACTTAGGAGAGATTTTTCGCAAAGAACTTATAGATTTTCACTCCCCATTTATAGAGATAGTAAGAGGCAAAGGTCTTATGAATGCAATTGTTGTAAAACCTCATAAAGGGAAAGAGGCATGGGATGTGTGCGTTAGAATGGCAGAAAATGGCCTCCTAGCTAAACCAACCCACCAACACATAATTAGATTTGCTCCACCTCTAGTAATAACCGAACAGGAGTTAATGAAAGCTCTAGAGATTATAAAAGACTCTATAAGCTCTTTAGAATAAGAACACAACTATATGCAATCTACTCCAAAAATATTAATGGTTAAGCCCGTAAACTTTGGGTTTAACCAACAAACATTTGCTAATAATAAATTTCAAGTAAAGGGGTTTGAGCAAGATGCTTCAACAAAAGCAACTGCCCAGTTCAATACCTTTGTTAAAAAGTTAAGAGATGTGGGAGTTCAGGTAATAGTAATAGAAGACACACCTGAGCCTCACACTCCAGACTCTATCTTCCCTAACAACTGGTTCTCTACGCATAAAGGGGGTACTTTAGTTCTCTACCCAATGTTTGCACCAAATCGCAGGCTAGAGAGAAAACCCGCTGTACTAAACTATCTAAAAGAGAGTTGTAATGTAAAAAGAGTGGTAGACCTTACCCACTTCGAAAAGGAAGAGAAATTTTTAGAAGGCACCGGGAGTATGGTTCCAGATAGAGACAACAACCTTATTTTTGCCTGCAGCTCCCCTAGAACCAACTCAGAAGTTCTAGAGGAGTTTTGCAATCAATTAGATTACGATTATCTACTTTTCGATGCATTTGACCAAGAAGGAGACCCTATCTATCACACAAATGTTATGATGAGTGTCTGCTCTAAATTTGTAGTAGTTTGTTTAGATGCAATAACAGATTTAGACCAGAGAACCAACCTAATAGCTCTTGTAGAAGAGATCGGCAAAGAGGTAATAGAGATTTCATTTGAACAAATGGCTCAATTTGCCGGAAATATGATAGAGGTGCGCAACAAAGATGGCGAGCCACTGCTAGTAATGTCTCAAACTGCAAAAGAGTCTTTAGATGCCCAGCAACTAAAAAAGCTAGAGAGTTATTGCAAAATAGTCTCCTCTAACTTAACTACAATAGAGAACAATGGAGGTGGCTCTGCCAGATGTATGATTGCAGAGCTATTTATCTAGCCACCTACTTATTTATTTTCCACTTGTTTTCTCTAATAGTTCCACTTCTATAGGCAGAAACTAGCTGGATTAAATCGTCTATTTGTTGTTGTAGCTCCTTACCTATATCTGTATCTCTTACCAACTTACGTTTATTACTAAACTCCAAAACAGTAGTTTCAGATATAATATCGTCTCCATCACGAATTGCCTTTTCTGTAGTTACAAAAGGTTGGTGTTGAACAAGCTGCAACCCGTGGGAGTTATAAATAAGAGTATATCCTGCAATACCTGTTTGTGATTGATATGCTTTAGAGTAGCCCCCATCTATAACCAAAAGTTTTCCTTCTGCCTTAATAGGAGATTCTCCTTTACCTGTTTTCACTGGAATATGACCATTAATAATATGAGAATGACGGTCTTTAATCCCAAATTCCTCAAGTATCATTTCGCATATCTCTTTATTATCTTTTAACTTAGTGTAATAACCTTTCTCCTCTTTATGGGTCTCTTTCTCTGCAATAAAATATCTCTCAAAGGTTGCCATTTTAGCTTTATCAAACTGAGGAGAGCTAGGGCCACACCATAAAAACCACACATAATCTTTACAAGCATGTTTTTTAATCTTATTCCTCTCATTAAAGTATGCCTCTCTTATAACTTTTTCTACTTTATCGAATAGCTTTTTACCCGAAAGTTTCTCTCCCAACACAAATACCTCTTTTAGAGATCCATCTTTATTTAACGGCATTGAGGCATGGAATAGTAGATTGGAGTTTCTAGTAAGATATAGAGAACCATTATTATAGAGGCATCTCATATGTTTAGTTAGCCTTTCGCTATTTAAAAAGTAGTGCATAAGAGTATCTACAGTCTCTTGCTCCTCTTCTGTTAATTTATACGGATCTGCCGGGTCTATAGTAGGGAAATTGGTATCTAAAAGCTTATACTCTTTACCATCTATAACAATTGTACCTTTCTCTTTATTAATAAGATGTAATAATTTTCTATCTTCCATTTGGAACTCTTTGTTCCTATCTATTATTGCACCCTCTAGCTTAAACTGAATAATTGAGATAGCCTTATGCATCTGAGATATCATTCTCACATGCTTAGTTTTAACTGGCTCATCTTTGTTCTCTTTAGGTTTAAATAGAGAACAGTTATCGTTACCATAAACCTCCATGGCAAAAGTAGCAAGAGGCATTAAGTTTATACCATAACCCTCTTCTAAAGTAGTAAGATTGGCATATCTTAAAGAGATTCTAACAACATTTGCCATACAAGCTTCGCTCCCGCTAGCTGCACCCATCCAAACTAAATCGTGATTACCCCACTGTATATCAAAGTTATGGTAGTCACAAAGTGTGTCCATTATTATATGTGCGCCCGGCCCTCTATCGTAAATATCTCCAATAATATGTAGTGAATCTATTGTGAGCCTTTTAATAAGATTGCAAATTGCAACAATAAAATGTTGGGCTCTACCAGTAGAGACAATAGTAGAAATAATTGCAGAGATATAATCGTGCTTGTTAGGCTCAGATAAAGACTCATGCAGCAACTCCTGAATAATATATGAAAACTCTTTAGGAAGAGCTTTTCTTACTTTAGATCTAGTATATTTAGATGAGACATTGCTACACACTTTCATTAGCTGTACAAGCACCATTTTGTACCAATCATCTATCTCTTTACCCTCTCTCTTTTTAATAATTGAGAGCTTCTCTTTAGGATAATAGATTATTGTACACAGCTCTCGCTTTTCTACATCACGAAGAGTGTGACCAAAAATATCTTCTACCTTTTTACGAATAACACCCGAAGCATTTTTTAATACATGAGCAAAAGCCTCATGTTCGCCATGAATATCTGTTAAAAAATGCTCTGTCCCTTTAGGCAAGTTCATAATTGCCTCAAGATTTATAATCTCTGTAGTAGCATCAGAAATAGTGGGAAAACTTTTAGATAAAAGCCTAAGATACTTTAACTCTCTAGTCATAATTACTTTTTTAACAGGTTATAGATACTTCTCTACCATCTCATGCAAGAAATCAATTTTTATAGGTTTAGTAATAACATTTGTAAAACCAACCCCAAGTGCTTTTTGCCTATCACTTTCAAAAGCATGAGCTGTTTGAGCAATAATAGGAATAGAGGTAGAGATGGTACGAATAATTTTAGTAGCCTCATATCCATCCATTACAGGCATCCTAATATCCATTAATATAAGATCTGGCTCACACTCGTTAAAGAGATCTACTGCTTCTTTACCATTCTTTGCCCAAATTACCTCATACTTCGTTGATAAAATAATCTTTAAAAGTAAATAATTACTTTCCAGATCTTCTGCTATTAAAATTTTAGATTTTCCCATTGCTGCTTTAAAATGTTCTTTATTTTATTTATATTAGCAACTCAATTACAAGAGTAACTAGAATATAACTATTTCAAAGATAAGAATAAATAATTATTTAAATTAATTAGATTATGAATTTTAAATTACCAGATCTTCCTTACAAAAAAGATTCCCTCGAGCCAGTAATAGGCATGGGAACAATAGAGTTCCATCATGGCAAACACCACCTTGCCTATGTAAACAACCTTAACAACCTTATTAAAGGGACTCAATTTGAAAAAATGTCAATAGAAGAGATTATCCAAAAATCAGATGGTGGTATTTTCAACAATGCTGCTCAAGTATGGAACCACACATTCTATTTTAACTCTTTTAAACCAGGTGGCGGTGGCGCACCCAAAGGAGAGCTAGCAAAAGCAATTGACAAAAAATGGGGCTCATTTGAAAAGTTTGTAGAAGAGTTCAATACAGCGGCAAAAACTCTTTTTGGATCTGGCTGGGCTTGGTTAGTAAAAGATAAAGAGGGTAACCTGCAAATACTTAAAGAGAGTAACGCCGGAACACCTCTAACACAAGGGCTAACACCTATTTTAACATTTGACGTATGGGAACACGCCTACTATCTAGATTACCAGAACCGCAGGCCAGATTACATATCGTCACTTTGGGGAATAATTGACTGGGATACTGTATCGGCAAGGTACTAACCTGCTTAAATACAAAGGTTTTGCCACAGAGGTTGTGGCCCGTAAAAAAATAAACAATAAATAAGGCTACTTAAATATCATTTAGGTAGCTTTTTTCTATTGGCTACTGGCTGTTTAAATTTGGGAGTTGTAATATTTAGGATTGCCAGTTACCTCTTTACCTAGCCAACTAGGCTTAGGGAACTCCTGTGACTCACTTTGCAGCTCAATCTCGGCAATTATAAGTCCCTCATGCCTCCCATAAAATTCATCTACTTCAAATCTAAGCTCGCTACATTCATTAGGCTCACTACTCTCTAGCGGAATTATGTATCGCCTCTTTTCAATTATACCAGGCTCGCAAATTTTTAAAAGCTCTTGCGCCTCGGCAACCGGAATCTCTTTCTCCCACTCATACCGCGAAACCCCACTACTACTGCTTTTCCCTTTAATAGTTAGGTATGCCGAGTTTTTTACTACCCGCACTCTAACGGTTCTTTCAGGCGTGCGCGAGAGATAGCCTTGCCTAACTAAAGTAGAGCTAATAGCCTCTCCCTTAAAATCCAAAGAAGTTACCAAAAATTTACGTTCTATCTCTTTTGCCATAATTACGAATTTTCTAAACGTAAATATAGACAAACAACTCAACTCTTTCCAAAACTAAAGCATAGCAAAGCGAACATTGCTAGGAGATGAATACAAGTAAATATTTAGTAACCAGATATTTAATTTTTCTAAATGAGCCCAAAAGGGCTTATTTCAAAAATCTAACTACCATGTAATTAGCAGCTTATGAGCAATTATCTCCTGGAGAATCGTTTCCCAGGGAAAAATCAGATGAATTATTAGATAAAATGTTTGCAATAATATTATAATTGAAATTTCGCCAATACATTACTTCATGTTATGTTTATCTGTTAGTTACAAGTTGAGAAACTTCAACAACTCAGCTTTTTTCGCTATCTTTGTATGTTAAAAACTACAAATCATGAAAACCCTCTTAATTACTCTAGTAGCTGTAGTAGCAATTGCATTATTGCCGCAACAAGCTCAAGGCCAAGTAACTGCGCAAGGTCAAATGGCCACCAAGTGCAATGTTTATCAATTTGAATACCCAATAATGCTACCTGCAACTCCCGTTAAAAACCAGGCGGTTACAGGCACATGCTGGTCTTTTGCTACCACCTCTCTGTTTGAATCTGAGCTTATGAGAATGGGCAAAGGGGTATATGAATTATCTGAGATGTTCACAGTTAGATATAATTACATAAATAGAGTAAACGACAACTTTATAAAACAAGGCAAAGGCAATCTTGGAGAGGGAAGCCTCTCTAATATGGTACTAAATGTTGTTAACCAATACGGAATGGTACCACTAGAGGTTTACCAAGGGATTAATTACCACTCCAAAACCCACGACCACACAGAGCTGAACGCATCAATTCAAGCAATTGCAGCCGTTCCAGTAATGGCAAAAACTAGGAGCCCCCAATTTTATAAAACACTCAACGCAATATTAGACACTTACTTAGGCGAAGCTCCAGAGAAATTCAATTACAAAGGAAAAGAGTACACACCACTCACATTCTTTAATAGCCTCGGCATAAAAACAGAGGAGTACATACTTCTTACCAGCTTTAGCCACCACCCATATTACAGCAATTTTGTGCTAGAGATTCCAGACAATTGGAACAGCGGAAGCTACCACAATCTACCATTAAACGAATTTATGCAAGTGATAGACAACGCACTCAAAACAGGTTATACAGTTGGTTGGGATGGAGACATGAGCGAAAAAAGCTATTCAGACCCAATGGGCATTGCCGTAAACGCAACCCAGCAAGAGTTAGAGAGCGAACCTGGCAGGAAACTTTCGTTTAACAGAATTTATCAAGAAGAGACAGTAACTCAAGAGAATAGACAAGCTGGCTTTGAAAGCACCGCCACCACAGACGATCACTTGATGCATTTAATTGGTAACGCCAAAGATAAAAACGGAACAACTTACTATGTTGTAAAAAATTCATGGAAGCCAGAGACCAACCGTTTTGGTGGGTACAACCATCTCTCTAGAGAGTACGTAAAAGCAAAAACCATCTCAATAATTGTTCACAAAGATGCAATCCCTAAAGCAATTCTCAATAAACTAAATCTTTAATTAGCAAAAATTTAGGAGAAGCGCCGAGGTGTTTTAAGCCATCATTATACTTTCACAAGCGCAAAGTGTAATTTGGTGCAATTTTTGATATAGTATATCTACGGCTATAATAGAATAGAAGATAAAAAAATTATATATATATTATGAAGAGAATGTTAATTATTATTAATCTGTTGTTGGCATTCATAGTTAGTTCTTGTGGGAACAATAATGAGCCCAAAGAAGCTCTTGTTAATGTAAAAACAGACACAGTAAAAGTGTATGGCAATAGCAAGAGTGGTGTTTTCCCGGGAAAAATAAAGGCAGGAGAAGATATTAATCTCTCTTTTAGAATAGCTGGCCCCATAGCCAAAGTCTATGTCTCACCTGGCAACCATGTAAGAAAGGGAGAGCTCTTAGCAGAGATAGACTCCAGAGACTACACCATTCAACTAGCAGCAACCCAAGCAGAATATAATAGTATTAAAAGCGAAGCCAATAGAGTTATTGCTTTATATAAAACAAAGAGCGTAACAGAGAACGACTACTACAAAGCACTCTATGGGTTAGAGCAAGTTACCGCAAAATACAACGCCCACAAAAATGCACTCTCAGATACCAAACTATATGCACCTTACAACGGCTATATTCAGAAAACTTATTACTCTGCCAACGAGACAGTAGGAGCTGGTATGCCAGTTGTCTCTATGATAAATACAACCGCTATGGATGTAGAGATAAATATACCCTCTAACTACTTTGTAAAGAAGCAAGAGTTTGAATCTTTTAGCTGTATATCTGATATATACCCAGATAAGGAGTACCCTTTAGAGCTATCTGGGATTAATAGAAAAGCAAATCTAAACCAACTCTACACCGTATATTTAAACCTTAAAATTCCAAAAGGGTACCCTCCACTCACTCCAGGAATGACAGTTACTGTTAAAGTGAACTATAAAAATGCATCTGCAACAAGATATATAGTTCCAATTAATGCATTAGTGAGTGCAGCCTGCGGAAGCTCTGTGTGGGTTTATAACCAAGAGAAGGGTACAATATGCAAAAGAGAGATTGTTGCCGAGGGTATAGATAACAGAGGCAATGCAATTGTTATAGAGGGGCTAGAGCCAGGAGAAATAGTAGTCTCTGCAGGAGCTAGCTCACTAAAAGAGGGTCAAAAAGTGAGACCAATTAATGCCCAATCTAAAACCAATGCAGGAGGTATGTTATGATAGATTTTGGGAAATGGGCACTTAATAACCGTAAGTTTGTCTTCTTTATTGTAGCAGCTTTAGTTGTTGGAGGGGTCTTCTCTTTTAACAACATGAGTAAACTAGAAGATCCAGAAATTAAGGTTAAGCAAGCTATGGTAATAACCACATACCCGGGAGCAAATGCCCATGAGGTAGAGTTAGAGGTTACCGAACCGTTAGAAATTGCAATTAAGTCTATAAAAGGAGTAGAGACAGTTACTAGCCGTTCTATGAACGATGTCTCTATTATAGAGATATCGCTTTTCCACACAGTCCCAGATTCAGAAGTAGAACAGACTTGGGATATTTTAAGAAGAAAAATAAACGACACAAAGCACACCCTACCTGCCAAAGCAAACACACCAATAGTAAAAGACGATTTTGGCGACGTTTACGGAATGTTTTACGCCATAACAAACAATGGTTACTCAGAGCGCGAGATGAACAAATATATAGAGCTCATTAAACGCGAAGTTCAAAATATAGAGGGGATTGCTGCTGTAACAGTTTATGGATTACAAAACGAATGTATAAATATTGAGTTGGTCCAAGATAAAATGGCAAGTTTAGGAGTACACCCCGTAGAGGTAATCTCTACCCTTAACGGCCAGAACGAGACAACCTACTCTGGGTACTATATGAGTGGTAGCCACAGAATAAAAGTAACAGTAAACGACAGATACAAAAGCGCTACAGATATAGGAGACCTACTCCTACAAGGGCACGAAAAAGACCAACTTAGACTTAGAGATATTGCAAATATAACTCTAGATATAGAGAAACCTATTAGAAACCAAATGCTTTACGATGGGCAAAATGCCTACGGATTTTCAATTGCTGCACTTGGTGGCACAGATATTACAAAACTGGGAAAAGAGACAGATGCCAAAATGGATGCTTTAAAAGAGAGCCTAATTCCTGCAGGAATTGAGTTTCATAAAGTGTTCTTCCAACCAGAAAGAGTGAAAGAAGCACTCAGCTCGTTTTTAGTAAATCTCCTACTCTCTATAACTATTGTAATAGTAGTTCTAATGTTTGCTATGGGCTTTAGAAGTGGAATTATTATTGGAGTGAACCTCTTTGTTATAGTATTTGGAACATTCTTAATACTCAACAATTTTGATGGTACACTACAGAGAGTCTCTCTAGGCACTTTTGTTCTAGCAATGGGAATGTTAGTAGATAATGCAATAGTTATTATAGATGGCATTTTAGTAGATCTCAAAAGCGGAGTAAGTAAACAGGAGGCACTAACCTCTATAGGCAAAAAAACAGCAATGCCACTTTTAGGAGCAACGCTCATTGCAATTCTAGCATTCTTCCCCATTTTTCTCTCTCCAGATACAGCAGGCGTCTATGTTAGAGACCTATTTATTGTTTTAGCTGTCTCTCTACTACTTAGCTGGATACTAGCCCTTACACTGGTTCCTATTCACGCCAGCTTCTCTCTAACGCGCAAAAAAAGAAGCGAGAGAAAAGGCCGAGGCAATAAAAAAGACCCATTTGACTCCCCCTCGTACAGAGTTCTGCGCACAGTGCTGTCGTGGGTGCTCTGCCATAAAACCACCACAATAGTTATAGCCACAATATTGGTTGGAAGTAGCCTATTTAGTTATCAGTTTTTGCCTCAAGGGTTCTTCCCAGATATGGAGTATAACCAACTCTATATAGAGTATAAACTTCCCGAAGGGGCCACAAGTGAAACAGTAAAAAAAGATCTTGAACAGATATCTCAATATTTAAAAGAGAAAGAAGAGGTTACCCATATTACCACCTCTATAGGTGGCACTCCCGGGCGGTACAACCTAGTTAGGAGTATGGCAATTCCATCTATGTCTTATGGAGAGCTTATTGTAGACTTTAACACCCCCAAACAGGTTGTAAAATGTATCCCAGATATTCAAAACTACCTAACAAATAACTACCCACAGGCATACGCAAGGGTTAAGCGGTACAACCTTATGTACAAAAAATTCCCAATTGAGGTTCAGTTTAACGGGCCAGACCCTGCCATACTTAGAGATTTAACAGCGCAAGCATTAGAGATAATGCATAAAAATAGTAGCACAAGGCTTGAATGTAAAGACTGGGAACCTAAATTTCCTGTTATAGTAGCCAACTACAACCAACCTACAGCACGCTCTCTAGGGCTTTCAAGATCTGATATTGCAATCTCTCTACTAGCTGCAACAGAAGGAATACCAACAGGAGTTTTTTATGATGGCCGAGACCGTTTTAATATCTACATAAAAACCACAGAAAACCAAGGTGAGCCTATAAATGATTTAAGTAACGCTCAAGTATTTGGGATGGTTCCGCCTATCTCTAATCTCTTAAATAAAGAGACAGTAACTGGCTTACTCTCTGGTACCATTAAAGAGCAAGAGATAATAAGTGAGCTTCTTAGAACAGTTCCACTTAGCCAAGCAACTAACGGGATTGAGATAGAGTGGCACGAGCCCCTTGTTATTAGAAGTAACGGGCAGAGAGCAATGAGAGCACAGTGCGAACCTGCAGTTGGAGTAAGTGCTTCCGATGCACGTAAAAGCATACTAGAAGAGATAGAGAACATTGAACTACCTGTGGGGTATAGCCTAGAGTGGGAAGGAGAACATAAAGCTAGCACCCAATCTACAAAGTACCTCTTTAAAAACTTCCCTCTTGCAATTATTTTAATGATAGCAATTTTGGTTTTGCTTTTTAAAGATTATAGAAAGCCATTAATAATTATGCTCTCTATTCCTCTATTATTAGTAGGTGTAGTATATGGAATGTTACTCTCTGGAAAGGTATTTGGATTTGTAGCAATTGTAGGAATATTGGGGTTAATTGGAATGATGGTTAAGAATGGAGTTATTCTTATGGACGAGATTAATATGCAGCTCTCTTCTGGGGTAGAACCAATGAAGGCTCTGCTAGATAGTTCGTCTAACCGTTTCCGTCCTGTAATGATGGCCTCTATGACCACAATTTTGGGAATGATTCCACTACTAGCAGACGATCTTTTTGGCTCTCTAGCAGTTACCATAATGGGCGGGCTACTTATTGGTACTTTAATTACTCTACTCTTTATACCTATTTTATACTCTATATTCTTTGGTATTAAACTAGATAAATGTGAAACTTGTGATAAATAATATGATCTCAAAAAAAATAATTATAACACTCTCCTTTTTACTGGTGAGTATAACAGCTGTATATGCTCAGCAGGCAAGCTACAACCTAGAGTACCCTTCGCAAAGACTCTCGTTAGAAGAGTGTAGGCAAATGGCTACGCAAAATAATATAGAGAAGAGCATTGCCAAAGAGCAAATAAATGTTGCTGCGCATAAAGTTGCTGCATATAAGACAAACTACCTTCCAAAAATATCTGCAACAGGGCTTTATCTTTACAGCAATGCAACCTTGGCTAAAACTATAGAGGGCGGCATGCTCCCAACCTTTGTCCCTGACGGAGCAGGAGGTGTAGCACCAAACGGCGGGTTTGCATTTATGCCCGATATACCTCTGGAATTAAGTTTAAACAGCACTTATAACGGCGCTTTGCGAATTGAACAACCCATCTATACCGGAGGCAAAGTAACAGCAGCATACAAAATGGCACAAACAGGCTACCAAATGGCACAGGTAAACCAAGAGCTTAGCCAATATGAAGTTATTCTACTTTGCGACCAAGCCTATTGGAACTGTGTAAAAGCCAAGGCAATTATAGAGACAACTCGGCAAATAAAAGAGACTCTTATAGAGCTGGAAAGAATGGTTAAAAACGCTGTAGAAGAGGGAATGACTCATAGAAAAGAGCTTTTAACTGTCCAGGTTAAGATGAACGAGGCTAATTTAAATTTAACTCGTGCACAAAATGGCTATAACCTAGCCATTATGAACCTTAACCATATAACTGGTATTCCTCTAAACAGCTCTACAGAGGTTACAGATTCTTTTGAAACTCAAGGCAATATTGCAGCAGAGCAGAGTGGTTTAGATATAATAGAGAGTACATTCGATATTACTTTACGCCCAGAATATAGGCTACTTAGCAAACAGGTAGAGATGAAAAAACTACAAGAAAACCTAGTTAGAAGTGAGTTTTTACCCAATGTGGGAGTAATGGGGGCCTATGGCTATACAAACGGGCTAAAGATGAATAATGAAAAACTTTTAGATGGGGCAAACTTTGCAGCTCTACTCTCAATTAATATTCCTATTTTTCATTGGGGAGAGGGTAAAAATAAAATAAAAGAGGCAAAACTAGAGAGCTCTATTGCGCAAATGCAGCTCAACAACTCCCAGCAAAAAATGACTCTAGAGGCTACTAAGGCAATAAACCAACTTAATGAAGCAAAATTAGAGGTTGCGCTCACAACTAAATCTGTAGAGCAGGCAAAAGAGAATATGGAGGTGAGCAAAGAGAGATACTCTGCTGGAATGGAAACTCTGGCAAATTACATGGAAGCTCAAACAATGTGGCAAAATGCAATAAGTAACTATATTACTGCAAAGGCTTCTCTTAACCTCACTAAAACAAAATATCTAAAAGCAACGGGGAAACTTTAATGTGATTTCTAATTTGCATTACATGATAGAAATTTCTTGAGCAAGCGTTCTTTAGGGAACTCTATTTACGAAATCATCATCAATACGCCAAAGGCCATCATACCCAGAGCATACCAACGGCGCACTGGAGCCTCGGCCTTCTCTATACTTAAACCAGATAAAAACTGAGGGCCAACCAAGGCTCCTACAACAGTACCAATTGTAAGTAAATAGACAAGGGTTAAATCTATTTGCCCCACAACAAAGTGAGCCCCTAGAGCACTTAGGGTGTTCCCGAAAATTACCATTAATGAGGTTCCTATTACAAGTCTCAATGGCATTCTTAACGCAAACATCCCTGCCATTACTGGAGCTATCCCACTGGTGCCGAATGTTCCTGTAATTATACCAGATAAAAACCCATAGAGAAGGCCTTTAACTGTCTTCTCTTTTTTAGTGAGATCTTTAAGTACTTGGCCCTGCTTACAAGCTCTCTTCTCTAGATATTGGTTTACCAACATTTGCAATGCAAGAATTATTGAATAAATCCCAAATGCTATTCGTAACTGAGTAGCTGTTACTAGGCTGGTAACTGTTGCACCAGACATAGCACCAAAAATACCTGCACTCATAAATATTAAGCCTGTTCTAAGGTCTAGATTGTTTTTTCTATAGTGCCCTATTGAGCCAGCCAAACAGATTGGCATTGTGGCAGCAAGAGAGGTGGGCACTGCAACTTGCGCAGGCACATCAAAGAAAACAATTAATAGTGGTAAAAAGAAGAATCCGCCCCCGCCTCCTATTAAAGCTCCAAAGAAACCTACAATAAAGCCTATAAAAGGCAACCATAAATAAGAGGTCTCAAAGAGAGAGTGAAAAATCATAGTAGTTTATTGTGGTAAGCAAATAGGCTTTGAGATTACAAATATGGTTATTTATGCCCATTCCACAATAAAAAAATTTTAGTTCAAATTAGCGTGCTAAATTATATTTCTCAATTTTGGAGTTAAGAGTTGGGCGAGTAATCCCTAAAATACGTGATGCTTCAACTTTATTCCAATTAACTCTGTTTAAAATAGCCTCAATATGATCTTTTTCTATTTCAGATAAAGATTTAAGCTCTAAAACCTGAGATCTATCTGATATATTTGTAGACAATGCTGTATTTAGAACAATATTATGTTTCTCTATAACATCATTTTTAGACATTACAATGGCCTGTAAAATAGTATTCTCTAACTCTCTTACATTGCCTGGCCAACAATAATCTTGAAGCATCTCAATTACTCCATCTCCTATTTTTGTTACATTTTTACCAAATTTTTTATTGAGTTTTTTCATAAAATGAATAACAAGATCTTCAATATCTTCTTTCCTCTCTTTTAAAGGTGGCAATTGAATCGTGAATACTTTAAGTCTATAGTACAAGTCTTCTCTAAACTTCCCCTCCTTTATTAGCTCTTCCAAATTTTTATTTGTAGCCGTAATAATTCTTGCTCTCATTGGGATTGTCTCTTCGCCTCCAACCTTTTCGAACTCTAACTCCTGAAGTACCCGTAAAAGTTTAACTTGTGTATTATGTGACATTCCCGAGATTTCATCCAAGAATATTGTACCATCTGCAGCTAATTCAAATTTTCCTTTTTTATCTCTAATAGAGTCTGTGAAAGAGCCTTTTACGTGGCCGAAAAGCTCGCTCTCTAGTATAGTTTCTGTTAATGCACTACAATTCACAACAACCAACGGCCTGTCTCTGGTAATTCCAGAAAGATGAACAAGCCTAGCAATTAATTCTTTACCAGTACCAGTCTCTCCTTCAATTAATACATTCACCTTATTCATAGAGATCATCCCTATGTTTTTGAATATCTCTTTCATCTTTGGGGTTTTACCCACCAAAAAATTGTTCTCTGAATCTGCGTCTAATCTAGTATTTAAGGTTGTAATATCTGGTAAACTTTGACTTATCTTTACAGAGTCTAATGCTCTTCTAACAGTCTCTCTTAAAACATCTGGGGGTGTTGGTTTTTCTAAAAACTCGAATGCTCCTTTTTGAATAGATTTAATTGTTAAAGCAACATCTCCATAGCCTGTGAGCATAATTACTGGTGTTGTAATTTTCATTTTCGCAATCTCGGAAATTACTTCTAGCCCAGATATACCTGGCATTTGATAATCTGTAAGAATAAGATCTGGGTTTTCAGATTTTATATACTGTATGCCAATATTTCCATCCTCGGCCTCAATAACATCATATCCCTCTTTGGTGAGAGTAGCTCTATAGATTTTTCTTATAATTTTATCGTCGTCAATAATTAATATCTTCTCCATAAAGTCATTGTTTTATTGGATACTTAAATACAATATTAAGAGCTTTTATGATAGCTCAAAACTGCCCAAAAATTAAAAAAAATTGCAAAACCAGCCAAAATAGTTATCTCTTTAACCAATTGACCCAAATTACTTCCTTTAATAAAGAGCATTCTCATAACATCTGTAAAATACTTTAGTGGATTTGCAGCTGTTATAGTCTGAGACCAAACTGGCATACTAGCTACCGGAGTAAAAAGCCCACTCATTAAAATCATAATTAAAGCAAAAAAGAACATAACAAACATAGCCTGTTGCATAGTTGCCGAGTAGTTAGAGATAACAAGCCCTAAGCCAGAGACAACAACCATAAATAGATATGAGAGTAGGTAAAACCGTGCATAGCCACTCAAGGGTTCAATTCCATAGAAGTATTTAGAGAGCAAAAGAGTAGTTGTTAGCACTACAAAACCAACTGCCCAATACAAAATAAGTTTAGCACCAATAAATGTATACTTTCCTACAGGGGTAACATTAATTTGCTCTATTGTGCCACTCTCTTTCTCTGCCACAATGTTTAACGCAGGCAAAAACCCAACTACAATTGTTAACAAAAGTACAATGAGTGCTGGTACCATAAAGAGTTTATAATCCATAGCTGGGTTATATTTACTTAGAGAGATAATCTCTATTCCAGGGGCTTTTAACCCAGTATCCATATACTCTTGCGAGAACTCTTTTACTATAGATGTTAGATAGGTGCCTGCCATACTTCCTCTCACTCCATCTACCGCGTTGGCTGCAATAAAAATTTCTTGATCTACTCTATTAACTAAATTTTTCTCAAAATCTAGTGGCAGCTCTAGTATAATATCGCTCTTTTGAGACTCTATATGGCTCATAGCATCTAAATAGCTTTGGGCATATAGTGTATTAGAAAAATAACTAGATCCACTTATCTTATTAATGAGTGCATTAGATGCAGCTGAGTGCTCTTTATCTACAATAGAAATTCTTAAATTCTTTACCTCTAGGTTTGCAGCCCATGGCATTAATACCATCATTAACAATGGGTAAAACAAAACCAACTTTGGCAAGAACTTATTTCTTACAAACTGCTTAAACTCCTTCTCTAATAAATATCTTAACATCTATTCTAACCTATATTTAAACTGTTTTAGACTAAGGGACAAAAATACCGCTGCCATGGGACACATTGCAGCAATTTCTGTAACTTCAGAAATTAACGGGAGTCCTTGAATCATCAGTTTTTTAACCGCCAAGATATACCAAGTTGCTGGAACAAATTTTGTAAA
This sequence comes from Bacteroidales bacterium, assembly GCA_028708215.1. Lineage (GTDB taxonomy): Bacteria > Bacteroidota > Bacteroidia > Bacteroidales > UBA932 > Bact-08. The sequence continues at coordinate 67,855 of JAQVZL010000001.1, forward strand.
AACCTGGAGCAGTTCTGGCATATTAGATATTGGAAAAATCATTCCAGAAAGCAACATTGCCGGCATCATAAGAGCCAAGCCAGAGATGAGCATGGCTGCCACTTGAGTATGAGTTATTGAAGAAATGAGTAACCCTAATGTGAGCGATACAAAAATAAAGATAAAAGAGACCATAACTAGCCAAAAAAGGCTCCCTGTTACAGGTACCTTAAGCACATATACAGAGAGAAGTAAAATTGTAGCAAGGTTTATTACAGAGAGTATAAAATATGGAACACTCTTAGAGAGAATAATAAACATTGGCCTTATGGGAGAGACTAGTAAAATCTCCATTGTGCCTGTCTCTTTCTCTCTCACAATAGAGATTGAAGTCATCATTGCACATATAATCATAAGAATAAGCCCCATAACACCAGGCACAAAATTATAAGAGCTCTTCATTTGGGGGTTGTAAAGTAGCTCTGTAGAGAGAGAGACCTTCCCCATGTTTTCTAAAGAGGCAGGCATTCTCTCTTTAATAGACGCTGCTATAATTGCAGAGGAGTAGCTAAGAATTGCCGAGGCCATATTAGGGTCGGACCCATCTGCTATTAGCTCAATTTGTCCTGCACCCTCTTTAACCATTGTTTCATTAAAGTTTCTGCTATAGTTAACTATAAGAGAGACTTGGTTGCTTTTCATTAAATTTTCGGCTTCAGTGGCAGAAGCTTGGCTCTCTACTGGTATAAAATAGGGAGAAGATAAAATTCTATGATTAATCAATGCAGCAGTTTCGTTAGATTCATTAGAGATAAACAGAACTTTAACATCTTGAACTTCGTTTGTTAGAGCAAAACCAAAAAGAACTATTTGAACAATAGGCATTAACAACAAAATAAGAATAGTTCTCACATCTCTTGAAATATGAAGAAACTCTTTTCTAACAAATACTAAAAACTGTTTCACCTTGCTCTATTGTTTAATTACACTTTTGCCAACTCATAAAACACCTCGTCCATACTATTTACTCCATAGTTAGACTTCAAATTTTGTGGAGTATCTATTACCTCTATAGCACCATCTTTCATAATAGTAACTCGGTTGCAATACTCTGCCTCGTCCATATAGTGTGTGGTTACAAACACCGTTATCCCCTTTTGAGAAGCTAAATAGATTAACTCCCAAAACTGCCTGCGCGCTTCGGGTGCAACGCCTCCTGTGGGTTCGTCTAGAAATACAATAGCTGGGTTGTGCATAATTGCCACAGAAAAAGCCAGTTTCTGTTTCCACCCTGCCGGCAGAGACTCTACCACTGTGTTTCGCTCTTTTTCAAAGCCAAGATCTTTTAACATTTTTGCTGTCACACTCTCTATATCTCTACTTTTCATTCCGTAAATTCCCCCAAAGAGGCGAAAGTTCTCCCATACTTTAAGATCTTGGTAAAGTGAAAATCTTTGGCTCATATATCCAATATTGCGTTTTACCATCTCTGGAGAGGTAGCAATATTATAACCTGCAACGGTGCCCTGTCCAGAAGTTGGTTTAAGCAATCCACATAACATTTTAATTGCAGTTGTTTTCCCTGCTCCGTTTGCGCCCAAAAATCCAAAAATTTCTCCCTTTTTAACATTAAAAGAGATACTATTAACAGCAGTAAAAGAACCAAATTTTTTAGTTAGGCTCTCTACTTCAATAATGTTTCTATTTTGGGACTCTTTGGAATTCATAATTTTATCTATTTAACAGAAGAGAGTTCTAAATAGCAATCTTCTATTGTTGGCTCAATCTCTTTAATAGTAAAAGAGCTAGCTCCCATCTGCTGGAGCTGCTGCGTAACATTTGCAATTACAGCTTGCAATTTAATTTCTCTGTTTGTTTTCTCTATATTGTTTCCATTACCTACATTCTCTCTATTTTCTACCTTGTCACTCTCTCCTTTATTCTCTTCTCTTTCTACTGTAATATGGTGCTGTGCTCCAAATGAGTAGGCGCTCTTCACAATAGAGATTTTTCGCAACATCTTTAATAACTCTGGCATGTTCTCTCCAGATACTGCCAGCAAGGTGTTCTCAAAAGAAGAGACCATCTCTTTGGGAGTATTGTAACTTAAAATTGAGCCCTCTTTAAATAGTGCAATTCTGCTACAAAGCAACGCCTCGTCCATATAAGAGGTAGAGACTACAATTGTAATACCTTGCTTTTTGAGTCTCTCAAGCATTTGCCAAAACTCTCTTCTAGAGACGGGGTCTACCCCTGTTGTGGGTTCGTCTAAAAAGAGAATATCTGGTTTATGAATAAGAGCACAACTTAATGCCAGTTTCTGTTTCATTCCGCCAGAGAGGTCTCTTGCTTTTCTCTTCCCAAATGGTGCTATATCTTTGAAAATGTCTTCTATTAAATGGTAATTCTCTTTAATATTAGCTTTAAAAATTGAGGCGAAAAAACTTAAATTTTCATCTACAGTAAGATCTCCGTAAAGAGAGAATTTACCAGGCATATAGCCAATTCTCTCTCTTATTTTTTTAAATTCTTTAACTACATCTAGCCCTAAAACAGTTGCCTCTCCACTATCTGGAATAAGTAGCGAAGTAAGAATTCTAAAAAGCGTTGTTTTTCCTGCTCCATCTGGCCCTATAATACCAAACATCTCTCCAAAGTCTATCTCTAGAGAGATCTCTTTTAGAGCCTATACCCTATTATTAGAGTTTAGAGAGCCATAACCCTTGCATAAGTTTTTTATTGAGACAGCTTTTGCTTGTGGTGCCTGTTCCATTGTTGCTTGGGAGTTATTAATTAATCTATGTTAAATTTAACATCGCCATACATTCCAGGTTTAATGTAGCCATCGTTTGCTATCTCTAACTTTATAGCATAAACAAGATTTGAGCGATGGTCTCTGTTTTGTATATTTTTAGGAGTAAACTCGGCCTCTTGCGATATCCACACAATTTTACCGCTATACTCTTTTGTGTTTTCGCTATTAAATCCTGTATATACTATGGCTTGCTCTCCCACTTTTAGTTCATTTACAATAACATTTGAGACATAGGCTCTAAGGAAAACAGTCTCTAAATTGGCAATCCTAAAGAGTGGCTGGCCAGTGGCTCTAAACTCTCCCTCTTTGGCATAAGTTACCATTATGGTACCATCTATTGGCGCTCTTATTATGCTTTTTTTTATAAGATCTTCTGTTTGGGCTACCTGCAGCTCTATTGCTGCCCCCTCTTTATCTGTAGAGAGATTTCCCTTTTCTAATGCACTTTTACGGGCTTCATACTCCTTCTCTAGGGTTTTAATATTGGCGTTAATATTGTCTATAGTTTTAGTATTTCCTACATTTGCTTTAGCTAAGGTTTGGGCCCTATATCTCTCTTTTTCTAAGTTTTTTATTTGTTGAGTAATTGTTGCAAGTTGTTCACTAACATTAGCCCTACGTGCCCTTACTGCTTGGTTACTCGCTAACAATCTCATTTTTTGAAAGTGAAGCTGCATTGTGTCTATGCAACCTATCACCTCATTTTGTGCTACTTGCATCCCTTCTAATGCACTAAATTCTATAATTCTACCAGTAGCTTCACTTGAAACAACCACCTCTATTGCCTCGAACCTGCCCGAAGCATATGAGTCTACTTTGCCATTGTTGCAACTAAAAAGTGCAGCTATAATTACCGGTACAAAGGCGCTACTTTTTATTGTGGAATAAGTTTTATCTTTCATGAATTTGATATATTAATTCTCACTAATTTAATACATTATCTTTTATTGTACTTTATTAAAGTCAAATTTAATGTGCTCTCTTTTATTACATCTAATCTATTGATTCAAATTGTTTCTTAGGTCGCTCATTGCTTTGAGCAGTTCAATTTTCCTTTTGCCTAGCGCCAATCTAGCGGCATCTAACATATTTACCTCTTTTAGGTGCTCTGTAACCGAAGTTGCTCCGTTCTCTAATTTAACCGAAGAGCTCTCTACTATTTTTTCTCTAATCGCAACCAACTGCTGGTCTGTTATAGATAACTCTTCAATTGACTCAATTTCACTTGTGATTGAGGCGTTTTTTAATCTAGCATTGTAAAGGAATGTCTCTTTTTGAGATTCAATTGATGCTCTTGCTGCGTCTATTTTTCTCATGTCATTTTTCCTAGTATAAAAACCATCTAAGCTCCACGAAAGAGTTATGCCACCAATATAAAAACCACTTGCCTCATTTTTAAGCATATTAAGCCCTGGCAACCCGTACCCAGCTTGAATAAATGCGCCAATTTTTGGCAGTACTCGGTTATTTAGATAGAGGCTCTGAATTTTTGCAATCTCTTTTTTACTTTCAAAAAAACTAAGTTCCGGCCTAAGAATCTCTTGCGAGGTAGTTTTTGTAAGCACTGGCAATAAAAGAGTTGCGGTTGTATCGCTTGCCCTACCTGTCATAAGCGAAAGCACCTTAAGATAAGAGTTCTTATTGTTTTGAAGTTCCTTAAACCTTTGATTAAGAGTTATCTTTTGTGCTTCTACAGGATACAAATCGCTGCTATCTGCTACTCCGCTGGCAATCAAAGCAGAAACCTTATTCTGCATACGATCCAACTCTCGGCCTAGCACCTCTGTCTCTTTTAAGTATTGATCTATTAGCAGCACTCCAAAATAGATATTATTAACCCTCTCTTTTATAGAGTAGAGCTCTATTTCTAGTTCCTTAACATCTGAAATAGCTTTTGCTTGCGCCTCTTTTTTAGATGCCGTGGTTACGCCACCGTCCCAAATTGTTTGATTTACAGCAACAACGGCAGAGTATTGAGTTTTATTCAAAGGGTCTGTAGCCATACCCGGTATAGAAATAGGAATTTCGGTAACATGCGATTGATAACTGCCTTTAATTGTAACACCTGCTCTAGGAAGCCAAGATTTTTCGATATTAGAAATGTTATATTCTTTAACTTTTTCAATTAGACCATACCTCACAACAGCAGGGTAGTTTTGGGTAGCCAATGCAGTGCACTCTTGCAGAGTTATTTCTTTTTTCTGTGCATAAATTCCTATTGAACTCAAAAGAGAAAATAAAACAATAATAAATATCCTTTTTAACATCTTCTAAAGTTGTTTTCGTAAAATTAAACACAATATTCTACATTTTGTCTTAACATAGGTATAATTTACAAACTTAGTTAACAATTTTTTATTAAAGAGATCGCCAATGTAAAATCTCTTTACACACAGCTTCTTATATGTCATTGATAATATAATAGTTACAGAGCAGTAATGAATTTTTACTTCTAAGTGTAAAAAAAGAATCTATCACCTTGAAGTTAAACTAATTAAATTATTTGTATAATAAACAAAAATTGATTTAATTTGTCTTAGTATTACTCTATATAACTTAAGTAAAATATTCTTTAAATTTTAAAATAAACTACTTTGGTGTCTCAGAGACATTGCAAACCTAACTAGAGATTCAATAATTTGATAACGACCAATTAAGATTAAAAAAGAGCAACCAAATGAAAATAAAATTTTTACTCATTACATTTATCGTACTAACAGTAGCTTCGTGCGTAAAAGCTCCAAAAGTAGATCCTAATTTACCCGAGTTGGAGTTTAAAATTCCAGATAATTTCGATTGGAAAACAATAAAAGAGGTTAAAGTTACAGTAAATGTAACTGCTGTTGATGCTGCTAGCAAAGAGAAGTTTCATATTATAAAGATATATAATTCTCCCCTACTAAACAGTGGAGCACTCATTTCTTCTGGCGTTGCAACTCATAACAAACCATTTAATGTTGCCCTATCTGTAGCTTCTATTACAGATAAGCTATTTATACATGAAATGAAACCCAATGGGATTACAACAGTCACAGAGCAGTCGGTAGCTTCGCCAACTATAAACATTAATCTTGCAAATGATTTAATGGGCATGCCCACTAAAAGCAATGCTTTTATAGCTAGCAATGTAATGAATCCCGCACCTGTTATTTCCATTCCCACTAATTACGATGTTACAATTAATGATAACGCAGCACTAGCTCTTACCGGGTTCGCTGCCGGGCAAACTTCTACTCACGGCAATACATATAAATCATATTATATTCCCGCTGGATTTACCAGAACAGCAGATATTAATTTTGGCAATTGGCTGGCTCACTCTATCCTTTTTGTAAAAGGGACTCTTACTATTAATAGCAATGCAGAGTTGAACAAATGCTCTATTGTAATTTTAGATGGAGGTACGGTTAATGTAAATAAGTTAAGCAATGGTGGCAGCGTATGGCCAATTTCATATATAGATATTCATAGTGGTGGTAAGTTAAACGTCTCTAAAACTATGAACGTTAATAATACTGCTACAGTAGTGAATAAAGGTACACTAACTAGCACAGAGACAATTGATGTAAATGGTGGTAGTAAGCTGTACAACGAGGGAACCTTAGTGGTCACAAAAGACAAAAAATCACTTAGCATAACTAATAGTTCTGCTCTTTATAATGCTGGAGTTATTAATACCCCTAATATAGATTTTACAGTAAATACTATTGGAGTCAATGATGCTTCTGGTGTTATTAATAGTGAATCGTTTTATTTCACAAATGGGTCTGTAATAAATAATCATGGAGAAATAGTAGCTACAGTTAAATTTAGCAACGCTGGTGGTGGAATCCTAAATAACTTCTGCAGAATAACTGCAAACCTATCAGATGTGCAAGCTATTACTGCAAATCTTAAAGAAGGGTCTCTTTGGAGCAGCCAAAACTTTAAGGTTAATAATAGTACAATAAATATGGATGGTGGTAGCATGTTTGTGACAGCAAATATCTCTGATGTTTATGGTATGAAAGTCTATTCTACTTCGCCCACCTTTGCATTAATTAAGAGCACAGGAGATATGCCCGATTTAAGATGGGCAGCATCTGAGGTTAAGGGTAACATAGAATTTGTTCATAGTAAGCTTGTAAGTGGATCTGGTGCAAACGGCAGAGATTTGTACGAGGCAACTTTTAGCAATGGAGCAATCCTTTCTAAAAATCAAACAAAGAATATAGCTGGCACTTCTTGTAACCAATCGCTAGGCCAAATTGACCCAGGCACTCCTCCGGTAGACCCGGGTACTGAATTTACAACTTACTTCCCATCTCAAAGTGGATGGGGAACCTATGCTTTCGAAGATTTATGGCCTTTTAAAGGAGACTATGACCTAAACGATATGGTTCTAAACTTTAGAGTATCAATTGTATCTAATAGCTCTAATAAAGTAACAAAACTAATTTTTGATTATACAATTCTTGCAGTTGGAGCTACTAAAATTCCCGCAGTAGCATTCCAGTTAGACAATGTTCCTGCAGTAAATATAGGCTCAGTTACAGGGCAAATATTAGGTAGTGGAGTTCCGTTTTCTGTTGCTGCAAATGGAACAGAACAAGGTGTTAACTTGGCTGTTATTCCTGTTTTTAACAACCCTAAAGATGTAGTGTCGTTTCCAGTATTCTTAAATACAGAGAAAAATAGAGCACATATTATTGCGCCTACCAAGCAAGTTGTAGTTACTCTATCTACTCCGGTAGATCAATCTCAAATAACAATGGGCAGCTTTAATCTCTTTATTAGTACCGATGAACGCGGCAAAGAGATTCACTTACCATCTTATATTCCAACATCAAAATTTAATTCTTTATTAGTGATGGGAAAACCTATAAGCACTAACGATGTTTTTAAATCTTACGATGGCATGATGTGGGGCCTTATGTTCCCCGATTCATTTGCTTATCCAATGGAAAACGCTTCAATTATAGATGCTTACACACATTTTGCTACTTGGGCAACTTCTGGAGGTAACGAACATTCTGACTGGTATCTAGAGACCGAAGGATATAGAAACTCTGAATTAATTTATTAATCAATTAATTTAACATATGCCTAAGAAGGGGGGGTGTTATCGCTCCCCTTTATTTGCATATTAATGAGAGTATGATTTTATTTGTGCCCCAAAAAAATCTGTAATATAAACTGCAATTTGCATTGCATATCTAAAACAATTAAAATTTAATTTTAAAATAAATGAAAAAAATATTCTTACTACTAACGCTCTTTACAATAACAATTAGCTCTTGTATAAAAGCGCCTGATTCACAACCAGTAGTACCAGATCCCGAGATAGGCACAATTGTTCCTAGTACCTTTGATTGGAAAACAACAAAAGAGATTAAAGTTACTATAAGTGTAACAGCTGTAGATGCTCAAAGCAAAGAGAAGCTACATATTATTAAGATTTATAATTCTCCGCTATTAAATAGTGGTTCTCTTATTAGCTCTGGTGCAGCTACGCCTAACAAACCTCTAACAGCTTCACTTTCTGTGGCATCTATTATAGACAAACTATATATTTACGAGATTAACCCTAATGGGATAGCTAAAGTAACAGAACAAGAGGTACTATCTCCTCTATTAAACGTTAAGCTTCAAAATGAACATAATCTAATGTTAACCAGGAGCAATGCATTTATAACAGGCAATGTAATGAACCCTGCTCCTACTGTTCCATTCCCTGCTACCTACGATGTAACAATTAATAACAACTCTTCAATAACTCTAACTGGGTTCAACTCTGGAGAGAGCTCTTCACACGGAAATACATATAAGTCTTACTATATTCCACAAGGCTTTAGACGTACAGAAGAGATTAATTTTGGCAACTGGTTAGCTCACTCTGTCCTTTATGTTAAAGGCACTCTAACTATAGATGACAATGTTCAATTAAATAAAAGCTCAATTGTAATTTTAGATGGTGGTACTGTTAATATTGAAAAGCTAAGTAATGGTGGTGGTTATACTTGGCCTATCCCTTCAATCTACATTCAAAATGGGGGCAAACTAAACATTTCAGAAGAGATGCAGGCAAATAGTGGTACAACTATAGTTAATAAAGGAGTTTTAAGCTGCAAAGAGAAGATAGACGTAAATAGTGGGAGTTCTGTTTACAATGAAAATATAATTAGAGTACTTGACGATGACGATGATGATGATGATGATGATGATGATGACGATAACCTAGGTAACGGAATTATGCTACTCTCAAACAGCTCTGCACTATATAACTCAGGGTCAATTACTATATCTAAAATAAACGTTTCTAATAATGCTACAGTTACCAACCATGTAACAGCAGTTATCACTACTAAAAACTGGTATCAAACTAACGGAACCACATTAAACAACCATGGTGAGCTAGTAGCTACAAAAGAATTTAAAAACTCTGGGGGTGGGACAGTAAATAATTTTTGCAGAATCACTGCTAATAAAACCAGCTCTCAAAGACTTACAGCCAACCTTAAAACAGGGTCACTCTGGCACTCACAAAAATTTTACGGCAACGATGCTACATTCAACATGGATGGTGGCAGTATGTTTCTTATGGCTAGAATGGAGTCAAACCCATATAAAATTAGTTTTATCTCTACCTCTCCAACCTTTTCACTTGTTAAAAACAGTGGCAACATGCCAGATCTAAGATGGGCAGCCTCTCAAGTTAAAGGGAATATAGAGTTTGTACATGAAAAACTGGTAGAAGGTTCGGGTAAAAACGGCAGAGATCTATATAGTTCATCATTTACCAACGGTGCTCTGCTAACAAAAGAGCAAACAATAAACATTCCAGGTACAACTTGTAATCAATCTCTTGGCCAAATAGAACCTGGCACCGGTGTTCCAACAGATCCAGATCCCGAATTTATAACCTATTTCCCTTCTCAAACTGGGTGGGGTACATATGCTTTTGAAGATTTATGGCCTGTAAAAGGAGACTACGATTTAAATGATATGGTATTAAAGTTTAGAATAGCTTTTACCTCGAACAGTTCTAATAAAGTAAATAAAATTAGTTTCGAGTACAGTATTTCTGCAGTGGGTGCAGAAAAGAACTCGGGTGTGGCATTTCAGCTAGACAATGTTCTTGCATCTAATATCCAATCAGTTACTGGGCAGATTTTGGGTAGCGGATCTCCTTTTACCGTAGATGCAAACGGAGCCGAGACTGGTGTTAACTTAGCTGTTATTCCTGTGTTTAACAGTGCTCACGATATAATAGATTACTCTGGATTTCTAAATACAGACAAGACTCAAAGTCATATTATCTCACCAACAAATAAAGTTACAGTTACATTTAATACACCAATAGACCAATCTCTCCTAACAATGGAGTCATTTAATCTCTTTTTAAGTGTAGATGAGCGTGGTAGAGAGGTACACTTACCTACATACCCTTCTACATCTAAATTTAATACCTCTTTAGCACTAGGGAGAGGCTTAAACCCTAATGATGTATTTAAACATAACGATGGAATGATGTGGGGCCTTATGTTCCCCGAATCATTTGCCTACCCAATTGAAAGAGCATCTATAATAAAAGCCTATCCATATTTTGCCACATGGGCTATATCTGGTGGGACAAATTACCCAGACTGGTATTCAAATAAAGAGGGGTATAGAGACCAAGAGTTAATCTACTAATATTATTAAACTAACTTATCTAAAGAGGGTGTCCAATAGCTAAATTATTGGCCCCTCTTTTTTTTAAGATAATAACATTAGATACACTTTTATTGTATATTTACTAAAAAATATGAAAATCTGCTTTTACTGTAACTCAATTTACTCATTCGGAGGCGTTCAACGTGTACTCGCCACTATATCGTCTGAACTTGCAAAAAACCATCAAGTAACAATTCTTACATTAGACCCGCAAGAGAGAGTAGAAGAGATCTACAAACTTCATAAGAGTATTAGAGTTAAACATATTAAATATGAAAGACTTCCTATTATAGAGTACATCCCCTCAAAATTATATGCCCTTTTATATAAAACCATACTTCCAAAAACCAATTTTACAACGCGTCTTTATGGGCTAACATCGTTCCCAAAAAGCAGAAGATTGCTACTAGCCAATCATATAGAAAACAACAAATATAACATAGTAGTTGGTGTTCATGTTTTTCTTTCATTTCATTTAGCAGCAATAACTAACCAAATAAGCTCCAAAACTATAGGTTGGATGCATAACTCATATGAAGCATTTTTTTATGGTAAACATGCCTATATAAGAAATCAAGAGAAAAGGTTTAAATATCAAATGACTAACCTTAATAAAATAATTGTATTGTCTAATAGTGATAAACATCTATTCCAATCTAAACTCAATGTGCCAACTACAAGAATATACAACCCACTTACTATAACAAGCAGCTCTGTTGCAGATTATTCTTCTAAAACATTTCTAGCAGTAGGTAGGCTAGTCCCACAAAAGGGATTTGATATTTTAATAGAAGCTTTTGCAAAATTTAGCGAGCATAATAGTGAGTGGAAACTAAATATTATAGGTGATGGCCCTGAAAAACCTCTTTTAGATAGTATAATTGAAAGAGACAATCTTTCAGACAGAGTTAAAATACACTCTTTCACAAAAAATATAGAACAATTTTACAAAGAGTCTAGTATATATATTCTTAGTTCTAGATGGGAAGGGTTTGGGCTTGTTTTATTTGAAGCAATGCAATATAAGCTACCTCTTATAGTATCTGATATACCTATTGTTAAAGAACTTCTTTCTAATAAAGAGTTTGCCTATGTTTTTAAGAACGAAGATTCTTCTCATTTAGCAAGCCAAATGGCCCAACTAAGCTCTTCTCAAGAGCTTGAAAAAATTGGAGATATGGCTTATAAATATTCAGAACAGTTTAGAATTAATAATATAATTAAAGAATGGGACATACTTTTTAAATCATAGATTCAAGCTTTATGGAGATGAACGTTAAAAAGAATATGGCAAAAGGAATCTATTATTCGGCCATTGCAAAATACTCAAGCTTAATATTCTCACTTATTGTAGTTGCTATTCTCTCTAGAATATTAGATTATAAAGATTTTGGGATTGTTGCAATTGCTTCTGTAATTTTAAATTTTCTTAGCACCTTTACTTCTCTTGGTCTTGAACCCGCAATAATACAGCATAAAGAACTAGAACAAAAAGATTATTCAAACATCTTCTCTTTTACCTTTTGGACAGGTATAATAATTACTATTATTTTCTTTGGATTATCTTGGCCAATATCAAAGTTTTACGACAATAGTGCCCTTTTGTATATATGCCAAATCCTCTCTATTCAGCTCTTTTTCTCTACAATTAATATAGTACCAAACTCTCTGCTATTTAAAAATAAAGAGTTCAGGTTTATTGCATTCAGAACACTTGGAGTTCAAATGATAGGAGGTGCAGGAGCTATAATTGCTGCTCTTTCTGGGCTTGGCCTTTACTCTCTTATAATAAACCCTGTTTTCTCTAGTGTTATAATATTTATTCTAAATTTTAGAAAATACCCTAATAGACTCTCTCTCTCTTTTGGAATAGAAACTATTTCAAAAATTTTTACATATTCGTCTTATCAGTTTCTTTTTGGACTTATTAATTATTTCTCTAGAAATCTAGATAAATTGATTATTGGAAAGCAGTTAGGAATGACTCCTCTAGGTTTCTATGAAAAATCTTACAGACTTATGATGCTCCCGCTACAAAACATTTCACATGTAATTGGCCCGGTAATGCACCCCATATTCTCAGATTTTCAAAACAACCTACAATATTTAAGTAGCTCATACGAAAAGGTAGTAAGAATATTGGCTCTCATTGGGTTCCCTTTAGCGGTAATTTTATTTTTTAATGGGTCTGAATTAATTATACTTTTTTTTGGTAATAATTGGACAGATTCTATAATGCCATTTAAAATTCTTACATTATCTGTAGGGACACAAATTATACTAGCAACATCTGGCTCAATATTTCAAGCTACAAACTCCACTAAAGCACTATTTATAAGTGGTTTAATAAACACATCTGTAACAGTACTTGGTATGATATTAGCTATTAATTTATATAAAAGCATAAATGCTGTGGCGTGGTCTATATCTATAACCTTTATCTTAAACTTTATTCTAACCTACACTATTCTATACTACTATATTCTTAAAAGAAAATTGCTCTTTTTGTTAAAACAGGTTGTTCCAGGGTTACTCCTTAGTAGCATATTAATACTTATAAATATTATAGTGTCGCAATATATTTTAAACATTCACCTATTTTTATCACTTGTAATAAAATCTGGAATTTCAATTACAATTTCACTCATATACATCCAGCTTACTAAAGAATATAATATATATGAATTGATTGTAAAGTATATAAAACCACATAATAAAAAAAGCTAACTAAAGCTCTCTTCTATTTAACTTTCAAATAAACATATTTGATCTATGAAAAAAGAACCACTAGTATCAATAATTACTGTTAACTACAACCAATCTGTAGTAACATCTCAACTATTAGATACTCTTGAAAATTTAACTTATAATCAATATGAAATAATTGTTGTAGATAACGGCTCTACTAAAGATAACCCAGAGTGGCTAAAGGCAAAATACCCCTCAATAAATTTAATAAAAAGTGGCCAAAACCTAGGGTTTGCAGGGGGGAATAATGTTGGTATCAAGGCATCTAAGGGAGAGTATCTTCTTTTTATAAATAACGATACAGAAGTACCTGCTAATTTTATTGAACCAATGGTGCAACTTATGGAAAACAATAACTCTATTGGAATGGTTAGCCCAAAAATTAAATTCCATTGGGACCCTTCAATTATACAATATGCTGGTTTTACCAAAATGAGCCCTATAACTATTAGAAACCAATCTATTGGGTATTTGCAGAAAGATTCTGCAACCTACAACACAACAATGGAAACTCACTCTATTCATGGTGCAGCTATGATGGTAAAAAAAGAGGTAATCAACAAAATAGGGTTAATGCCACAAATCTATTTTCTTTACTACGAAGAGCATGATTGGGCAGTAAAAGCTAAAAGAGAGGGCTATAAATTGTACTACTGTGCACAGTCGCATATACTTCACAAAGAGTCTCTCTCTACAGGGAAAGACTCCCCTTTAAAAACATACTATCTAAACCGAGGGAGATTAATCTATACTATAAGAAATAGTAAAAGAAGAGATCTACTATTAAGTTTGCTTTTTCAGTTTTTCATTTCACTCCCTAAAAATAGTACTATCTTTATAATAAAGAGAGAGTTTCAAAATTTAAAAGCATATTGGAGAGCATATTTTTGGGTTATTAAAAATTTTAAACAACTATCTGTATGAGAATAGGTATAGAGGCACAAAGAATCTTTAGAGAGAAAAAGCATGGAATGGATATGGTTGTTTTGGAGCTTATCAAAAACTTAAAATTGATAGACAACCAAAATGAGTACTATATATTTGTTAGCCCAGACCAAGATAGATGCATTACCACGCAAAATAACTTTAAGGTAGTAGAGGTAAACGGTGGGCCATACCCCACTTGGGAACAGGTGGCCTTACCAATTGCAGTTAAAAAACACAAATGCGATATTCTCCACTGCACATCTAATACTGCTCCACTTTTTGGAAAAACTCATCTAATTATTACTCTCCACGATATTATATACCTAGAGAGTCTAAATCTATTTGGAGGCAGTGCTACTGCCTATCAGAAGTTTGGAAACCTATATAGAAGGTTAGTTGTACCAAAGGCTGTTAAAAAAAGCCTAAAGGTTGTAACGGTCTCTGAGTTTGAGAAGAAAAGGATTAGTGATTTTATGGGATTAAAAGATAATTTAGTCTCAATCTATAACGGCGTGGGAGAACATTTTAAAGTTATTTCAGATAAAGAAGCCCTAGAGCTTTGTAAGAAAAAATATAACCTTCCAGATAAGTTTTTCTTTTTCTTAGGGAATACAGATCCTAAGAAAAACACCCCTAATCTCTTAAAGGCTTTTGCGCATTTTATTAAAAATAGCCAAGAAGAGTACAAGCTTGTAATGTTAGATTTCCCAGAAGAGGCTCTACAACAGATACTTAATAATATAGAATGTTCTAACATTAGAGATAAAATTGTTCTACTAGGCTATGTCTCCAATATAGAATTGCCCCAAATTATAAATCTTAGCTCTCTATTTTTATACCCATCGCTTAGAGAGAGCTTTGGGATTCCTATTTTAGAGGGAATGGCATGTGGGGTACCTGTTATAACCTCTAATAGCTCTTCTATGCCCGAGGTGGCAGGAGATGCTGCACTATTAATAGACCCCAATAATTACTTAACTATAGCAGATGCTATTAACAAAATTGTTGAAAACCCAACACTCAGAGAATCTCTTGTAAACAAGGGTCTCACTAGAGCAGCTCAATTTTCATGGCTAAAAATGGCAGAAAAATATTTAACCCTCTATAACCAAGTTTACAAATTAATTAAATAATGAAAACTATAGAACTCACTCTCTTTATAGCTCTATTTATTCTCTTTTATACATATTTAGGGTATGGAGTTTTACTTTTTGCTTTAGTCTCTCTAAAACGCCTTTTTTATAAAGAGAAAGAGACCTCTTCAAATTTTGAGCACCCAGAGGTAACACTTTTAGTAACTGCATATAACGAGAAAGATTATCTCCATAAAAAAATAGCCAACTCATTGGAGTTAGAATACCCAAAAGATAAACTTAAACTCTTATGGGTAACAGATGGCTCTAACGATGGCACTCCAGAGATGCTCAAAGAGTATAAAGATGTTACTGTCATTCACAAAGAGGAGCGAATGGGTAAAATAGCAGCTATGAACCGGGCTGTAGCATTTGTAAAGAGCCCAATAGTGGTCTTTTCAGATGCCAACACAATGTTGGGAAAAGAGTCTTTAAAAATTATTGCAAAACTATTCCAGAACCCAAAAGTTGGATGTGTCTCTGGCGAAAAAAGAGTGATAGTAGAGAAAAGCGATAAAGCTGCTGGGGCTGGAGAGGGCATTTATTGGAAATATGAGTCGCTTTTAAAAAAGTGGGATGCCGAGCTTAATTCAGCTGTAGGAGCTGCGGGAGAACTATTTGCTATAAGAACAGATCTTTTTAAAGAGGTAGAGCCAGATACACTATTAGACGATTTTATAATCTCTCTTAGAGTTGCTATGCAGGGCTACAAAATAGAGTATAACCCTAACGCCTACGCAATAGAAAAGCCCTCGGCAAATATTAAAGAGGAGCTTAAAAGAAAAATTAGAATTGCTGCTGGAGGGATACAATCTATAGTGAGATTAGCTCCACTTCTAAATATATTCAAATATGGGCTTTTATCTTTTCAGTATATCTCGCATAGAGTTTTAAGATGGACTATAGCTCCACTTATGCTTCCATTGCTTTTTATTCTAAATATTCTACTTCTAAAAGAGGCTCTTTTTTATGAGATTCTATTTGCCCTACAACTACTTTTTTATACTATGGCTCTACTTGGTTGGTATTTGCAGAGTAGAGAAATAAATTGGAAGGTTCTTTTTATTCCTTTCTACTTTCTTATGATGAACTATGCAGTATACCGAGGTTTTTTTAGATACATAGCTAAAAGTCAAAGTGTAAATTGGGAGCGAGCTAAAAGAGGCAGTTAAGAGAGAAGTACTTTAGATCATGCCTATTTGATCTACTACTTTTTTCATTTGAATATCCCAAGAAAGTGTACTCTCTATTGTCTTTCTAATTTCTAAAGGTGTCATTGAAAAGTCTTTAGTAAAGTCTAAAATAGTCTGTATGTCTATAGGGCTATCGTCTGGAGATGCTTTTAAGATATAAGGCATTTGTTCAAAATCTTGGTCAATCTCTGAATAGATAAATGGTATTCCTCTTGCAGCATACTCGCGGTTTTTTAATGTCTTTATATTAGTAATACCGGTACGATGCCGTGCTAAGCTAGCAATAGCAAAGTGAGCAGAATTAAACACATCATCTAGTTTTGCACCATATAGGTTACCATAAAAATGAACTCTATGGTTTAAATTGCATTCATTAACTAAAGATTTTAAGTTGTGCATATCTAATGGAAAACCATCGCCAACAATATGAAAGTGAACATCTGTATTAGAGATACTCATAAGATTTGCCATGCCCTTAATAACACGGTCGAAGCCATGCCAATAATGCACTTCTGCAACACCAATTAGATTAAAACGCCCACTGTTTTTCTCAATTGGGTTTCTAACCTTTACCTGAGTAAAGTCAATTGCATTAGATATATTTATAGTTTTTACTCCAAATATCTCTGTTAGATCTGTAAATGTTACAACTCTATCAATACTGGTTTTAAGAAAATTTCTGAAGATTTTATCTGCTAAAAAGATTACTCTGTACTTTAGGCTAGCTCCTTTAGTTTCCCTATCGTAGGGATATGTTGGGAATTCCATTACAACCTTAACTCCTTGTTTTCTTAAAGATCTAAACATCTTCAATAAAAAAGGATTTGTGTTGTAAAAACTTCTTACATAAATGAAATCTACATTGTTAGCTAATATAGCATTAGTTAGCTCTTTAAATGAGAGCCATTTTGCAAACTTAGAAATTATATTATTACCATAGTTCTTAATTATAGTATCTCCCCATAAACGAGAATGATTCCCATTTTCATCAATAGCAATATAAGACAAATCTATATCTACACCACAGTTTTTAAATGCATTAACTTGATATGAAATTTTTTTACTTATTCCACTATGTTCTGCTAGGTCAAAAAAATGTATAAATACTCCCTTCATATGGTTTGCAAATAAAACTATTACTAAAACACTACTCTCAAACAGATTCCCATCTATTAGTTAACTTATTATAAGTTTTAATAACCTTTGCCGGATTACCCACAGCAACTGAAAAATCTGGTATATCTCTTACAACTACGCTTCCTGCCGCTATAACACAATGCTCCCCTATAGTAACACCCATAGTAATCACAACATTTGCCCCAATCCAAACATTATTGCTAATTTTTATTTGATCTTTTATAATACCCTGAAACACTATAGGAGTTGAAATATCTTTATATAAATGATTTAAGGCAGAGATAGTAACATTTTGTGCAATAATTACGTTATGCCCAACTGCAACAGGTCCAATAATGGTATTTCCAATCCCAATCTTTGAATTGTTTCCAATAATAACATTTCCAACCATATTGTTAACAACGCTAAAATCTTCAATTACAGATCTGGCTCCTAAGTGAAATTTATTATAGGGAATAACGTCTTTTCTTACTCGCTTACAAATATGAGATTTACGGCCTTTTTTTATATAGAAAGGCTGTAAGACTCTTAGCCATAATCTTGGTCTGGTCCTAACAGGATTAATCAAAATATGTACTAAAAATTGTTTAACCTTAGGCCTATCCAATAACCATTCACTGTTTTTAAACATAATTATTAAATATTATTTATTTTTGAGTATGTATAAAATTTTTAGCTGCCCCTCTTAATCTAAAGAAGTTAAACACCATTAAAACAAAAATAACTGGTAATCTCTTTATTGCTTTTGCACTCTGTTTTGTAACTAAGTAATCTGGGAGAGCCAAGGCAAAAGTTAAAAAAAGAAAAAATAACAGTATCCACCACTTAAGGCATAACTCCCAACTAAAAATAGAAGTAACTACCGTCATTATTAGAGTAAGCCCAATTATAATGACTCTTGGAAGCATGGTCCATTGAAAAATCTTATCTATATAATCTATATTCCCTCTTAAAATAGCTTGAGGGATATGCCTAAGACCAGCATATAAAGACCAAAATTGCGCTGCTAGCCACCTTCTTCTTTGATTGTAGAATGCCCCCTCTTTCTCTATTTTATGGTCATACACCAATACATGGTCTAGATAATCTATAAATATATGATCTCTCAAAAGCATAATCTCTAACTCTTTGTCTTCTCCTGCAGAAATTAACTTGCCGCTATTTGCACGGAACCAATTATATTCAATTGCCATTCCAGAGCCAATTAGTGCACTTGAGAGCCCTGCATTTACATGGCCTTTTCTAAAAATTGAGTTATTTATCTCTTCGCTTATAGCATCTAGCACTGCCATATCTGAATTAATATTTTTAGCTACTCTATGAGCTTGAATTGCTAAAGAGCCTCTATTAAAAGCTTTATTAAGATTGGAAAGAAAGTTATTATCTACTACATTATCGGCATCTAAAACCACTACTAAATTATAATCTCTCTCTTCTACATTCTCTATTGCATAATTCATAGCATACCCTTTAGAGCTCTTTTCTGGGTCAATTATTAACAATTTTATCTGAAGCTTTGAGAGCTGTGCATTAGTCTGTGCACTCATCTTATCTGATATAACCACTACGTCCATTTTGTCTTTAGGGTACTCTTGAGATAAAACAGAATTAACAGAGTCCAGTATAACTCCATCTTCTTTATAGGCAGGAATAAGTATAATAAACTTTGCTTTTTTAGTAGAGATAACAGAATTTACACCTCTTTTTTTTAACGAGAAAAGAGAAAAAAACAGCAAGTAGCCAACTGTTACAGAGAGAATAACAAAAATAAATATATCTATAAAAATTAGTAGAGAATCCATAATTACACACTTTTTGTTTGTTCTAACTCTTTATCATATCTGGGACTTAAAAAAATCAATGTCATACAAGTATAAATAATTATAGAATTAGGTAATTGACCAAAAATCTCTAAACTATATGCAGCAGCAGAAACTCCAAATAGGGCACAAACTATTCCTGCAATATACCCTCTTAGCTCCTTGTTTTTAAGTTTAAACATGACCAGATAAGAACCATGAAAAAGAACATATAACAAAATTAAGATATAGAGAACCATTCCAACAAGACCAACCTCTACCCACAGCAATACATACCAAGAATCGTGCGCTATTTTAGATAAAACCGGATGGGGAGTGTAGAGCTCGGCACCTCCACGTTTCATTCCAATTCCAACACCAAAAGGTTTTCCTGCCATATAAGTCCTTAGTATCCTTTGATTCTCTAACCTTACTCTTAAAGAGGCATCATCTGGGTTAAAGGCAGATCTCATTCTTCTAACATAAATATTACCATGCCCAATATAGGTGAAGTTTAAAAACCAAAAACCTATAACAACAAAGACAATAACAGCAATTATTGAACGAACATGCTTTGATAAAATAGCATAAAGGAAAAATCCCGCAAAAGGGATTATCAAAGACCCTCTGGTTCCAGAAATAATCATTCCATAATAACATGCAAAAGCAACAAATAAATAATAAAATTTATACAATTTATTTTTTTGCCAAAATGCAGATATAGAAAACACTACAGCAGATAGGGCAATCCCTGAACCAAAATTACCAGCATCTGTAAAAAATGAAAAATATCTTATACCGCTATGAATTATATGTGTTTTAGCTCCCCCCTGGGCAAGCCATATTTGTTCAAACGAATCAAACCCTAAATATAACTGCATTAATGCCTTTAAAACAGCAATAAGAGATAGAACAGACCAAATATTAATAATTTGCTTCATCTGACTATATCTCTTTAAGTAGATAGAAGCTAGAAATACTACTAACATAAAATAGACTCCTATCCCTCTTACATTTATAAGCCAAGCATATATACTTGAAGAGCTGGGGTTTAGTATCTGAAAGACACAGAACAATAGCCAAATTATAGAGATAGCCATTAAGGGATGAGATGCATCCTTTATATTAATGTCTCGCTTTTGTGAAAATGATTGAAGAAACAATATTAAAAATAGAAACAAAAAAAGCGAATCCATTACTATACCTGGTGGATATGGAAAGTAGCGAGAACCTCCTGATATGAAATAATTTACAAGAAAAAGAATTATAAATGAATAGTAAGGTCTCTCCAATAAAAGAATAAATGCTAATAGCAAAAATGGACCTAAAGATAATAAAAACCCAACCGCATAGTCTACCCGTAGAATAACCAATAATATAACTGAAATTAAAACATACAGCACTGCAAAGACAAGTACTTTATTTAAATTGTCAACTATATAATTAATTATATTCAAGAGTTTATTACTTTGAAGTTAGCCCAAACTGTATGAGCTTATAAGCTGTAGTTCTAAGTTTTGTATAAGGAGGCAACATTCCTAGAAAGTTTTGAGCAACATCTCTTTTAGTGTTAGTTAAATAGAGTTGAATTGGTGCTTCTTCTGTTTGTGCAGTTAATCTTTCAAAAGCAATCTTATCTATATCTCTCCAAACTTTATCTGCTCTAACAACTACTAAATTTATAGAGGCCTCTCTAAGTAACCCTACAGGAATTGCATGTTTTTTTAAAGAAGAGTGTTCTACTAGAACTATATCTTCGTTATCGTAGTCATAAATCTCAGATAGGTTGTTTGTTAGAATATGCTCTCTTGTCTGCTGGTCTAAAGATTCATTCCAAGGGATCACCCTAACCTTTAAGCCTCTTTCTGTCCAATATTCGTATAGTTTTTCAATCAAATTACTTTTTCCAACATTGGAATCTGTGCTTATAAAGTTAATAATATCTGTTCTCTCTCTAGGGCTTAAATATTGCACTAAAGAATTAGCTAAATAATTTGTTGCAATACTTTCAATTTCTGCGTTGTATGCCCTATGCCTCATTACGTTTTTAGAAGGATATGCACCAAGTACAGGAGCCTTTATTAATCTCTCTGCTCTATGTTTATCACGAACAGTTCTATCAAAAAACTCAATTATTATAAAGTAACCCAAGATTAAAAGTATGGTGGCAAAAAAAGTACCGGCTACAATCACTCTCCTTGCTGTTTTAATAGGAGAGATAGGGAACATTGGGGGGTTAATAGGTTTAAAGGTTGCCGATGTCATCTGAAGTGTTTTCTGCCTCATAAGAGCTGTATTTAGGCTCTGCAGAACAGAAAGATAGGAGTGCTCGGTAAAATCAATCTCTCTCTCCATTCTAGCAAGGGTAGTACCAATAGGAGAAAAATAGACATATTGTTCATCTAAACCTCTCTTAACCTCTTCCATTACTTTAAGCTCTGCAATAGATTTCTCTCTTTGAATAATCTCTACAAGCCACTCCTCTACAAAAGAAGAGACTGCAATCCCCTCTCTAGTCATTCTTAACTCCCTGTCGGTTATTGTAAATTGCTTTAAATCTTCCTCGGCCTCTCTCAACTGCTCTTTAGTTTTTTCTAAATTAGGAAAATATGCCAATAAAGAGTCTGTCTTAAAAAGCTCTATCTTAGCAATTCGGTTACTTAACTCAGAAACTCTACCAATTTTCTCTATAAATAGAGCATTATTTTGAATTAACTGAGCTTGGTCTTTAATTTTTTCTTCTAGCTCTTTAACTATGGCAGTTGAACTAGAAACTTTTAATAGTAATTCACTATGAATAAGATCGTAATCTCTAGAAAGAGCAGCAATATGTTTAGTTTGTTCGGGATAGTTAATTACTCTTTTTGTACTATAATACTGAGTTAAAGAATCTTCAGACATTCTAAGATGTATTGCAAGCTTATCTAGCTCATTCCTGAAATACTCAATTACATTATTAGTCTCTCCAAAACGCAATAACTCATATTGATTTACAAACTCTTCTAATAGTAAGATAAGAGTATTATATGCTACGCCCGGGTCGTTTGCAGCATAGTTAATCTCTAGCATATCGCTATTGAAAATTCGGCTTACGTCAATATCACTCAGAGCAGTATAGCTATAGTATGGATGATACCAGTTAAAAAGACCATAAACAAAGTTTGTTGGAGAAGCACTTTCATATTCATAAAGATTTTGAACAGTCTTCTCTTCTGAGGTTTTATCTATTAGTGACTTAACCTCTTTTGGTGTTATTCTTAAAATATCTCTATAGTTCTCTGCTTTTATATAGTTGTTGTCTTTCTCTGGGTCTCCATAAATCATATGCTGGGCATAGAGCCGCATAGAGACTTGCCTTAAAGTTGCCTTTGAGCGAATAATACTTATAATATTATCCATCCCGTTTGTTACACTGTTCCAGTCTACTCTTGAACTTCCCTCAAGGCCAGACTCTATAGTGAATCCAGAAGCAATGCCTGTATAGATTGTAGTATTAACTTCGTATGTACGCTCTAAATCTCTAGTTTGGTATATAGCAAATAAAGTAGTAATCAAAGGAACTATTATTAACCAATACCTTATGCGATACAATAGCTTAATTATTTGCGATAATATATCCATACTAGTTTTTATTAATTATTTTAACTCCAGACATAACCTCCATTTTTAAAATAGCTATATAGAGTTCAGACTTAACTTTTTCTACTTGCAGAAAAGCTGCTACTTGCTGAGACTTAGCCACATTCAACGAGTGCCCTGTAATAACTCCTAAGACATAATCTTTTTTTGCCAACTCATAGTACCCTTCTGAGACGGCCAATTGTTCTAATACATCCTTTAAATTATTAGACATCTCTACAGCCTTGGCATATTGTTCAATAATTCTCATTTTATGTTCGTCATACCACATATCTCTCTCTTTCATAGTCTCTTCTATTTTAATCTGCTGCCGGCGTATTCTATTCCTACGGTCGAAAAGCTGATCTATGGGTAACTTTATTGAGACTCCCATATTATACCAAGATTGGTCTGTTCCAGAATATTGCAATACAGATGGCAAGTCATACCCAGCAATAGACTCTGTACTAATAGCCATTATACCATATTGGTAGTTTGCATGTAAATTAAAATATTCTTGCCATTTACGCCTCTCTGTCTTGAGCATTAACTCTTGACCCTCCATTCTTAAGTTATAAAACTCTACTTGAGAACTACTCCTAGCCCCCTCAAGAAGAACTTCCAGAGGAGGTAATTCCATATTTAGTAAAATATCTGTTGAATATGACTCAGGCACACTAGCCTCTTGAGAACTAAGAGAAGAAATAGAAAACATTATAGACAGTGTAAGAGCAACTGTATAATTAATTATTACCAACCTTTTATTCATATCTTCTAATTTTTAAACATTTTCTTTTTGTACAAAAGCAGTAAAAGTTTTAATAATAATTTTCAAATCCATCCAAAAAGTATAATTTTTTGCATAGAATATATCTAATTGCTTTCTCTCTTCTGGAGAAAGTTTCCCCGAATCGCCTCTTTTTTCTACTTGCCACAGGCCCGTTAACCCACAAGGAGCCAAGAATCTATCTATATATTGGTCACTAGTAAGCTGTTCTGCCTCATAAAGAGGGAGGGGGCGGTTACCCACTATAGACATATCTCCTTTTAAAATATTAAATAACTGAGGCAACTCATCAATACTAAACTTACGTATAATTTTACCAACTTTAGTAATTCTAGGGTCATTCTCGTATTTCACAAAATTATTTCGCTGCCTTATATTTTTCTCTCTCAAATACTCTTTCTCCGAAATAACACTGTCGTCCGAAACAAAGTAGAAACCTTCATCATCTCCATAAACCACATCTCTATTAACACTATCTCTCTGCTCAGATTGATTCTCTGGTTCTGTTTCGTTATATTGATTTAGATCCATAAACTCTTTAAGCCTACTATCTGAATCTTGGTACATAGACCTAAATTTTAAAAAATTAAAGACGGTATAGTTGCTTCCAACTCTACTAGATTTGTAAATTGGAGCACCCCTACTCTCTAATACAATTAGAAGAGCTGTAAGAATAAGAATTGGTGAAAGAATAATTATTGCTAATAGAGAGAATGAAATATCAAAAGATCTTTTCCATAAAGGAATATTATAAGCCTTAAGTGTCTGCTGCTCTTGAGTAGATAATAAAATTAACTCCTGATTTTTAGAAACAAACTCTAAAACATTATAGAGGCGCTCTTTTGAAACTCCAGATGTAATTGTGTCGCTTATTCCTGTGCGTTGATAATGCGGGACGTCTTCTTTTTTAAGCCTCTCTGCAACAAGTACAATATATGCTCTCGGAAATTTAGATTTTAGCTGATTTACAGAGGGTAAATCAAGTTCAACCTTGTTTTTTTCAAATAATACAAGAACAGGAGTATCCTCTCCAACAACCTCAATTTTTTTCTCTGCAGCATAACTATTTGAAACAACTACGAGATTATTATTTAGAAGAGATTTTATGTAAGAAATTATCTCCTCTTCTTTACCTACGTATATTGTATAAACTGTCACGAAACAATTTTTTTAAGCCTTACTTTTAGCTCCATTGGGTTGAAAGGTTTCGAAATATAATCATCGGCTCCCTTTTCAAGCAGCTCAATTTTCTGAGAAGTGCTATCTTCACTAGATAGTATAACAAATGGAATAGATTTAAATAGATCGTTTTTTTTGATATAGTCTAAAAAGTCTACACCAGACATGTTGGGCATATAAATGTCAGATAAAATAAGGTCTGGAATATTACCCTCTTGAAGCCAGGCAATTGCCTTAATTGGATCTTCAAAGTATATGCAATCAAATGTCTCTGATATGTGTACTTGTATAACTTTTGCAATAGTAGGCTTATCGTCTACTAATAAAACTTTTTTCTTCACAACATCCCTAAGTTTAAGCTCATGTTAAAATATAGTGTAAATATAAACAAAAGATATGACTCCATTAAATTTGAACAATAATTAATTTAAAAAAGTGTACTTTTGTGACTCATAACAAGAAACAACATGGGAACTAAAGCTATTAAGTTATATTTTAGAGGGATAGTACTACTTGTTACAATTGGGTGTCTAATACTCTCTATTTTAATAACTCGTGCAGGTATAACTAGCCCACAAGATAAACTATGGCTTCAATATGCCTCTACTTTATCTCATCTACTTATAATATTTAACATTGGCCTTATATTTTATTGGGTCTTTCACAAGAAAATCTGGGCGTTAATACCACTTCTTGCTATTATTATAAACTACCAACAGCTAACATCTGTTGTAGGCATTAGATTCAATGAAAAGGCTACAAATAGTGAATCGTCTTTTACAGTATGCTCGTTTAACGTAAACTATTTTAACCATAATAAAGCGATAAGAGCTCCCGAAATTGCTGCTCTTATAAAGAATAATAGCGTAGAAATTTTAGCTCTACAAGAATTTAATGCCATCTCTTACTATAATTTAAATGAACTTATTGGAGAGTTTGATTTTATGGACTACCGTGCAGTATATGGCAAGGAAAAAGGCTCTATTGGAATGGCTATCTTTAGCCAATATCCAATCATTAATAGCTCTAAAATAAAATTTAACAACTCTAGTAACGGCTTTATGTGGGCAGATCTACTTATAGATGGCGATACAGTTAGAGTTATTAACACCCACTTACAAACAACAGGCTTCTATTCCTCGTATAATAAGGGGGTTAAATATATCTACCGAAAAGCAGGAGAGAACTTTATATTGAGAGCTGCTCAAGCAAAAACTGTAAGATCTTTCATTGATTCTACTCCCTACCCAATTATTGTTTGTGGAGATTTTAATGATACTCCTTATGGGTATGTATATAATACCATAAGGGGTAAAGATTTGCAAGATAGCTTTCTTGAAAAAGGAGTTGGACTTGGGGGTACTTACAGACGAACACTAAACCTACTAAGAATAGATCTAATTTTAGTTAGCAACCATTTTAAAGTAAAGAGTCATAAAGTAACAAGCCCAAAGCTGAGCGACCACAAACCTATTTTTTCGGAGTTGGAATATCAAAACTAAAAACACTCCCTTTCCCCTCTTCAGAGGTGAACCACAAGGTGCCACCATTTCTTTTTACAAACTCATTGCATAACAAAAGGCCAAGCCCCGAACCATCTTCGTTGCCAGTGCCAAAGCTAGTGAAGTGAGTATCCGTTTTAAATAGGAGCTTCTGTTTCTCTGGGTTTATTCCAGCACCTTGGTCTTTAACCTCAATAACAACTCGGGCCTCCTCTTCTTTAACAGAAACATCTACAGTAGAATTATCGTAGCTAAATTTAATTGCATTACTCATAATATTGCGCAATGCTGCCTTAATCATATCTATATCTAACCTAGCAGTTCTGGCAGTAGTTCCATGTAAATTTATAGTAATGTTTTTTAACTTAGCAACACCTCGCATAACATCTACAACTCCTGTAATTAAATCCATAATATGGACATCGTCTTGAAAAACAGTGTTTAACCTACCTGTTTGGCTTTTTGTCCACTTTAATAGGTTGTCTAACAGATTAAAACTATCGTCTGTTAACCTATTGGCCATAATAAGCAGGTCATACATTTCTGGCTCTAATGCCTCTTTTGGAATTCCGTTAATTAGCACCTCCATTACCATTCTAATTGAGGCAATAGGCGAGCGTAAATCATGTGCTATTACAGAATAGAGCTTATCTCTACCTTGAATAGTCTTTTTAAGCTCTATTGTCTGCTGTACAATGGTTTTTTTTGCATGAATTAAATCTACTTGATGATTTATGCGTGTAAGTAACTCCTCTTTATTAAATGGCTTAGTTATATAATCTGCTGCACCCAACTTAAACCCTTTTACAATTTCTTCTGTAGAGCTTAATGCAGATAAAAATATTATTGGAATATTAGCTTTATCTGGCATCTCTTTTAGCTTTTTAGCTACCTCGTGCCCATCCATTATAGGCATCATTATATCTAGAAGAATTAAGTCTGGGTTATTCTCTTCTACTAACTTAATTGCCTCTTGGCCATTTGTTGCAGTTAATATTTTATACCCAGCCTTTGAGATAAGCAGCTTGAGTAAAAGAACATTTGCATCTACATCGTCAATTATGAGTACGCTATAATCAGATTTTTTAATTTCCATTTTGCTTTCTCTCAAGATTCCTAAAGTAATCTATGGTTTTTTTGAGTCCCTCTTCTAGTTCTATTTTTGGGTTCCAGCCAAGCAACTCCCTTGCATAACGTATATCTGGCTGCCTTTGTTTAGGATCGTCCATTGGTAGCTCTTTAAAGAGATATTTTGAAGAGGAGTTGGTTAATGCAACCACCTTTTGTGCTAGGTCCTTTATAGTAAACTCATTGGGGTTCCCTATGTTCACAGGTCCTATAACAGAATCTGGAGTATCCATCATTTTAACTAGACCCTCTACTAAGTCACTTACATATTGGAAACTTCTTGTTTGGCTACCCTCTCCATAAAGAGTTATGTCTCTATTAGAGAGAGCCTGTACAATAAAATTAGAAACTACTCTTCCATCTGCAGGATGCATATTGGGGCCATAAGTATTAAAAATTCTAACTATTTTAATTCTAACTCCATTTTGTCTATAGTAATCCATAAAAAGAGTCTCGGCACATCTTTTACCCTCGTCATAACAAGAGCGAATACCAATAGGATTGACATTACCCCAGTAAGCCTCATCTTGAGGATGGACAGTAGGGTCGCCATAAACTTCACTTGTAGAGGCTTGTAATATCTTAGCATTTACCCTTTTTGCAAGCCCTAACATATTTATAGCTCCCATTACAGAAGTTTTAACGGTTTTTAT
>JAQVZL010000079.1 GCA_028708215.1 Bacteroidales bacterium
CTCATATGACAATGAACTATTTCAGTTAAAATTAAAAGACTTAAAGGCGTGGAATGAAACCAGTAAAAAAATAATGAGCTGCTTACCTCCTTTTTTTACTCATGAACAGCTAAAAAAGAGCATTCGTAATATATTTCTAGATTCTAAGTTCCCTGTAGATAGCTGGGTAACTACTACCATCCATTGGCTAGCAGACTCCAATTATAAAATTAGATTTGAAGAGAAAACAGCACTATCTGAACGTGTAATATTTCCAGTATCGGCAAACGAGAGTAAAGGAATTGAAGATGCACGATTCGTTAAATTTACATACCCAAACGGAAAGACAACTTACTATGCCACATATACAGCCTATAACGGCAGGCGCGTCTTATCTCAATTAATTGAAACAGCAGATTTTCAAACATTCAAAATGACAACCCTTAATGGAGAAGGCGTAAAGAATAAAGGGATGGCTCTTTTCCCAAGAAAGATAAATGGTAAGTATGCTATGCTCACTAGACAAGATGGCGAAAATAACCACATAATGTTTTCAGATAATTTACATTTTTGGGACAAATCTACACTCCTTCAAGAGCCTGAACAGCCATGGGAGTTCATTCAAATAGGCAACTGCGGTTCGCCCATAGAAACAGATAGAGGTTGGCTAGTGATAACTCATGGTGTAGGAAACATGCGCCAATACTCTATTGGAGTAATATTGCTAGACTTAGAAGACCCTACAAAGGTAATTGCACAGTTAGAAGAGCCACTTATGACTGCTAACCAAGAAGAGAGAGAAGGCTATGTGCCCAATGTTATCTATTCATGTGGGAGCATGTTGGTAAATGAGAGTTTAATTATCCCTTACGCAATGTCTGATGTTGCATCTCGCATTGCTATTGTAGATGTGAATGATTTATTTAAGAAAATGAAGTTTATATTGAAGTAGATTTAATATTCGCTACCAATTTTTCTATCAATAGTTTTCTGGCCTCTATGCTTGCCCAACCTATGTGTGGTGTGAGCACTATTTTCTCTGGATTTTTTAGTGAGAGATATGGGTGCCCCTCTGGAATAGGCTCATCTTCGTAAACATCTATAACCGCTCCTGCAATTAAATCATAGTTTAGCGCCTGAGCCAACTCTTTCTCGTTGACAATACCGCCTCGGCCCATATTAACTAATATTGCAGAGGTCTTCATAGCCTTTAGCTCTTTTAAAGAGATTAAATTTTGAGTTTTCTCATTTAATGGAGAGTGGATAGAGACAATATCGCTCTTTGCAAGTAGCTCGCTAAGAGAGACAGAGGGGTACTCTTTACAGTGAGCAACTCCTCCTGTAGAGTAGTAAAAAACATTGCAACCAAAAGCAGATGCAATTGCAGCTACTCTTTTGCCTATATTTCCCATTCCAATTATACCAAAATTCTTTCCCTTAAGCTCAAAAAAAGAGCGGCCGGTATCTGTAAAGTGGCCACTATTAGAGTAGCTACCATCTTTAACTATAGAGTCAAAATAGATACTACTATTTATCAATGTCAAAAGCGATCCAAAAGTAATTTGAGCCACACTATCTGTAGAGTAATTTACAACATTTTTAACAGGAATGCCTTTTTTAGTGGCATATTCACTATCTATATTGTTTGTTCCAGTAGCTGCCACACATATTAATTTGAGATTTTGAGCAGAGTCAATCTCTCTCTTCCCTAGCTTAACTTTATTCACTATTACTACATGAGCGTCTTTAATTCTTGATATTACATCACTCTCTTCTGTCAATGAATAACTCACAAACGTTCCTAACTTCTCTAACTCAGAAAAATTGGCATCTTCTCCTAATGTAGCTGCATCTAGAAAAACTATCTTCATTTTATATTTTTTTTGTGTGCACAAAATTAACTAATAAAAATGGTCTCCCAAAGCTAATTTTTTAAAACTATCTTTGTATTTAAAATATAGATATGAGTAAACGGCTAACCAGATATCTCTTTTCACTAACTATGGCTCTTTGCGTTTATACATTAGCTATTTGTCAAGAGAACTACCAAGTAAGAAAAGTCTCTTTTAAAAGAAATGAGAACTTAGAAAAAAGTTTCTTGCTAGATAATATGACACTAAAAGAGGTCTCGTCTTTACAGCTTTTATTTACTAAAACAGAGCCTTATTTCTACAGTAATGAATTGATGGATGCCCATCTTAAGAGAATAGTTTCGATTTATCAAAGTGAAGGCTTTATAGATGCCACTGCTACTCTATTACCCTTAAAAGTTAACCACAAAAAAGAGAGGGTAAATATAAACATAGAGATAGTAGAGGGCTCACCTATTATTGTTGACTCTCTCTCCTTTATAGTCAAAGGAGAGCTCCCCTCTTCGAAAGTAGATTCTATTACTAAAAGTGTAACAAAACGCCTTAACTTACTAAAAACAAAGAGATTTAGAGATCAATTATTACTAAAAGATATAGAGATTATAGAAAAAACCTTTAGGGATTTAGGATATGCCTACGCTAAAGTAGAGTATAGTTTAAACTTGAATCTTAAAGAGTACTTAACAGACATAGAGTACACTATAAATAGTGGTGAATTGTGTTATATTGGAGAGACCACTATTAAGGGTAATAACCACATCTCTCAAAAAACTATTAGAAAACAGATCTCTTATAAAGAGGGAGAGCTATATAATAAATCTATTCTAGAAAAAACTCGTGAAAATTTATATGCTCTTCAACTTTTTAAAGTAGCTTCAATAATGCCCCAGACCAACTTAGAAACATCTAAGAGCCCAATTCCTGTTACTATCTATCTAGAAGAGGCCCCTAGATTCTCTTCAAAGTTTGGAGTAGGGTATGGGACAGAAGATAGACTCCGAGCTTTTGCAGACCTTAATTTCAAAGGATTATTAGGGGGTGCCCGTAGGCTAAACCTCTACATCAAACACTCTTATATTGAGCCTTACTCTGTAAACCTACGCTGGATTGAGCACCAATTTATAGGCAGAAACAGCTCAATTGTTGTAAATCCCTTTATACAACGTAAAAAAGAACCAGGATACGATATTCGCTCATACGGTGTGAATGTACCTATAAATTATAAAATAACCTCCTCTTTAAATAGCACTTTTACATACTATTTAGAAAATGTAAAACAACATGTAGAGAAAGATGACAATCAATCTATTAATACAGAAGAAGAGAAGTTGCTTTATAATAAATCTGGTGTTTTAATTTCTGCCTTTTTTAACAATTCAAAGCCTCAGTTCTCTCCAACTAAAGGGAGTTACCTTTCGGTTGGTCTAAAACTAAATGGATACCTATTTGGTGGAAAGTTTAACTACAGCCGCTTATGGAGTGAATTTAGGAGATATCAAGAGGTAGGAAACATTGTACTTGCATTTAGAGCACTAGTAGGTGGAATTCATTCTAAAGATAGCTCTAACTTTATTCCTGTAGAAGATAGATTCTATTCAGGAGGGAGCAACTCTGTTAGAGGGTGGAACAGATCTCAATTGGGGCCTAAGAGAGAGAGCGGAACCCCATTAGGTGGTAATAGTGTGCTGGAAGCAAATATAGAGGCTAGGGTCCCTCTCTTTTGGCGTATTAATGGAGTAGCTTTTATAGATGCAGGAAATGTATGGAGCCACTCTTTCAAATATAACTTAAGAGAACTTGCATATGCAATTGGCGCAGGAATTAGAATTGAAACTCCTATTGGCCCAATTAGATTCGACGTTGGTTTTCCTATTAGAAATGAGAAGAAAAAGCCCCAGTTTTTTATTAGTGTAGGTCAAGCATTTTAGTATGAGAAAAGTTGTTAAATATATAAGTAGACTGTTGCTAATTACTATAGCCTCTATTACATTTTTACTAGTTATAACTGCCCTTTTTATTCAAACCAACTATTTCAAAAGTAGAGTTCCAGCAATAATTGAAAAAGGTGCAGCCTCCTATTTAAGTGTAACCCTAAAAATAGAAAAAGTAGATGGAAATTTCTTTAAAGGTTTTATTTTAACAGATATTCTATTATTAGACGGGCAAGATAGTGTTGCCTATATTCCTAAACTAAGCGCAAGTTATAACCTATACCAACTTCTAAAGAATAGGTTAGAGATAACCTCTATAACTATAGAGCACCCATCGCTCTTTTTAAAGCAAACAAAAGAGTCTATTTGGAATATTCAAAAGATTTTAATGCCGCCAAAAAGTAGTAACACAGACACCACAAGCAGTAGTACAGATACTACAAGCAGTTCATTTTCAATAGATATAAAACAGTTCTCTATTGAAGAGGGTCTAGTAAAAATAGAATCGGCACAAACAGTCTTCCCAAAAAGAGTAGAAAGTATAGACCTTAATCTCTCGCTCTTTTATTCAGAAGAGTCTAAGAATCTTAAGCTTCATAAATTCAATCTTGAAACTCAAGAGCCAAACCTACTATTGAAAGAGCTAACAGCTACTATTACTGGTAATAAAAAAGGAGTTAAGTTAAATGACCTTGAGATAGAGACAGCTTATAACCAAATATATGCAAACGGAAGTTACTATCTAGATCCCAAACTCATTGGAGAGTTTATACTAACCACAGAGCCAATTAGTTTCAATGAATTTAGCTACTACATGTCTGGTGTTAAAATAGATGTAAACCCTACTCTTGAATTAATTGCTAATGCACAAAACAACTCTTTACTTACATCAATACAACTAAACAGTCAAAAGAGCGGTGCTGAACCAAATAAAAAAGAGAAAAACCAGAGCATAAAATTAGAGATAGATTTAGATAATTTTCCTGCAATTATATATGACAAGAGAGATTCACTAATTAAGTATAAAATAATAGGTAAGTTATTTAATCTAAACTTAGCTAATTGGGGTGCAGCTCCAGAGATGGATTACCAAATAAATGGGAGTTTACTTGCAAAGGGAATGGGTGCCAATCCAGAAACATTAGTCACCAGAATAGAAGGAAACTTTAAAAACAGTATAATAGAAAATCACAAAGTAGATCTAATAGACTTTGAACTTGATATAGAGAGAGGAGACCTTAGAGGCAATGGAGTGGGCCGAGGTGCATTTGGAGAGATAAGTATAACTCCTACTATAGAAGGTTTTTTTAAAAAGAGGCCCTCATATAGCCTTCAATTAATGGCAAAAGATCTAAATTTAGAACTTATAACTGGGCAAGAAAGCCTTACATCTAACTTAAACCTTAAAGGCAGCATTAATGGAAATGGGTTTGACCCCAAAACTCTTAATGCAAAAGCAAATATAGCTATTGGAAAATCTAACATAGCAGAGATTTCAATTGACACAGCATTAGCAAGCCTAACATACTCTTTTGAAAACTTATTAATAGAGAAGTTTAATTTAAAGACTAAATCACTCACAGTAGATGCTAGTGGCAACTACTCACCTAATTCAACCTCAAATATAACCCTAACAGCTCATCTTCAAAACCTAGATGAGTTTGACTCCTACATACCCATAGAGGGGTTAAAAACTGGAAATATCTTTCTAGATACTAAAGCTCTTTTAACAGAGAAAGATACAGTAGTAAATGCCAATTTAGTAATTAATAACATAAGAAATAACAGCTTGCAAATAGACTCTATAACCGCAGTTGTAACCTCTAGTTTAGACTCTGCTTCTATTTATGGCACTCTTGCCAATACAGAGATAAGCACCAATTTTAATACAGCAATAAACTGGAGAGATCAATTGAAAGTAAGATTAGATAGTTGGTTATTAAACTATAAACAGGCACAATGGTCTCTAAAAGAGTCTCCCGCATATTTTACAATAGATTCAACAACTTATACTGTAGAGAACTTTAAATTAGCCCCCAACGGAAATGATAGCTTAGGCTACATATGGGTAAATGGGTTTTACAGTACAGACTCTAATGAAGGGCTAGATTTGAAAGTTGCCAATCTTAATATTCAAGAGATAACAAAGCTAACAGGCCAAGAGATAGATGCAACAGGAGATATCAACATTGACTTATCACTTAAAGGGAGTGCCTCATCTCCCCTACTAACAGGGAATTTCTCAATTAACCAACCTGTTTTTAATGAGTACACAATTAATAAATTCCAAACAGACATAGATTACCAAGAGAACTGCCTAAGTTTAGAGGGAATTATAGCTCCAAGAGATAGTGGCCGAATAGAGTTAACAGCTCAAATACCATTACAATTAAGGCTAGATAGCATAAGCTATAAGCTTAACCCAGAAGATAGTATTTCTGGCACACTGTTTATAGACAAATTTCCATTGTCACTGTTTCAAACATTAAACTTAGCAGAAGAGATTAATGGATATATAGAGGGCTCGGCAAGTATAAACGGGCCGCTCAACTCTTTAAACCCCTATGGCAGCTTTCGCCTTACAAACGCCTCATTTAAAATACCTCAATATGGAATAGATTATAACAAAGTACTCTTTAACACAAGCCTACAGAAAGAGAAAATTATTATAGACACATTTCAGATACACTCATTAAAAGGAGAAGTAACAGCACAAGGGCAAGTAGATTTTATCTCTGATTTTTATAAAGGTAAAGTAAGAAACTCAACTATAAAGATAGCTTTCAACCAGTTTAGCCCCTTCAATCATAAACAATTCAATATGCAACTCTCTGGAGATGCTTCTATCTCTGGGGAAAAAGGAGAAGTACTCTTTGGTGGAGATATAACAGTTCCTAAAGCAGAAATTAACCTCCCGTACCTATTTAATTTAATGGGCAAATTCAATAGCCCAACAATGCCAAAATCTATATTAATGCAAGAGATAGAGCGGCAAAAAGAGCTATCAGATTCAACAACAAATATTGTCCCACTAAAAAGTATTAATCTAAGCGATTCTGCAACCATAGATTATTTAAAAAACTTTACTGGCAAACTTAATCTCACTATCCCCCGCAACACCTGGGTCAAAAACAACGAGATGCGTATTGAACTCTCTGGAGATCTTGAACTAATAAAAAACCGAGAATTTTTCGAACTCTTTGGCACTGTAAATGTGGTTAGAGGCCAATACCAAATATTTGGCAAAACATTTAAAATAGACCAAGGCACAGTAACTTTCCAAGGGGGAGAAGATTATCTTTTCCAGCTCAACTTAGATGCTAGTTACATTTTTAGAAATTCAGATAAAATTGAGCAGAAACTAGCAGTTAATTTACATGGCACAATAGATAACCCAAAAGTGAATTTTACTCTAGACGGGAACTCAATAGAAGAGGGAGATGCACTCTCTTATATCTTTTTTGGGAGCTCTCTCAACCAACTTTCTATTAGCCAACAAGAGAATATCTCTGGAGCAAGCAAAGCCAGCATAGCAGGGAGCGCTGCAGCCTCTTTACTCTCTTCACAACTAACCAAATTCTTAGGCGATAAGCTAAATGTAGATTATATAGAGGTAAAAAGTAATGGCAACTTTAGTAATGCCACTGTAACTGTAGGGAAATACATTACCAATGATATTTTTGTTAGCTACGAAAAAAGATTTGGAGAGACTCACCAAGAAGAGATTGATAAATATGAGGTTAAACTAGAGTACCTTATCTCAAAATTTCTGT
>JAQVZL010000080.1 GCA_028708215.1 Bacteroidales bacterium
TGTTAGAGAAAAAAGGATCTATAATAAAAATAGAATTATAGAGTTACTTATTAAAAAAATTGAAAAAAGAGCTGGTTCTTCATCAAAATATCAGTTTGAAGTTAATTTAAGTTACCAAGAGAAAAAGGCTAAGGTAAATGAGTGGTGGAACGACTTTCGTTTTCATCTTGCAATGGCAGTAAAGAGCCCTCAAGAGTTAAATCTATTTTTGGAAGAGAGTCTCTCTACCAAAACAATGCGAATGCTCAATAAAGCAAAAGAGAAGAAAATTCCTTTTTTTGTTACACCATACTATATATCACTCCTCTGTACAGATCCAAACGGCTTTAATGACTACTCCATAAGGAGCTATGTACTATACTCAAACTCCTTAGTAGACACCTATGGTAATATCAAAGCTTGGGAAAAAGAAGATACAGTTGTTCCTGGAGAGCCTAATGCTGCTGGTTGGTTACTGCCTACCACTCATAATATTCACCGCAGATATCCAGAGGTAGCTATAATGATACCCGATACTCGTGGGCGCAGCTGTGGCGGGCTCTGCGCATCATGCCAAAGAATGTATGATTTCCAAAGCGAAAGATTAAATTTTGATATGGACTCACTAAAGCCTAAGGAGAGCTGGGAGGCAAAACTAGTTAAACTCATGGGTTATTTTGAGACAGACTCAAAATTAAGAGATATACTAATTACAGGTGGAGATGCTCTTATGAGCAGCAACAAAGCGTTAGAAAAAATTTTAAATGCCGTTGTAAAAATGGCAATTAGAAAAAGAGAGGCCAATAAAGCTAGACCAGAAGGTGAGAAGTATTACGAGATTCAAAGAGTAAGGTTGGGCTCTAGACTTCTTGCATATTTGCCAATGAGAATAGGGCCAGATTTGATAGAGCTCTTGAAAAACTTCCGAGAGAAAGGTAAAGAAGCAGGTATTCAACAGTTTGTAATACAGACTCATTTCCAAAGCCCCTTAGAAATTACTGTAGAAGCAAGAAATGCAATTAAAGGGTTACTCTCTGCAGGATGGGTTATCTCTAATCAAATGGTCTTTACAGCTGCAGCCTCCAGAAGAGGACATACTGCCAAACTAAGACAATCTCTAAACTCCTTGGGGGTTGTTAGCTACTATACGTTCACTGTTAAGGGATTTGAAGAGAACATGGAGGTATATGCACCAAACAGCAGATCAATGCAAGAACAGGTAGAAGAGAAATCTTTTGCAAGAATGAATCAAGAACAAATAAATGAGCTAAACCACATCTTTAGCAAGGGAGAAGATATTGCTAAAAAATTAAATAGTTTCACAAAAAAGAACAAACTTCCTTTTGTTCCTACAGACAGAAATGTGCTTAATTTGCCAGCAATAGGTAAAAGTATGACTTTTCAAATGGTTGGTATCTCTAAAGAGGGCAAGAGAATCCTCAAATTTGACCACGACAGAACTAGAGAGCATAGCCCTATAATAGATAAAATGGGCCAAGTTTATATTATTGAAAACAGGTCTGTGGCATCATACCTAAGAGAATTAGAAGCAATGGGAGAGAAGAAAAGAGACTACGCATCTATCTGGAATTACACATCTGGCAAAACAGAGCAAGTTTTTCCTCTTTTCGATTATGCTCCCCCTAAATTTAAACCAACCAGTAAAACAACCCATTTTAAAGAGTTAAAATAGACTAATTAAGATATAACTCCTGAGCCAAGCATCTCTTCATTTAAATACCATGCAGCAAATTGACCGGGAGTTATGCCTCTTTGAGGTTTGTTAAACACAATATAGAGTCCCTCCTTTTTGCAGAATATTTTCGCTTCTTGCAGAGGTTGTCTATATCTTATTCTAACTAAATAGTCTCTAACTTCGCCAACTTGCATAGAGAGATCTGGACGTATCCAGTGAATTTCACTTGATCTAATAAAGAGAGCTTTTCTATAAAGCCCTGGATGGTCTTGACCTTCTCCCACATAAATTGTATTACTATTAATATCGGTAGAGATTATAAAGAGAGGATTTACATGGCCTCCAATATTAAGTCCTTTCCTTTGACCTATTGTATAGAAATGCGCCCCAGTGTGAGCACCAATAATAGTACCAGAACTTTCATTATAATTATAGGGCATAGAAATTAAAGATAGATTATCTAAATTATCGTAACCCTCTACGCAATAATTGAATATATCACTATCTTGGTAGAACTCTTTAAAAACTTCTACTACATTACCATCTTTAGCCTCAAGTTTCTGCTGTAGAAATAGAGGTAGATCTACCTTACCAACAAAGCAGATACCTTGTGAATCTTTTTTATTTGCCGATGGAAGTTCTGCTTTAGCAGCTATCTCCCTTACTTGAGATTTTAAAAGCCCCCCTATTGGGAAAATAGCTTTAGAAAGCTGCTCCTGTGAAAGTTGACATAAAAAATAACTTTGGTCTTTACTTGGGTCTACTCCTGCCAATAATCTATGAACCTCTTGGCCATCACTTTTAATTATTGTCTCTTTTCTAGAGTAATGCCCTGTTGCAACACAATCTACACCAAGCTCTAAAGCTCTCGTTAAAAAGGCATCAAATTTTATCTCTCTATTACATAAGACATCGGGATTAGGAGTTCTACCCAACTTATACTCAGAAAACATATAATCCACTACCCTCTTACCATACTCTTTGCTAAGATCTACAAAATGAAAAGGGATATTAAGTTTTTTTGCAACCATTTGAGCAATTGCCTTATCGTCTTTCCAAGGGCAATCGCCATAAAGTGTTCCTGTTGTATCGTGCCAATTTTGCATAAAGAGAGCTATAACCTCGTGACCCTGCTCTTTGAGCAACCAGGCTGCAACACTGGAATCTACGCCCCCCGAAAGCCCTACTGCTATTTTCATGCTAATAATGTTTGAACTTTTTTAAT
This sequence comes from Bacteroidales bacterium, assembly GCA_028708215.1. GTDB lineage: Bacteria > Bacteroidota > Bacteroidia > Bacteroidales > UBA932 > Bact-08. The sequence continues at coordinate 2,901 of JAQVZL010000080.1, forward strand.
AGAAAAAAGGGTAAGCTTAATATATCGCACCGCTACAACCACCTACCCTTGCTGCCTTCCGGCCCTGGGGGAGTTCAGTGGGAGCTGGTCGTATATGACTTACCCCAGCACAAAGATAATACAAATTTCTAAAGAGCGAAAAAAACTATTTAGAAACATTATCAAAAGCAAAAGGCAAAAGAGAACTAATGCCCTCTACAATTTGTATAACCTTCTCTCCACCAATAATTATCTTGATTGGAGAACCTGCTCTCTTTTCAGACTCAGACAATACTTGCCTGCAAGCTCCACAAGGGTAGGTTGGCGTTTTGCATAACTTTCCATCTACCATTGCTGTAACAGCCATTGAGAGTATAGATTCAGCAGGGTATTTTGCATGGGCATAAAAAACTGCTACTCTCTCTGCACACAGCCCAGAAGGATATGCAGCATTCTCCTGATTACTAGCTGCAACAATCTCTCCATTACTTAAAAGTAGTGCAGCCCCAACATGAAAATTAGAATAGGGTGCATATGCGCTTTCTGCTGCTTGGGCAGCCCTCTCCAATAGAAGAATCTCTTCTTTAGACAGCTCCTCTTTGTTTAAATACTCTTTATATTCAATATTAATATTTTTTCTCTTCATTCCATTTTAATTTGAGATTGTTACAAAATTAGTAATTTTGCGCATAGAGTAATCTTATATATGAAATTTCACCCAAAAACTCTGGTATCACTTGCCACTCTTTTTTTTATTTGCACAACCCTATTTGCACAAACAGATGCAACAGAGGCATATATATTAACCTACAAAAACATTGCCATTAGGCAAATGAATGAGTATGGTATTCCCGCAAGCATAATACTTGCTCAAGGCTCTCTTGAATCTGGCAACGGAAAATCTAGATTAGCTGTGAAAGCACATAACCATTTTGGAATAAAGTGTCACGGTTGGAAAGGAGCTACAATCTATCACGACGATGATAAAAAAAATGAATGTTTTCGCAAATACAACTCCCCAAATGAATCCTATAAAGACCACTCAGAATTTATACGCTACAGAGAGAGATATAGATTCCTATTTAACCTAGATATTAAAGATTACAAAGGTTGGGCACATGGTCTTAAAGCTGCTGGTTATGCTACAAACCCAAATTACGCAACTCTCCTAATTAGAATCATTGAAAAGTATTCTCTATTCAAGTACGACAATCTTTCACAAGGGCTTCCTACTACTCCAGATAAAATAACTCAATTTAATGAATTATTACCAGAGAAATCTAGCAACTTATATTCAATCTCTCTCTCTAGGCCTCTCTACACTAAAAATGGAGTAGCTTGTATTAGAGCTAATAAAAATGACACCTACTCTTCAATCGCAAAAGAGTTTGGCCTTTTTAGACGTGAACTCCTTAGATTTAACGATCTTTCTAAAAATAGAGATTTAACAGAAAACACCATTGTTTATATAGAGAAGAAAAAGGCTCAAGGTAATAGAGAGCTGCCTAAACATATTGCAGAAAAGGGTGAGACAATGTATAATATCTCTCAAAAATATGGAATTAGGCTAAAAAAACTATTAAAGTTAAACAGCATGAACAAAAAATCTACAATTAGCCAAGGTGATATAATTAAACTTAGATAGTAATGAAGAAACTACTTACTACCACTCTTTTTACATTTATACTAGTCTCTATTGTAATGGGCCTTTTTTGTTGGTTTGTAATAATCAAAGCAAACTCCTCTAAATCTGAAACTATAGTTTATATTCATGAAAACACCTCATTAGATACTCTGCTAAGTACACTAAAAACAAACTCGGCAATTCAAAACAGCTATAGCTTTAAAGTAGCTTCGCAAATATGGAAATTAGAGGGTAAAATAAAGCCAGGCCGGTACAAAATTGAACCAAATAAAAACAATAAACAACTTGTAAGACAGTTTGTTCTTGGGCTACAAGAACCTCACAACTTAGTTTTAGCAGGTAATATTAGAACACCCGAAAAGTTATCGTCAATAATTTCAGAGAAAATCTCTTCAGACTCACTAGATGTATATAAAGCATTAACAGACTCAGCATTAATAGATTCCTTAGGTTTTAACAGATATAGCTTCCCAGCTATGTTCATTCTTAATACCTATCAAATTTACTGGACTACAAAGCCTAAAGATTTAATAATTAGGCTTAATAAAGAGTATCATAACTTCTGGAACCAAGAGAGAAAAGCTAAAGCTCAAGCACTTAACCTCACTCCTATTCAAGTAACTACTCTTGCATCTATAGTTGCACAAGAGAGCAACTTAAAAAGCGAACATAAAAAAATAGCAGGAGTCTATATTAATAGGTTAAAACGGGGAATGCCATTACAGGCCGATCCTACAATAAAGTTTGCTCTAAACGACCCCTCTATTAAAAGAATACTTTATAAACATCTCAAAATAGAATCGCCCTATAACACATATAAAAAAGCCGGAGTTCCGCCCGGCCCTATTGTACTTACTAACGAATTTGTGATTGATGCTGTACTAAACTACCAGAGACATAGCTACCTCTATTTTTGTGCAGACTCTTCGCTAGATGGTTCTCATAACTTTGCTATAACTTTGGCTCAACACAATCGCAATGCTAGAGCATATCAAGCAGCTATCTCTAAATTAAAGTAAATTAGCAGTTACAACTTCTAGAGCCCTCTTAAACTCCTTGTCATTTCCTCTATTTACTATGCGAAAATAGGCAGTTGTTCCAAAAAGAGACCTAGCAGCCAAAGCCTTCATATAGGTCTCTATCTCTGAAGCAGATTTATTATACTCTTGAATATTTGGTTCTAACCCTCTACTCTTTGCAAAAGTAATAAGACTCTCTTTCATAGATGAATCTATCTCAAAATTAGCTTCAAAACTATTAAAAGAACTATACTTAGCCTCTAATTGCTTTCTATTTTTATCTGAAAAATCGTTCATGAAATCTAATACAATTCCTTTCCTAATTAATTGAGAATAATATTTTGTATAAGATGTAGTATCGGCAGGAATAAAGATATCTGGCATAATTCCCCCTCCTCCATAGACAGTACGGCCTTTAATTAAAGTCTTATATTTTAAAGAGTCTGGGAAATGAATGCTATCTCTATTAAAAGACTCCCCCCTCTCATACCTATCTATAATTGCCTTATAATAAGAATTTGATGCCCCCTCCTTGTAAGGACTTTGTATTACCCTACCACTAGGAGTATGATAACGAGCTACAGTAAGCCTCAATTGAGCCCCATCGTTAAGTGGTAGCATCTGCTGCACTAACCCCTTACCAAATGTTTTTCTTCCAATAATAGTACCTCTATCCCAATCTTGAATTGCACCAGCAACTATCTCACTTGCCGATGCTGAATGCTCATCTACTAAAACTGCTAAAGCACCTTTCTTATAAAAACCTGTGCCCTTAGCTTTCTCTGCCATCTTAGGAACTCTCATTCCCTCTGTATAGACAATTGTTTGTCCAGCATTCAAGAAAAAATTTGAAATTTCAATAGCTGTGCCTAGATACCCTCCCGAATTACCTCTTAAATCAAGAATAAAACCATCTATAGCACCAATATCTAAATCTAATATTGAAGTAATAATCTCATGAGTAGAATTTGCAGCAAACCTACTTAACTTTACATATACCACACCAGGGGCAGCCTCATATACAGCATCTACACTATTAATAGGAATTTTATCTCTAACAACATTAAATTCCAAAACCTCATCTACCCCCCTTCTAACAATATTAAGTTTAACATGAGTGCCTTTAGGCCCTCTAAGATACTTAAACACCATATCATTAGTTAGATTAATAGAGGCAACTGTATCACCATCAATCTCAACTATTTTATCTCCTGCTCTTATTCCAACTCTCTCAGATGGGCCTCCAGAAATTGGAGAGGCAACAGTCAAAGTGTCTCTTATTATAGCAAACTCTATCCCAACTCCATCGAAGTTACCCTCTAGAGGCTCATTCATTGCCTTAACATCTTTTGCAGAAATATATGAGGAGTGTGGGTCTAAAGTAGATATAAGAGATTTAATAGCCTCTTCTGTAATATCGCTATTATTAAGAGTATCTAAATAGTAATTGTTCAGATAAAAAAGCACCTGTCCATACTTTGTAATATGTTTATTCAGATCTTCTCCTTTTATATTTTGTTGTGAATAAACGAGAGAGGGAATTAATGTTATAGTAACAACAAAAAGTGCAATTATTATCTTTTTCATACTATTTTATTAAAATTATATCTATTATTTAGTTTAACTAAAGGTATTTCAAACTCCGTGCCCTCATTTGCAATATAACACTCTGGGAAAATCTCACGAGCCTCATCTAATAACTTATCTACACTTTTATACCTAGAAGAGAAGTGCCCAATCAACAATTTTTTTGCCGAAGCTTCAAGGGCACAATTAGCTGCTTGCTGGGCAGTAGAGTGTAAGGTCTTAGCAGCCATAGCTTCTAAATCTGATCCAAAAGTAGCTTCGTGGTAAAGCAAGTCTACATCTTTAACAAATAGTGGGAGAGCTTTAAAAGGAGCTGTATCGCTACAGTAAGCAAAAGAA
>JAQVZL010000081.1 GCA_028708215.1 Bacteroidales bacterium
AGGAACTTTCAAGTTCAATTTTAACGAAATCTCTTTTGATACAGATGCTTTGCTAAACTGCTCATATAAACTCTTAAGCAGAAAGTTAACATCTATAGAACTACGGCTTATACTTACAGTACCAGATTCAATTTCAGAAACCTCCACAAGGTTGTTCAAGGTTTTGGTGAGCCAATCTGAACCTGCTTTTACCTGCTCTAAAAAGACCTCCCTATGCTCTTTGTTAAAACTGGGGTCTGAGAGAAGATCTAAAAAGCCAACAATAGCATTTATAGGTGTTCTAACCTCGTGGCTTAGATTTGCTATAAAAGCACTTTTAAGCCTATTACTCTCCTCTGCCTTAGCCTTTGCGTAAACTAAATCTTCTATGAGTTCGAAACGGGCAATGGCAGAAGATAGTTCATGAGCAACCATATCCATCAATATCAAACTATCAGAGTCATAAGCGTTAGAATCTTTATAGCTTTTAAGCACTAATACACCCCTAGCTTTGTTAACGAAAACAAGAGGTAGGCACAACAGACACTCTGGAGTATTAAGGGGAGTAGCTAAATTATGCTTTAATACAAAAGGTGCAATCTCTTTTGAAGTCAAAATAAGAGATTTATGGGATTTAAAAACATGACCCACTATACTATCCATAGAGAGCCAATAGACACCACTAGAGCCTTGGTTGCTATAATCTTCTACTCTTAGACTATTTTTGTCTGATACATATAGAGCTATATATAAATTACTTACATCTACCAAGCTACCCAAACCTTGTTTTAAAGTAGTTACCAACTGCTCCAAGGTTATTGCCCCCATAGAACTTCTAGTAATTGCATATAAAATATCTTGCGCTTTTTCTCTATATTTCTTTAATGTAACATCGTGAATATTTGCATAAATACATGGTTTATTTTCAATAAAAACTCTTCCAGCAAAAACATCTACTTCTACTAAAGATCCATCTGCTTTTTTTTGCTGCAACTCAAAAGAATAGTTTGTAAAATCCAAAGCCTTCTTAGCTAACTCTGCTACATCATTGTGAGAGAGAGTATTTATCTCACTCATATTCATCTTCTTGAGCTCATCTACAGACCAACCATAAAAATCTGCTGCAGAATTGTTAGCATCTAAAATATTGCCGTTAGAAGAGTCTATAATCATATTAATTGCAGAGTGGTCATAAAAGAAACCTCTATATTTCTCTTCACTCTTTTTTAACTCCTCTTCCTTAAATTTACTACGAGAGACCTCCAATAATACATCTGCAATGAAAGAGGCTAAAAAAACATCGTTTGAATCATAAAGTATGGGTTTGTTTGCAACACCCATTACAGCTACAACTTTACCCTTTCTAGTAACAGGAACAACAATCTCTCTGGTTAAAACAGGGTGACCTTTAGGTAAAGGTCTCTTATTTTGCTCTTCTGCAAAGTTGTTATGAACAAGAGGCTCTCCAGTTTTAATAGCTTGAGTCCATACTCCTGCAAATCTAATAGATTTAGAAGTAAACCTACTAATAAAAGATGCAAATTGTTTTGCTGTTTCTGTAGACCAAGCTGTTAAAGATATAGTCTCTTGATCTGGCTCTAAAAAATAGATAAAAGCAAAAGAGCTATTTGTAATTGTGCATACCCTATCTAAAATCTCTTTTAAAGTTTTATCTAAATTGTTGTTAGCAGAAAACCTCCAAAGCTCTAGTCTAATCTCGGCAAGCTCCCTGCGACGCTCCTCTTCCTCTTTTTGAGATTCAATCAATCTATTTTTATTTCTTCTAACTTTATGGTAGTGTAATCCCAGCAAAGCAGTTAATGAAAATAGAAAAGCAATAGCTCCTATAATAGCTGCATAAGATGCCTTTTTGTTTATAGCACCATAAATGTGACTAGAGTAGACTCTTTCTACAAGATACCAATCTGAACTAAAGATTTTAGTGTACTTGCCAATAACTTGATTGCTGTCTAAATCTAACCCAGTAAAAAACCCTAGATTTGCGGCAAATACTTTATCTTCTATTTTAAAATTAAGATTTTCACCAAGAATTGGACAAGACTCTACAGAGATAAAATTTATTTTAGCAAATTTATTGCTAGGGTCTAAAATTCTTACAGAGCCTGCCTCTTTGCGAGCTAAAATACTAATGTTTGATCTATTAAACTCACTCCATTGATTTAAAATTGGAATTATATACTCTGTAGCATCTACTAAAGAGACAATTGTTGCTATTACATTACTATCTTTACTTAAAACAGGAGAGACAAGCATATAGGGTGCTGTACCTACAGGCATATTGTCTAAGAACTCATTTACAAAGGGTTCTCCTGTATTGAATACCTCTTTTATAGCCTTAAGAGTATAGGAATCTATAAGAGTATCTCTATCTTGAGCAATTGAATGTACATTTCTTGAAGAAGAAGCATCTAACAATATAAAACCAGTGCTATCTGTCAAAAAAACATTTGTATAATAGTTTGGCGAAGTAAACGAATTTATATTTTCTTTTAATAGATTAGCATTAGATAGATCTTTTTGTACAATCTCTCTTATATACTGCAAAAAAGGCTCAGTACCAGATATATAATTTAAAAACCTGAAGTGAGATTTATGAAACTCTACTAGTTGATTTATCTTAGAATTAGAGATAACGTGCAACTCTTCAAATTTTTGTTGCAATATCTGTTTTCTTTCCTGGGAAAAATAGAAAAGACCCAAGCTAAATAAAATTACAAAGGAGAAGAGAAGCAAGCCAACCATTAAAGGGAGAGACTTTTTATCGCTATATTTTGAGCTCAAATTATTGAAGTATAATATAAGGTTAGGGTTAAGATTTTAAGCACAATAAATAATAAGTTTTGTAAATATAGTTATATCTAACTATATATTAAAATAAAAACAAAGAGCCACCAAAACATTTAACTTTGGTGGCTCTTAACATTTTAAGAAAATCTTTTCAAATACTACTCAGAGAGCTTCTCTATTTTCTCCACTACAGACTCTTTTGAACCATACAGCTCAATAAACCTATCCATATTATCCATCACAAAAAGAGTTTGCCTACTAACAGGAGACTCATCGTAAGTAGAGTAAATTTGCCAGTAATCTCTCTCATAAAGAGAGTTTAAATCAAAAGTAGAGTGAAAAATATTTAATAATACCTCTTGTTTCTTCTCTCTTAACCCAGCAATATGCAAGGTATTAATATAGTAGAGCAAAAAGTCTACATCTCTAGAGCCACTACTGTACTTCGCATGAAGAGCCACCAAATTATTATTGGTCACTATCTCCACCTACACTAGAAGCACTACCTATATTAATAAGCACCTCCTCGTCTGGGAACCCACTACCATATGCCGATTGAGTTTTAAAATCGTACTCTTCAATAGACTGCCCCACAACCGCAACAATATCGTGATCTCCTAAAACTGCCGCATAGTTAAGAGTGTTGTCCCACACTTTAGTGCTATACTCAGAACTAGTAAGAGAGCGGTCTGCTGTAGAGTTCGCAGAATTGATTGTTCCCGCAGATCTAAATTTCAATCCCGAAACAATATCTATCTCTACATAAGCCGTTCCATTTAAATTTGTTCCCTCTCCATCATTTCTATTATAGTAAGTGATGTATGGGTTCTCAAGAATAGTACTAGTGGGAATAATATTTATACTCCCATCTGGATTATAGGCCTCAAAATCTGGTCTAAACCTTGGGATAGATGTCATAAGAGCATCTTTATTATTTGCAATTCTAGTAGAACCATACAAGACTTAAAATGAAACCTTAAATGTGACCCCTCCAGTAGTGAATCTCATATTCTCTGTTGCTAAACCAGAAAGAGGAATTTTAATAAATGGCTCAATATGAAGGTTCAATTTAGGCGAGAGCCTCTGCTCATAACCTAAAATAATATTTACCCTTCCTGCAACATCAAAAGCATTTGAGGGCGAAGGAGTTGTTGTTTTTACAGTCTCTACGTTTTCTACTTTATAAGTTGTGCGTTTTTCGGAAGCAGAGAGAGATACTGTATTAGACTGAATTGTATGGCTATATGATGTTGTTGTATACTTTTCATTTAAATAAGCAAGTGAAGAGAGACCTCCCGAAACGTAATATTTTTTAGAGTTATCTGAATAAAAACTCCATTTAATATTAATAGGTATATCTAAATTTGTAAGTAGAGCATCTACATGGCCTGGCAACACCTCTTTTGTGGCTGTTTTATTTTCCCCTACTACATTTTGGTGCTCTATCTGTACCCCCGTAGAAATCTCTAAATTTTTAGCTATCACAATATCTAAAGAGAGACCTCCAGAGTAGTTAAATGTACCCCCAGAGTTTAGAGGCGAAGAGTTAAACCCTGGAGAAATATTTACTCCAAAATGGAGCAGTTTTCTTTTTGCACTCATATTATCTCCCTCAAAGAGTCTGTTACTCTCTCCATTTTTTTTATGCTTTTTTACAGTTTGAACAGCTATGTTCTCCTGCTCATTTGCCCTAGTTTCACTATTAACATCTTCTTTTTGAAACTCTTTTAATGTCTTGTTAAAAGTCTCTTCATTTAAAACAGTCTCACTTTGGTTCTCTTTCTGTTGGGCTAAAAGAGAACTCTCCTCTATTTTTCTTGTAGATTTACGTGTAATGCTCTTTAGAGATTTAATCTTTAAAGAGGGTTTATTAATAGATAAAGTAGGAGATTCATTAACAGAGATTCTATTTTCAATAGTAGCTATTGAAGATTTTAATTGATAATTAGATGGTAAAAAGTCTTGACTTCCTCTATTAAAAAGGAAAAGCCCTATAAGCAAAAGCGCTGCAACGCCTATAGTAGAATAGGTAAAGAGACGAGTAGTTCTGAGCCTGCTCTCTCTTTTAATATTTACTGCATTGGCAGCTTTGAAACTTTCCCAAGCCCCCCCAACGTATTGCTGCTCTGGTAAAGATTCTATTCTCCCTTTTAATCTCTTTGATATTAAATTATCTATATCGCTCTCTTTTTTCATTCACTCCTATTATTAACTCATTACACTATAAATTAAATTTAAGGTAAAACTCTCTTAACTCTTTTTTAGCTCTAGTTAAATAGACCCTAGAGGTACTTTTAGATATTTTAAGGCTCTTGGCAATCTCTTTATGTGAATACCCTTCAATCTCATATAAACAAAAAACTGTTTTAAGAATTGAGGGCAGATAGTTAAGTAACTGTTCAATCTCTTGGGCGTTAATCAATTGATAAACATGTGGCGAATTGTCTTCTAAATGCAGCACTTATGCTTCACCTAATAACTCTCTTCTATTACTTTTTCTTATTCTATCCAAAGATGAGTTAATTATAATTTTGCGTAACCAAGGTTTGAAAGATAGAGATATATTGAATTTTTTAATCTCTTTAAAAACCTTTATAAAACTGTCGTTAACCGTTTCAATGGCATCATTCCGGTTGTTACTGTAAAGGAGTGCTATACTCAAGGCATAACCAAAATACTTCTTATATAACTCCTCCTGAGCTTTCTCTTCTTTTTTTACACAACCAAGTATGATTGAGTCTAAGTTTTCGTAATTACTATCTGCCACACAATTCAGTATTGCTCTGTTTTACATTTGCGCCCACTTTAAGCCACCCTACTCATATAGTGGGTGGCATATTGCGAGCATAAATATAGGTTTCTCTCTATAAATTAACAACTTTAAGATTAACAACGTATTTCAATATTGAATATGGCTCAACATTATTGTTAATTATCTTATCTTGAAATAGCTTAGGCCTAGCACTTCTTGGTAAAACAGCAACACTCTGCTTAAAACCAATACTTGCAGGCATTATTAATACAGAGGTTCCGCCCTCTTTGGTAAGCTTAATACCCTCTTCTAACCCTGGAACTGCCATACCTCTATCTAAATAAAGCGTAGTTCCTTCTACATTATAAATAACACTGTTATCTAAATATTTACGGGTAAAATCTATTACAACACCACTTCCGTTAAAAGGGACCCCTCCTGTACCAGGGATAGAATCTTTAAGGTAGAGCCCAGATTCTAATTCCATATAATCTTCGTTGCTTGCAGCAATATAATTTGCAATAGAGTCTAGCTGGGCAAGCTCTATCTGCTCTTCAGACTCAACTCCCAAAACTTTTATATCTATCACAAAATTGGTATTAGGGCCAAATTCCTCTGTGCTATAACTTCCATAAGCAAGATATGAAGGGATGTAAAATCTATAAGTCTCCCCTACTTTCATTAAATTTACTCCGTGGTCTAGTGCCTCTGGTATAACCGTATAGGTCATTAGCTTCATCTTTTCTGGCTTGTTATCTTCTCCCCAATTTGTCTCAATAAGAGCTCCATTTAATAGAGACATCCTATATTTAAAGGTAACAATATCGTTTTTTTTAAGCTCAGCTCCTGCTTGAGGGAGTGATGCATTTTCACTACCATCTAACTTTTCATAATAGAATCCTGCACTATGTCTTGTTGCATTTTGAGCGTTATTCTGTACAAATTCGGCAAGAATTTGGTCATCTACCTTCTTCTGTTTCTCATATTCATTCTCATTCTTTAAACAAGATTGAGCACTAAAAGAGGCAAACACTACTGCCATAAATAAAATAAAATTCTTTTTCATAATCATTAATAAACTTTTTTAATTATACTTAACATTTAACTTCTACTCACTATACGCAACTCGGCAGCAAAACGCTACAAAAACTAAAACTCCACAAAGAAACTCTCAAGAATTGCTAACTTTAAACCCTAAATCTCTTTAAAAGGTATAATTTAAGACAAGCTATTATGATTAAAAGCCCTCTAAGAGCAATAGTAACTCTCTCTTTTGTAAGTTCCCTTATAATAGGAGTCCTCGCTTTAGTCCCTATGTTTATAGCTATTAAGCCATTGCCTTTTATTTTCTACTTCTCAATTTTTCTTCTTCTATTTATTAACCTAATATCTCACTGGTTAATTAACTTCTCACTTGTTGTCGCATTTAAATCTGTAAAGCAGAAACACCTTAGGTTTTCACTAAGATATTTGGCTAGCTACATATCTACAATTGTAATTTCTGGCTGTTTCATTAGCTACGTTGTCTCTTCTCCAGAGATGCAACAGTTTTTTGCCAATCATGGAGTTGTAAGAGATAATAACGTGGCCGTTTTGACGCCATATTTTATGGCAGCAGTTATTAATACTTTTGTAATATTCATGATGGAATTTGTTATTTTACAAGTAACCAAATCTAGAGTAGAGATAGAAAATGCCCAACTTAAAATTGATAATGCCGAGGCTCAAAATATTCAACTAATGCAATATATTCAGCCTCACTTTCTTTTTAATTCACTTAGTGTACTCAAATCTTTGATTCGTACAAACCCGCAACTTGCAGAAAGATATATCTTAAGATTATCAGATTTTTTACGAGTCTCCATTGCCTCTTCCCAAGAGAACGTACTTAACCTGCAAGATGAATTAAAAATGTGCAAAGATTATATTG
>JAQVZL010000016.1 GCA_028708215.1 Bacteroidales bacterium
AATATAATGGCTGGGCAAGATGTGCATAAAAAATATGGTGGGGTAATTCCAGAGCTTGCATCTAGGGCTCATCAACAAAATGTTGTTCCTGTTACACAAGAGGCAATTTTAGAAGCGGGTATAGATAAAAGTGAGATTGATGCAATTGCTTTTACTAGAGGGCCTGGGCTGTTGGGCTCTTTAATAGTAGGCACTTCATTTGCAAAAGGGCTTGCCCTTTCACTAAATGTTCCGTTAGTAGATGTCAACCACTTACAGGGGCATCTTTTGTCTCCTTTTTTAAAGGAGCATGGAGTAGAGAGAGAATATCCCTCTTTTCCTTTCCTTGCACTTTTAGTCTCTGGTGGTCATACTCAAATTGTTAAGGTAAATGATTTTCTCTCGTTTGATGTTCTGGGTCATACAATAGACGATGCTGTAGGTGAAGCATTCGATAAATGTGCTAAAATTATGGAGTTAGGATACCCAGGAGGGCCAGTTGTAGATAAACTAGCAAAATTGGGTAATCCCAACAAATTCAAATTTTCTAAACCTAAAATTGAAGGATATAATTACAGTTTTAGCGGTGTTAAAACTTCACTGTTATATTTCTTAAGAGATAATTTAAAAGAAGACCCTTCATTTATTACAAACAATATTAATGACCTCTGTGCCTCTTTTCAAAAGACATTGATAGATATTCTATTAATCAAATTAATAAAAGCAGTAGAAGAGACCTCTATTAAAGAGATTACACTCTCTGGAGGAGTATCTGCCAATTCATATTTAAGAAGAAGAATCACTCAAGAAGGTTTAAAAAGAGGGTGGAAAACCTATCTTCCAGAACTAAAATACACCACAGATAATGCTGCTATGATTGGTATTGCAGGGCATTACAGATATATCTCTGGTCATAGAGCTTCTCCAGATATTATTCCAGTTTCTAGAGTAAGAGATTATTAATTTAAGCCCCCCTGTACCTACCATACTACAGTTTCCCACCTCGCAACTAGCAGATAGACATAACATAAAGCAATGTATTGGTGAAATTTCAGTTATAATATTGCTCCAAATATTTTATCTAATAATTCATCTGATTTTTCCCTGGGAAACGATTTTCAGGGAGATGATTACTCATAACTTATTTACAGTGTGGTAGTTAGCTTTTGAAAATAAGCCCTTTTGGGGCTCATTTAGAAAAGTTAAATACCTATTTAATAGGTATTTACTTGTAATCATCTCCTAGCAAAGTTTGCTTTGCTGCTGGTGAGCAGAGAAGCCAACAGCTAGCAGCTAGCAGCAAATAGCTAATAACCAACCTCATTATAAGAAATTACATTAGTAAAATAATCATTATTATGGGAAGCAAAGCTAGGTGGGAAACTTTAGTATTATATAATAAGAGCGTAGAGCGGTTTGTAAGTAATAAAAAAAGACCGGCCAAATATTATGGCCGGTCTTTTAAATTATAAATCTATTGCATAGATATAATATCTAGTTAGGTATTAACAACCAGAACATCCAGCGCATGAACCGCTATCACAGTCTGGTTCGGCTGGTGCTTTCTCTCCAAAAAGTCCGTTTGTTAACTCTTCTGGAGTTGCTTCGCGAACTTCTACAACTTCGCCTTTGAAGTTAAGCTCAGAGCCTGCAAGTGGATGATTAAAATCCATAACAACAATATCTTCTTTAATCTCTTTAATGCTTCCCTGAAGGCGATTGCCATCTGAGTCTTGCATTGGAAGAACATTCCCAATTTTAAGGAGACCCTCTTCTATTTTGCCATCTACTTCAAACATATTCTTTGGTAGCTCAACTACTGCATCGCTATTTACTTGGCCATAGCCCTCTTTTGCAGAGAGCATAAAGTCAAAACTATCTCCAACTTTTTTGCCAGATACATTTTCTTCAAATTTAGGTAGAAGATAACCTGTTCCATATATAAAACGTAGAGGGCTGTCTGCTTTAACTGTTTCTACTACATCTCCCTCTACAGTTAATGTGTATGAAAGTGATACTACTTTGTTTGTTCCTATTTCCATGAATTTATATATAAAATGTTTAAAAAGGTTATTTATGCAAATATTGTGCTATTTTTTTGTCTTTACAATTTTATATCCAATTGCTGCTACTATAATTGTTATTGCTGGAGTAATAAGATTAAAAAAGCAGTATGGTAAATATGCAAAGGTGGCAACATTTAAAACGCTGGCTTGTACCACTGCACATGTGTTCCAAGGGACTAAGACAGATGTTACTGTTGCAGAATCTTGGAGAGTACGGCTCAGTAAACGTGGCTCATATCCAAGTTTTCTATATGTTTCTGAAAACATTTTTCCAGGTAGTAATATAGCCATATATTGGTCTGATAGAGTTATATTAAAGAAAACTGCAGTTAAAACAGTAGAGCTTACAAGGCCTACTGCACTCTTTATATAGCCCATCATTTTTTCTGTAATTGTCTGAATCATACCACTCGCTTCCATAACCCCTCCAAAGGTTACAACGCATAGTATAATCCATACAGTATTTAGCATTCCAGCCATTCCACTAGTAGAAGTTAGGTTGTTTAGCATAGCATCGCCAGTCTCTATTGAGACACTACCAGAAAGAATTTTGAGTGAAGAGTAGAGATAAGTAGCTCCTTTTGATAAGTTTTCTGGAGCTATTTGGGTACAAATGTCGGGCTGGAATAGACATGCCACAATAGCACCCAGTAGTGCCGAACTGAAGAGTGTAATAAAAGGGGAGACCTTTTTTACAATAAGAGATATTGTAAAAACGGGAACAAGTAGGAGCCATGGCGATATATTAAATGTGCCCTCTATAATATGAAGCTGATTTTCAATGTTTAAAACATTGTTTACAGGAAGCACAAACCCTACAATTGTAAAGAATATAACAGATAGTATAAAGCCTGGAATTGTAGTTATTAGCATAAACCTTATATGGGTGTATAGATCTACCCCAGCAACGGAAGCAGAGAGGTTGGTAGTGTCTGAAAGGGGAGATATTTTATCTCCAAAGTATGCCCCCGATATTACAGCACCAGCAAGCCAAGGTGCAGGGAATCCTAATATTTGACCTGCCGATAACATAGCAACTCCTATTGTGCCAACAGTAGTCCATGAGCTACCTGCCATAATGGAAACCGCTCCAGATAAGATGAAAGCTACTAGTAAAAAGAGAGTGGGGGTAATTATTTGAAGCCCGTAATAGATCATTGCTGGCACTACACCACTTATCATCCAAGAGCCTGTTAGAGCTCCAATCATTAGTAGTATAAAAATAGCGGGCCCTGTTTTTACAAGATGGTCCATCATGCCCGCTTCAAGCTTTTCCCAGGGCACTTTTAAGTATGAGAGAGCAATTACAGATGCTAAAACAGTACTAAAGATAAGGGCAATCTGGGAGGGGCCAGATGTTACATCTTCTCCAAACATTTTTACCCCTGCAAATATTATTGCAATAAGTGCAAGTACAGGTATTAATGAAATTAAGAGTCCAGGTTTTTTCATAATTGTAATTTATATGCCACTAAAATTAACAGCTTCAAAAGCAAGTGTAGGGATGAGCCATCTACTTGTTCCTCTAGGGTCGGTTCCGGCAGCTACAAAATTGTTCCATAATGTAATTAGGTTACCTGTAATATTCATCTCTTTAACAGGGTAGAGGATTATTCCATTTTCAAAATAGAAACCCTCTACACCAAAAGAGTAGTCTCCTGTAGAGCTATTGCTATTACCTCCATTAAAGCCGGTAACAAGAACTCCAGTTCCGCACTCTTTTAATATTTGAGCTTGGTCTTTATTAGGGACAATTGTATTGGGCTCTAGAGAATATTTGCAAGTTGGTACAGATGGCCCTTCTATAGTTACTGGTATATTAAGCTTTTTGGAGTAGTATGTATTTATGAAATAGGTGTTTACTACACCTCCTTCAATAATATTCATTGGTTTGGTAGCAATTCCTTCGCTATCGAAATAGCGAGAACCAAAAGAAGCTAGAAGGTGGGGAGAATCGGATAGTTGAAAATTTGGGTTGAAAACTTTTTCTCCTATTTTCCCTTTTAAGAATGAGTTGTTTTGTTGTATAGATGCGCCATTTAGAGCACTAATTATTGGGGCCACAACTCTACTACTAACGTTGTTTTCAAGTACCATATTGTACTTTCCAGACTTAAGTTTTTTTGGGCTAATCATAGAGATTGCCCTATTGTAAGCTTTCTTGCCAACTCCTTTTTTTACAAGAGAGTCAAAATAGAGTGAGGTCTCATACCACCATCCCTCTGGCCTACTCCCTCTCTCTCCCTTTACAGAGCATTCACAACTAAGTGAGAAGGAGCTCTGTTTGCTCTCTCCTTCAAACCCTTGTGAGTCTACAATGTAAACATAATCATCTAAATCTCCATATTCGCTATTAACAGAAATAATACGACTATCGCTATTGAATATTTCAGTAGCAGCTTCGAAGGCTATCTTGCGTTTAACGCTTGGGTCAATACTCTTTACCGTTTTATCGTATTGATTAAGATTTTTTTTCTTTCCAGTGTAATAGAGTTTTTTATCTGGTAGTGAGCGATAGCTATCTGGAGTAAGTAGCAGCGTTGCCTGGGCACCATTTTTTATGAAGTTCTCTAATTCACTCTCTTGGGTTCTGTTTGTAGAAAAGGAACCATATTTACCTTTATTAAAAAGCTGGATATAGAGTGAAGAGCCTTTTGCTTGCTGAATACGATCTATATTATTATCTCTTACCCGGTAAGAGCTTTGAGTATTTGAGTTTAACGTAATTCTAACTTGGCTGCACCCTTGTTTAAGTGCTATCTCTAGTGCTTTATGAGCAATTTCTTTCTCTTGTTGTTCCATCTTAATCATCTCCTCCAACTGTTAATTTATTAACTAAAACAGAGGGCATCCCACATGATACAGGGCAATATTGCTCTTTACCGCAAATCCAAGTGGAGTCATCAATTATGTTATTTGATGCAACGGCTGTGATGCCAGCCAGAGCCTCTGGTCCATTTCCTATAATATTAATATCTTTTATTGGTGTAGTTAATTTTCCATTTTCTATTAAGTAGCCAAACTTAACAAAGAATGTAAAATCTCCTGCTCCAATTTGAACCTGTCCATTACTAAAGTTTTTGGCATAGACTCCTTTTTTTACAGATGAGATTATTTGCTCTTCGGTACTTTTACCATTTTCCATATAGGTAGCTCTCATTCTAGGTAGGGGAATATGCCTAAAAGATTCTCTTCTACCATTACCTGTAGGAGCAGTTTTATAGTAGTTAGCACTTATTCTATCGTGTAAATAGGAGTTGAGAATTCCCTCTTTAACCATATAGGTCTTCTGCCCAAGAACACCCTCGTCATCTATATTAATGGAGCCTCTATTAAATGGGATAGTTCCATCGTCTACCACAGAGATCTCTTCTGAGCATATTTTCTCACCCATTTTGTCTGAAAAAATAGAGGTGTTCATTCTGTTAAAATCTGCTTCAAAAGCATGCCCTATAGCTTCGTGTAACAGTATACCAGAGCTTCCTGCAGCCATTACAACTGGCATTTCGCCTCCTTTAGGTCTTATGGCATCAAAAAGGAAGGCTGTCCTAGATACAACCTCGGCACTTAACTCTTTAATGAGATTGTCTGTAAGAAACTCAAACCCTCCTCTAAAACTTTTTGAAACGCTATTGTTTTCTACTTTACCGTTGCTTTCCATAATGCATGTAGCAACAATAGAGAACATAGGCCTAGTATCACATGCAAGAGTACCCTGGGAGTTAAAAAAAAGTATCTTTGAATTTGAATCAGAGATTCTAGCCATTACTTTATTTACTCTATTGTCTGCAGCAAAAACTAACTCATTCAGTTGTTGCAAAAAGGGAGCTTTAGAAAGGATATTAACCTCTTCCCAGCTTTTTTTAACGGGGTAGTAACCTCTCCCTTTTTTTGATAAGGGAGTAATATTTATATTTTCTAATTTATTGCTGTTGCCCTTTTGGGAAGCTATTGCCGAGGCAGCTTTTGCAGCTTTAACCATCTCTTCCATAGTGGTTACTTCTGTATAGGCGTAGCCAGTTCTATCTCCAGAAAGTACTCTTACACCCATGCCGTAATCTATATGGCTGCTTGCAGAATTTACCTCTCCATCGCGAAGTGATAGCTCATTAGCTGTGCTATACTCAAAGTAAAGATCGGCATAATCTCCGCCTTTACTAAGTGCTATTTGTGTGATTTTTTTGAGATCATCTGGAGTTACTCCGAATAGGGCCATCATGATTTGAGTCTCTCTCATTTTGAAAATTTAGACAAAGTAACCGAAAAATGGTTAAATTAGCAAACAGTATATTTATGAAAAGTTTTCTCTTTAAATAAAGTTATATGGACCAGCCAAAATTGCAGAGATTGTTAAGGATAATGCAGCTTCTTACAGATAAAAGTATGCGATATACAATAAATGAGATAGCAGAGATTTTAGACCTTAACCCTAGAAGCGTATATAGGTATATAAATACTTTTGAATCTGTTGGTTTTATTGTTATTAAAGATGGAGGTAAGGTTTGGTTAGCTAAAGAGTCTAAACATTTTAGAACTATTGCAGATATTGTCTATTTTACCGAGGAGGAGGCCTATATTTTAAAGAGTGCTGTAGAGGTGCTAGATCCTTTAAGCCCTGCAGTAAACAGTATTAAAACCAAACTCTACTCTCTGTATGATTATAAGAAAGTTGCCAATATTGTAGTAAGCGAAAAAATAGGAGATAATGTAAATAAACTTTTAGACTCTATAGCTAAAGAGAAGCAGGTTGTTCTTAAAAACTACCGCTCTTCTCATAGTGGTAATATATCTGATAGGCTTGTAGAGCCAATACAGTTTGGAGAAAACATGGTGAATATTCTCTGTTATGAGCTCTCAAGTGATTCTTGTAAATACTTTAAAGTTGCTAGGATAGATGAGGTTATTCAAACAGAAGAGGAGTGGTCTAATTTAGAGAGACATGAAAAAGTTATTACAGATGCATTTAATATATCTACCAATTCTAATGAGAAGTACAATATAACTTTAAAGCTCTCTATGAATGCTGCAAATTTACTTGCAGAGGAGTATCCTCTTACAATTGAAAAAATAGAGAATATTTCTGACAATGAATACCTTTATAAAGATGAGGTGTGCAGTTACGAAGGGGTAGGGCGTTTTGTTTTAGGCCTTTGTAGTGAGGTAGAGGTTATTGATAGCCCTGGCTTTCTTGAGTTTTTAAAGAAAAAAACTAAAGCTTCCCTCTTTGCAACTAGCAGATAACTAAACCATAAAGTAATGTATTGGTGAAATTTCAATTATAATATTGTTGCAAAAATTTTATTTGATAATTCATCTGATTTTCCCTGGGAAACTTTAAATAAATAGCATCTTACGTCATGTAAGATGCTATAAATCTATAATTGAGATTTTGAGCGGTAGATGAGGTTCGAACTCACGACCTTGGGCTTGGGAAGCCCACGCTCTACCAACTGAGCTACTACCGCAAAGTGATGCAAATTTAGTAAATTTCTTTTACCAACAATAAAGCATCTGCTTTTTCTCCAGGCTCAGTTGCTTTTATTTTATAATTGAACCTACCATCTCTTTTTTGAATAACAATTGCCTCTTTGCTCCATACATTTATATCTGTTGGAAACACCTTTTCTGCAGGCCCTACTTTCCATCTATATAGAGTGTATTTTCCTTTTGCCAGATTGTCAATAGAGTATTTTAATTTTGCTCCCTCTTTTTCTGCTACCAAATAGGAATCTCCAAAATAGATACTACTATTTTCTTCACTTTTCTCCCACCGTCTAGGTGTTTTCTGTTCAGTTGGGTCAATTAATATGCGATGCTTTTTATCTAAGTCGAGTAAGTCACAAACAGAGTAGAGAGAAGAGGTAGAAAGTTCTTTTAAGTTTTCTATTGAAACCCATGGCCCCTCTCTATCTTGGTTGTAGTAAGTGTATGGAGTCTCAAAAGTTATAGCAATAGTCTTTTCGGCAAATCTATCCCAAACCCAACCCTCTACATATCTTGGAGCTACAGCAGAAAAAAGCTGATCTTCTGGCCTATAGTATGAAGAGTAGTTTATTGTAAGTGCCGATAGTAGAAGCTGTTTCCTTAAAAACTCCTCTGTTGTAGACTCCGCTGTATGTATCCAGTATGTTATTGAGCTTGAGATTTGAGTGTGCATATTTAATAGTAGATCTAAAGGTCTCTCTTTAGTTACTTTTTCTAATGCTCCTTTTAGTGCCTTTATCTCTGGCATAGTGATTGAGTCTGGCCTATCCCAGTTAATTTCTATATTTACTCCTGTAGAGCTTGAGCGAGAGAACCCACCTTTAACTCCATCTGGATTAATAAATGGCACTAGGTAGAAAATTGTATTTTTTCTTAGTTCTTTTGCAAAAGGTGTGTCTGAGAGAATTTGATCTATCATTCCCTCTAAGTGCCAACTAGCAGGAGCTTCACTAGGGTGGGAGCGGCCGTGAATCCAAACTTTTTTCTTTTTGCTATTGTTAATAGAATTATCTGTAACTGTTAGCATCTCTATTGGTAACCCTAAACTGCTGTGCCCAATCACCTCTTTAATGACAAATGGTTTTGAGCCCCACTCTTCCATTTTGTCTAATAGACGAGAGTAGTTATATGGAATGAAGTGAGATATATATACAGTGTCTTGAGTAAAAATCTTGTTTACAGACCCTTTAAACAGGTTTTCTACCTGTTCAAACCTTTGATAATTAATACCATCGTATGAATAAAATGGGCGGATAGTTTCGGAATTTTTAATATTTAAAAATATCTGTTTACCCTTTACCCCCTCCATTCGAAAATGGTACCATCTAGCGCTTGGCTTTAAAGTTGTATCTATTGGATTTAATGGGTCAAATCTAGAGTGAATTTCATAGGAAAGAGTTAATAATGAATCTCCTTCTGCTCTTTGAATCCATGTTGAGTCTATTAGTTTGTGGCTTCCAATACTACCAGAGTCAAAATCAGATGAAAATTTTACTTGTGAAATTAAAATACTACTGCTAGTAATTAATAGCAGTAGTATTGTGAGTCTTTTTGTGAACATAAGTGATAAGAGTTTTATAGTTCGTTTGCCCTAACTTTTACAACTTTCCCTTTGTTTGAGATAGCAAGTTCAGAATTTGTTTTCTTTTTTTCTTGAATAAGGCGATGTAGGGCAATATTCAAACCGTTGAGAATATTATCTCGCAGCTCTTTAGTCTCTATTTCGCTCATAATTAGCAATTTTATTGTAGGTTGTTTTGTTATAAATTTTAGTCTCTAATTTCTTACCTCCCTCTACAATAAGTTCTTGAGGGATAGAGGAGTTATTTATTACCATCCAGTATTCACATAACGGGATATATAACGAAAATAAGTTTTTTATTCCAATATCATACCTTCTTCTAATAACTTTTTCTTCAATATTATGGCCCCCAGAAGCAACTCTCATCTTAACTCTTTCAACTGCAAGGTTTGGCATGTTCAACCAAAAAAATAGCAATGTTACTTTATAACCTTTTGCTTGGGCATACTTAATTACGTTTGCGTGTGTTCTTGTAGCCAATGTAGTTTCTAGTGCAAAATCTGTGCCGCTGGAAATTAGGTTCTTAATGCGCTCAAGCATAATCTTTCCCGCTTGAATTGAGACACTCTCTGGTTTAAAAGGAGATATCCCTCGGGCAATTTCATCGGCATTAACAAACTCTTTACATGAGAGCATTTCTGGCAATATTGTATATGAAGCAGTGGTTTTTCCTGCGCCGTTACATCCTGCTATTATATATAAATTTGCCATTGAGCTTTTATTCTCTTTTAAGATTGATATATTTTCAAAGTTAAGATTTTTCCCTGGATTTGATGCAGAGTAGGCAAAGAGAGCAAAGTCTCCTTTGCAAGGGTCGCCAGGAAATACTTTTTCTAAAAATTTTGTAACCTCAATAGCTGTAGTTAAATCTGCGCTTTTTCTGGTTGTGATTCCTAACTCTAATGCACTTCTATGAACATGAACATCTAGAGGAATAATAAGATCTTCTGGAGCTATTTTTTTCCATACCCCTATATCTACTATATTATCGTCTCTAACCATCCATCTCCTAAACATATGGATTTTTTTATTAGCAGCTCTAAGGTTTGGCTTTTGGTTGAAAATCTTAGTTCTTATCTCATTTACTGTTAATGTTTCTAAACTCTTTTGTGTAGAGTAGTACTCTTTAAGATTGTTCATAATAAGTGCTACATCACACCATTTAATAGTTCTGTGAAGGCTTGTGTTATCTTCTCTGTAGTTACCTCTCATTACGTAGTTAAAAGGCTCCCATTTCATTTCTTCTATGAGTCTTCTGCAATCTCTAACTATTATATCTCTTCTACCCCAAGCAAGGTGGGCACATAACAATCCCGAAATTTCTATATCTTGCAGTTTAGCTCTCTTTTTTTGGTATAGTTGAGCAAAGTGTCTAGGGTAGATAATAGGGTCGTTTGTGAAATATTCTATGTTGTTGTATTTCTTGGCAAGTTTAATAAGTAGATCCATATTCTTATTATAATTATCCAAATTTAACCAAAACTTGAGCCTTAACAAATTAATTAAAACAGGTTAATTAATTTGTTAGAATTTAGTAGAGAAGAGGGAATAAAAAAAGTGCTCCAGTTTAGGGGAGCACTTTTTTTAAAGTGTGTATTAAAAAAATAATTATTTTTTAATGTTTTTATAACGATTACGGAATTTGTCTACACGCCCTGCAGTATCTACCAGCTTCATCTTACCAGTATAAAATGGATGAGATGTATTTGAAATCTCTAATTTAATTAGAGGATATTCAACTCCTTCGTGTTCTAGAGTTTCTCTAGTTTTTGCACACGAGCGAGTGATAAAAATGTGGTCGTTAGACATATCCTTGAAAGCTACAAGGCGGTAACCTTCGGGATGTATACCTGTTTTCATGTTATTAATTTTTATTATGGTACTATTTCTTACTATTAAGGGGCTGCAAAATTAGTAATTTAATGTTAGATATCAAATATTAATCTCTACTTCCTGCAAATTTAGCTAACAATTTTAATATTTCAAGGTAAAGCCAAATAAGCGTTACCATAAGACCAAAAGCACCATACCACTCCATATATTTAGGAGCTCCTGCTGCCGAGGCCTTCTCTATGAAGTTAAAGTCTAATAGTAGACTAAATGCAGCAACAAGTACAATTACTATGCTTATGCCAATGCTTAAAGGGCCGCTATTATGTAGCATAGTAAGATTCACACCAAACATCCCTAATATAATGCTTATAATGTAGTAGAAGGCTATTGACCCTATTGCAATAAGCATAACTTTTGCAAATTTACCATCTACTTTAATTATATTCATTTTATATACTACAAGCATTACTAGTGCAGTAATTATTGTAAGTAGAGTGGCATTCATAACAATGCCAGGGGCAGATTGTGCAAAGGCAGAATTAAAAGTTGCCGATATAGCACCTAGGAACAGGCCTTGTAATACTGCATATACTGGAGCTAAGTATTGAGCTAGTTGAGGCTTGAAGCTAATAATTATGGCGGTTACAAAACCACCAATAGCACCTCCCCACATCCAAGGGGTTACAGATGAAGGATCTATAGCTTGGTAAAAAACCTTCCATGTATAGGAGGCTCCTGCAAGTACCATTAATACTAGAACTAGAGATTTCATTGCTGTCCCTTTTATTGTCATAGTAGTAGAATGGATTGCAGCAGATTCTTTTTGAAATACTTTTTCAGATAAAACAGGGTTAGACATTTTTATTAAATTAATAATTAATATTATACTACAATTAAGTTGGTGCTGTATTGCTGTTTACTGTTTATTTACACCGAAAAAGAGGCTCTTCGTAGAGTAATACTTTCTTTGCTTTTCGTATCCATTTTTGCTCTTCTACTTTAATATGCTCTGAAACATCTTCCCAAGAAGCATTGTTATTAAGCCAATCCAGTAGAAGGGAATCACCTACAAGTAACTCTATAGCTGTTTTATTGTTACCAGCCTCGTATTTCCCTTTTCTAAACTCAAATTCTTCACAGTTTTTAGCAACAAAATTCATAATAATCAAATTGTGTGCCAATGCATGGTAGTTCAATCCTGGCCGAGGGTGTAACTGAAAGCCGAAGCAGGTTTCATCTTTATATTTGTGAAAAACAGGAATGAATTTAGTCCATCTTACATATACAGATGGGTTGAAAATAGGGTTTTTTGTGTCATTCCAGTTGTTGTACTTATTTTTCAAGTTAAAATTGGCTAAGCTTTCCATATAAGGAGCTCCAAAAAGTTCGAAAGGCCTAGTTGTTCCCCTTCCTTCACTAACATTAGTTCCTTCCCATAAACATTGTCCACTATAGAAATGAGAGGTGAAGAGCCCAGGAATATTAGGAGATGGACTAATGCTCCAAGATAAAAGATCTTTATTTACTCTTTCTGCTTTATATGAAATAATGTGTAATGGGAATTTTGCAAAAAGTTCATTATAAAAAAGTTGAGCAATCTCTCCTGTTGTAAGCCCATGTCTATGTAAGATTCCCTGAATACCAATAAAAGAGGAGTACTCCTCTCTTAGCATTGTACCCTCTACTTGCCTTCCTGCAGGGTTGAGTCTATCTATTATATAAACAGGTAAATCTATATCGTGTTTTTTAAGAGTTTTAAAGAGATTATAAATGGTGGTGTTAAATGTATAGTATCTAGACCCAACATCTTGCAGCTCAATTATAAGAGCATCTATGTCTGTAAGTTGCTCTGCTTGAGCTTCTAAACTCTCTTCGCTAGAGCCATAAAGTGAAACAAATTCACAATGGTCCATGCCTAGGTTACTATATATTTCGGTTTTGTCTAACTTAACTTGGTCTTGTAGTTCACCAAAGAGTCCATGCTCTGGCATAAACACTCTTTTTAAAACGCCTCTTTTATATAAAGTTTCGAAAAGATATTCCCCATTATCTGGGTGCCAAGCAGTTTGATTGCATAGTAGTGCTAGTTTTCCAGTTTTTAAAACTGAATCTGGTTGTTCTAACAGTGGTGTTGTTCTAAATGAAAACATCTATTTATAATTGTTTATATCTGTAATAATTTTATTGGCTAGTTCTAGTGCCTGCTCTTTCTCTGGAGCCTCGGCATATATTCTTATAATAGGTTCTGTATTTGATCTCCTAAGATGAACCCACATTTTTTCATTGTCAAAATCAATTTTAATTCCATCTATCTCTGTAACTCTCTGGTTGGAATATTTCTCTTTAATTTTAGAAAGAATGTTTTCTACATCCATTTCAGGTGAGATCTCAATTCTATTTTTAGAGATTGTATAGGCAGGGTATCTCTTTTTTAAATCAGACACAGAGCACTTTTCTAATGCCAGGTGGCTTAGAAAGAGAGCTATTCCAATTAGTGCATCTCTACCATAGTGTAAATCTGGTACAATAATGCCCCCATTGCCCTCACCACCTATTACAGCATTTACTCTCTTCATCTCTGTCACCACATTTACCTCGCCTACTGCAGATGCATAGTAACTTTCGCCTGCTGCTTCGGTAATATCTCTAAGAGCTCTTGAAGATGAGAGATTAGAGACAGTTGCTCCTTTTCTGTTTTTTAATATATAATCTGCAACTGCTACTAGAGTGTACTCTTCGCCAAATGCGTTTCCATCTTCACATATTAGTGCAAGTCTATCTACATCTGGGTCTACAGCAACGCCAAGTGTTGCATTCTCTTTTACTACCGTTGCAGAGAGTTCTGTTAGATGCTCTGGAAGAGGCTCTGGGTTATGAGCAAACCTGCCAGTTGGGTCACAGTTAATTTTTATAACAGAGACACCCATTGCTTCAAGAAGAGTTGGTATAACCACTCCTCCAACAGAGTTAACTGCATCTACAACTACAGAAAAGCCTGCTCTATAGATAGCTTCGGTATCTACTAAAGGGTAGGAGAGAACCGCTTCTATATGTTGTTTAGTAAACTCTTTTTCAGAGATAATTCCAATATTGTCTATAGATGCATAATCAAAGTCGCTTTCGGCAGCCATTTTTAGAATCTCTGCACCATCTGCTGCATCTAGAAACTCTCCCTTCTCATTTAATAGCTTAAGTGCGTTCCACTCCTTAGGGTTATGAGAGGCTGTTAAAATAATTCCACCATGGGCCTTCTCAAATGTTACAGCCATCTCTACTGTTGGAGTAGTAGCAAGCCCAGCTTTTATTACATCTATCCCAGAAGCACTAAGAGTGCCTGAAACTAAATTCTCTACCATCTCTCCAGACATTCTAGCGTCTCTCCCTAATATTACTTTATATCTGTTTTTTTCGCCTGCTCTTTTTTTTATAAAAGCAGCATATGCCGATGTAAATTTAATTATATCTACTGGTGTGAAAGAGTTTCCAGGTTTGCCGCCGATTGTACCTCTTATACCAGAAATTGATTTTATAAGTGTCATAATACTAAGTATTTACTCTTAATTTGTGGGTAAAAAACAAGGTGTTAAGGTACAAAAAATAACCTTAACACCCATTTTTAATAATTTAAAGAGTTATGCTGGAATAGCAAGGAATGCTGCAGCAAATGCTAGAATTGCATACAACTCTGGGAATACACCAAGAATCATTGTTTTACCAAAGGCGTCGTGTCCGTTACTCATCTCTACAATTCCATTTGCAACTAATGAAGATTGCTTTACTGCAGAGTATAGCCCAACAAAGCCTAAAGCAAAACCAACTGCACAAATAGCAAGACCCTGGTTAAGTGTAAGAGCTGTCATATCTTTTAGCTGATTTAGCATCAAGAAAAATCCAGCAAAACCATAAAGCCCTTGGGTAGATGGTAGAGCACATAAAATCATTGATGAGCCAAAAATGTCTGGGTTTTTCTTTATTGCTCCGATAGCTGCATTTCCACCTATTGTCACACCTATAGCACTTCCTATGCCGCTAAGAGCTAGCATAATGGCCATACCAACATAAGCTAAAATTAGAGGTAATGTTTGTTCCATAATTTTAATTATTTTTTTAATTTGATTGATTATTTCTATTTTAAATCTCTACCAAGTGGGCGAAAAGCTCTTCCTCCTCCCCCAAAACTGGCATTTTTATAAAATTCTACAAATGTTAGGCGCATAGGGTGTACAAATGCTCCTAAACTTGAAAGTAAGATTACTAATATATGTCCAAAAATAAGCATAAGAACTGCAAAGAACCAGCCTATATAGGGCACTCCGGTTAAGCTCATAGCTACAGAGTTAACAACCATACCTAATATTGCTCCTGCTGTTCCTAGTCCAAAGAGACGAATGTATGATAGCATATCTCCAAAAATAGAGGTGACGTCGTAAAATGCAGTAGTTCCTTTGAATAATCTTTTGAAAATGTTGCCACTGTCAGATGTAAAGAGTAGAACAAAAGCCGCTCCAGCTATTGCTGCCCAATTCATAAATTGAGGTAAAATAATATCTGGAGACATTGTTGTTGCATAATACCATGCTGCCCATATTATTAGTATTGACCAACCAATATTGTGCATACCATACTGCCACCCTTTTTTTATAATTGAGTAAATTGCATTCAACATTCTAGCAAATACAATTTGGAAAAGACCAAAGATTATTGCAAACCAGAACATTTTTAAATCTGAGAAGAATAGATCTTGAATAGATTTGAGCATAGGAATTACATCTTGAAGTCTCATTCCAAAGAAGACTCCAGAGAGTGCAGCCATAATTACAGCGCCTAACCCTAAAAATTGAGCAAGAGTTAGGTATGGCTTAAATTTAGGAAACTTATACTTGGCCAGCCCTGCTACAATTAAAATTGTAAGTCCATATCCCATATCGCCTAAACAGAGCCCAAAGAATAGCATGTAAAATGGTGCAAAGTAGGGGGTGAGGTCTAACTCTCCATATTTAGGGAGCATATAAAGCTCTCCAATTGGTTCGTATAGTCTTGAGAAGAAACCATTTTTTAATTTAACAGGAGGGTCGTCTTGTTCAACAGCTCTGTCTATTAAATAGTAGATACCTTCATTATCTAAAAAAGTAGTTATCTCTTTTCTATTCTCTTCGGGAGCAAAACCAGTTAAAATATCTAGTGAGCCTTCGGCCTCTTTTACAGATGAGACATTTGCAAGATAGAGATCAAGATCTTCTCTTGTCTTTATCATAGCTTTTTGCATCCGTTCGAGCTCAAAGAAAATTGAAACTAATTTTCTATTATTGCTCTCAATGTTCTCTTTTGTAGAAGAGATGTTTTTTTCTACTACATCATATGAGTTTTGAGGCATTTTACTCTCTGGGAGTTCAAATGTAAAATCTTGACTTTGAGTAGTTAACAAAGCAAAATAGACTCTTCCGTTTAGGTTGTTTAATATTTGTATTGGATACTCTGTTTCCCATTCACTTTTATAACTTTTTTCAGATACGTTATAGAGATGAATGGTGTAACCCATCTCTTTCAAACGAACTAGATCTTCTTTCTTTAAAACTCCCCATGGATAGCTCTCTTTGTACTCTTTGTTTAGGGAATCTAGCTCTTGTCTGTACAGCTCTCTGTTTTGGAGCAGAGTCTCTGCCTTATCAAGTAACTCTTCATTAGTGAGAGATGAGTAATTCTCTTTTTTCTCTATTTTATCACGAAACTCCTCTGGAAATGAATTGTATGTACGCTCTATACTATTAATTGCCTTAGAGTATCTAGAACTAGTAGAAAAAAGATCACGAGATGTTTGATCTACAGCTTTAGTATCTCTTGTAATATCTACTATCCCAAGATCTTTAACCTTTTCTAGAAAAGGGGAGAGATCTTTATGAAATAGAATAAAAGAGTATTTGTCCATTTTTGTAATCATAACTGCGCCTCCTCTTCCTTTCTTTTTTTAACAATCTTCTGAGATGCTTTGGAAAGATTCTCTTTATCTTCTAAATACCGTTTTATTTTAAGTATAGCTTCTTGGTATCCTGGAATTTGTACTTTTTCGTATAGATTAACCTTTTGTGTGGTTTTTTTTCTAGCGTAATCTAGAAGTCTCATCTTTGAAAGGTATATCTCAGATTCAATACCCAATTGAGCTAGTTTTTTTAATATGGAAATACCATCGTTAAACCAAATTGGTTTTTTAAAGAGATCGTATGGCTCAACTTGGTAGATAACCTCTTTTAGTGCAGGTGTTCTAATTCCCGCAATTTTAACAACTTCAAGCTCTACATCTTTAATTGAAATAAGCTTAGGGTTAAATTCATTCCAAAGCCCCGCCAAATAGTCATACTCTTTTAGAGCGCTGTTGAGCTGCTCTATAAGTTCGTCTGACTTATATTTGGCACGCTTAACCTCCATTCTAAGTGCCGACTCTTTGTTCTTGAGTGTAGGCAAAGTCTTAATACGGACCTTAAGATGTTTGTTAAGTTCATTAAGAGATGTCTTATTGAATTGGAATTTTATAGCCATAATTAAGAGTTTGAATCTTTCCAGTACTTCTCTGTAATTTCTTCTTTAATACTAACCTCTGTTTTTGTGAAGTGTTTTGCAAATAGCTCCCATGCTGTATCTAGCATCTGAGTGATATCTATATTTACATCAATTGCAAGAAGTTCGTTTGAGTAATCTATTGCATACTCTAAACAACGTTCATCGTAGTCGCTTAAATCGAACCCATTTTCAAGTTTTGTCCTTGCGTTAGCGGCATCGGCATATAGCCTTACTGCTGCATTCATAACATGGTTATGATCTTCCCTTGTTTTCTTGCCAATAACTAACTGCTTTAAACGTGAAAGTGAGCGGAATGGGTCAACTATAACTTTTCCAGTATCGGAATCTGTTCTTAGGAAAAGTTGCCCCTCTGTTATATAACCAGTGTTATCTGGAATAGCATGAGTAATATCACCGCCACTCAATGTGGTAACTGCAATAATAGTTATTGAGCCTCCATCTGGTAGTTGAACTGCTTTTTCGTAAATTTTAGCAAGATCTGAATAGAGCGAGCCAGGCATTGAGTCTTTCGATGGGATTTGGTCCATACGGTTACTAACAATACTTAAGGCATCGGCGTAAAGTGTCATATCTGTAAGTAGAACTAATACCTTCTCATTTTTATCTACAGCAAAGTATTCAGCAGCAGTTAAAGCCATATCTGGAATTAAAAGTCTCTCTACAGGAGGTTGTTCTGTAGTATTAACAAAACTTATAATTTTATTTAGTGCTCCTGCATTTTCAAATACATTTCTATAGTAGAGATAGTCGTCATTAGTTAGTCCCATCCCACCAAGAATTATTTTATCTACATCTGCACGTAGTGCTACTTGTGCCATTACTTGGTTGTAGGGTTGGTCTGGATCTGCGAAGAATGGTATCTTCTGTCCAGAGACTAGTGTGTTATTTAAGTCTATACCTGCAATTCCAGTAGGAATTAGCTCAGAAGGTTGTTCCCTTCTATATGGATTTACAGATGGGCCTCCAATATATCTGGTCTCTCCCTCTACAACAGGGCCGCCATCTATAGGGTCGCCAAAGGCATTAAAAAACCTTCCAGCAATATCTTCACTAACATTAATTTGGGGTGGCTCTCCAAGAAATATAACTTCTGAGTTAGTAGGAATTCCATCTGTACCTCCAAATATTTGAAGAGTAATGAGATCTCTATTAATTTTTACTACTTGTGCGAGCCTTCCATCTACCGTTGCAAGTTCGTCGTTAGTTACTCCCTTTGCATATAATTTTACAGTTGCTTTAGTTATAGCATGTAGTTGGGTATATATCTTTTGAAATGCTTTACTTGCCATTATTTATCTCATTATTAAGTTGCTCAAGATATTTATTGAATTCTGTGCTTTCAAACTCAGTGTAGTTCATCTGACGTAATATGTTAATAAGTTTTTTGTAGAAATTTCCACACTCTTCAAAACCATCGAATTCAAAACTTTTATCACAGATATCTAGAACAAGGTTATACATATAGCTTTGTCTCTCCATAGGAGAGTTTGCATCAATACTGTCAAAGGCATCTTGCTGTAAGATTACAAAATCTATTAGTTCAGATTTCCAAAATCTTTCATGATATTCTAAAGGGACTCCATCGTCTCCCAATATATTTATCTGCTCATAGGCTTCTTTACCTCTTAATACAATGTTTTTGCCAACTCCAATTTTATCTACCCAGTTTTTGCCAATTTTCTTTTCAAGATCTTCAATAATTTCTGGGTATTCAAGGTATTTTGAATATGAATCTACTGGGTCTACTGCTGGATACCTTTTCATGTCTGCTCTATTTTGAGACAGGGCAAAGAAGCAGCGAGCCACTTTTTTGGTAGATTCTGTAACAGGTTCTTTAAGATTACCTCCTGCAGGTGAAACAGTTCCTATAAATGTTACGGAACCAGTTTCTCCGTTATTAAGATTGACAATACCAGCCCGTGCATAAAAACCAGATATAACGGCGGGAAGGTCCATTGGGAACCCATCTGCTCCTGGTAGCTCCTCCATACGGTTACTCATCTCACGAAGTGCTTGTGCCCACCTAGAGGTGGAGTCTGCAAGAAGAAGAACTTTTAATCCCATTGATCTGTAGTACTCTCCAATTGTCATTGCAGTGTAGACAGATGCCTCTCTTGCTGCAACAGGCATGTTAGAGGTATTACAGATAATAGATGTTCTCTCCATTAACATTCTTCCAGAACGGGCATCTACTAGTTTAGGGAACTCGGTAAATATTTCTACTACTTCGTTTGCTCTCTCTCCGCAAGCTGCAAAAATAATTACATCTGCTTCTGCTTGTTTAGATATAGCATGTTGGAGTACAGTTTTACCACTACCAAAAGGGCCTGGTATAAAGCCAGTACCACCTTCTGCTATTGGGTTAAAAGTGTCAATTACTCTTACCCGTGTCTCCATTACGCGAAATGGCCTTGGTTTATTTTTGTAATTTAGGATAGGTATTTTTATAGGCCACTTCTGCTTCATTGTTACATTTAGCTCTTCTTTTGCTTCGTTAATAAGAACAGCTATAGTCTCTTCAACGGTATATTCTCCAGCCTCGGCTACAGATTTAACTTGGTAGCTTCCTTCAAAAGTAAATGGAACCATTATTTTATGTGGTAACCATCCCTCTTTTACTTCTCCTAGCCAGTCTGCAGCAATTACTTGGTCTCCAGCTTTTGCAATTGGGGTGAACTCCCACTTTTTCTCTGAATCTAATGCAGCGGTGTATTCGCCTCTAGTAAGGAAAACTCCTTCCATTGTTTTAAGATTGTTTTGGAGCCCGTCATATATGCTTGATAGAATCCCTGGCCCAAGATCTACCTCCAGCATATGTCCATAAAACTCTGCTTTATCTCCTGCTCTTAGCCCTCTGGTACTTTCATACACCTGAACAAATGCCTCTTTTCCGGTAACTTTAATAACCTCGGCCATTAATTTTGTTCCACCTAAGTCTATAAAGCATATCTCGTTTTGAGAAACGGGACCATCTACCTCAATGGTAACAAGATTAGATATAATCCCAGTAACTATTCCTGTGGTTTTCATATATTATTAGTAATTATTTTCTGGTTTAAAAGTTCCTTGTATTTCATCTACAAACTGTTTGAATAGAACAGCACCCTTCTTTTTATCTAGTTTATACCACCTTTTTATAATAGTAGCCTTTAGTAAAAAAGATAAAATTACATTTATATCAAAATAGTTAAAAGTACATATCTCATTGGCTTTATTCCATTTGAGTTTGTCTATTAACTGTTCTCTGTCTAGTATGTTGTTGTTTTCAAGTATCTTGAACACTTCTGGTGCAATGTCTGAGTAGTGTGAGAGACCAAAATCTGGAGCTTTACTTGTTTTAAGTTGCTCTGTAACTTCGTTATCTCCTATAATATAATCTGCAGGATCTAAAGAGTTTTTTCTTGCAATATATGCTGCTTGAAAATTCCTTAGATCTAAGTCAAACATAAAGTACTCTCTAAGAAATTTAGTTTTTGATTTTTTTGCTACTCTATAGAAATGGTTATTTAGATTATCTTGGTTGAGTCCAAAAAAGAGCCACTCAATACAGCGCCTATCTTCTTTTGAACTCATTTCTGATATGTGTCCAAAAAGAGTATCAAAATCATAACCTGAGCTTTCAAAATCAAGAACAATATCTGGTAGTCCTGCTATGATGTAGTGATAATTTCCCATTGTTATTCAGAGAATAAAAATTTGCGTGTTATTGGTTTGAAGTATTGTGAGAGTAAGTTCTGAAAGTCTTTATCTGTAAAGCTAATATGGTAGTTTTCCCCTTTAGGGCCAATTTTAAAGCCATTTTGGAATTTTTTGTCATACCCAAATTCAACTCCAGATGTAAGTTGATTTTTAAAATTAGTTTTGATAAAATTCTCCAATTCTTTTTGTCTGTTGGCAGGGAGCAGTATTTCTAAATCTACAGCATCTTTAGCTTTGGGGTTAAATGCTGCTATTGCCTCTTTAATGATTTCTCCCAAAAACTCTTTGCTCTCTAAAGCCTCTTTTATTGGTTTCTCTGTTGCAGTAACTGTAAGAATCTCTTCTATGTTGTTTTTTACAGTTGCGAGTGCCTGTTTAGCAACCATTTTGATTTCATTATCCATTTTCAACTTAAAATCTTCAGACTCTTTTTTCGCCTTTGCTAATATGGCTTCATACTCTTGTTCTGCTTTGGCAATTATCTCCTGTGCTTCTGCTTCTGCTTTAGCTTTAAGCTCTTCTGCTTCTTGTTTACCTTTTGACAGACCTTCTGAATAAAGTTTATCTGTTAGCTCTTGCAATTTGTTTTGCATATTATTGAAATTTTGAATTTTACCAAAGGTACAAAAAAAATAAAAAAGCACCACTAGGAGCGGTGCTTTTTTTAATACTAAAATTATTCTATACAGTTACTTTAAGTTAAAAAGCCAAGTAGAATACCTGCTGCAACAGCACTTCCTATTACTCCTGCAACATTAGGACCCATTGCATGCATAAGAAGGAAGTTTTTATTGTCATACTCTAACCCTATTGTATGAGATACTCTAGCTGCATCTGGCACAGCAGATACTCCTGAGTTGCCAATTAGTGGATTAATCTTATTATCGTCTTTTAAGACGGTGTTAAATAGCTTTACAAATAGTACTCCGGTTGTAGTTGCTATAATAAAAGAACCAGCACCAATTATAAAAATGTAGATAGATGTTAGTTGTAGGAATTTATCTGCTTGCGTAGAGCATCCAACAGTAAGACCTATTAGAATTGTAACAACATCTATAAGTGGACCTCTGGCAGTCTCTGCTAGTCTTCTTGTAACACCACTCTCTTTAAGTAAGTTTCCAAAGAAAAGCATTCCTAAGAGAGGTATGCCAGTTGGAACAATAAAAGCAGTTAACAGAAAGCCAATTATTGGGAACAGTTTTTTCTCTGTTTGCGAAACAGCTCTAGTGGCTTTCATTTTAATTAAGCGCTCTTTATTTGTTGTAAGCAACCTCATTATAGGTGGTTGAATCACAGGAACTAATGCCATATATGAGTAGGCCGAGACCGCAATTGCTCCTAATAAATCTGGAGCAAGTCTTGAAGCTAGGAAAATAGCTGTAGGCCCATCTGCGCCTCCAATTATACCTATTGCCCCTGCTTCTGTAGGTCCAAAACCTACAAGTAAAGCAATTGCGTATGCACCGAAAATACCAAATTGGGCAGCTGCACCTATTAGTAGTAGCTTGGGATTAGATATTAATGAAGAGAAATCTGTCATTGCTCCAATTCCAAGAAAAATTAAAGGTGGATACCAACCCTTTTGAACACCATGGTAAAGAATGTTTAGGACTGAGCCTTCTTCATAAACTCCAATCTGAAGTCCTTCGAAGAGTGGGATGTTTCCCACTAACATTCCAAATCCTATAGGAATTAAAAGGAGTGGCTCCCAATCTTTTTTTATAGCAAGATAAATAAACAATAGACCTAGAAGAATCATTACTATGTGACCTAGAGTTGCATTTGCAAATCCAGTGTACTGTAAAAATACCTGTAGGTTTTCTGTTAATAGTGAGAGAATTCCTTTATTTTCCATGTTATCCTATTATTATAAGTGCGGCTCCTTCAAGTACAGAGTCTCCTTTATTAGCTTTAACACTAATAACTTTGCCATCTGTTGTAGATTCAATAGCGTTTTCCATTTTCATGGCTTCTAAGACCATTAGCTTTTGTCCTTTTGTAACGCTATCTCCCTCTTTAACCTCAATTTCCAATATTACACCAGGGAGAGGCGAAGAGATAATTGTTTCCCCTCCAGAGCTTGCAGGGCGGGTAACTGTTGTCTCTACTTGAGCAGGTTTATTTGCTCTAACTATTGGAGCTGGTTTCTCTTTTGCAGTTTTTTCTATCTCTACTTTAAATGGAGTTCCATTAACCTCCACCTCTGCAATAGAATCTTCTACACTGGTAATCGCTACAGCGTAGTCATTACCGTTGATTGTTAATTTATATTCTTTCATATTGATTTACAGGTTATAATCTATTTTCTATTTGGTGTCTCTCTAAGGGTATGAATTTTAGAACTCCAAGGTGAGTAGTTACGAGTTACTTTATCTATAGTAAGTATTGTACTCTCAATATCGTGAAACTCGTCATCTTGGAAGTGCATGTGAAGAGCTGTTGCTATTGCGGCATAAACTTCCCCTGGAGTGTCGCAATGTTCGCCACCTTGGGTGTTTCCATCTGAAGATGCAAGAATAGCTCTCTCTCTTCTTTTTTTAATACTGTATTTGCCCGTTCCTTTGAACACAAAGTAAAGTAGTATAAGGGAAAGAAAAACCACAGACATTGCTGTAATAGCCATTATAACTCCATATGGATCTACTTTCTTCAATGCAACACCAGGTTGCACTTGATCTAATCCATAATTATTGGTGCTTGGCGATGTCTTATCTAAGATTGCCCAGGTGCTCTCAACATCTTGGTTCTCTTTTGTGGCCATTACGGTTACTCCATCTTTAATTCTTCCGTATGAGACATTCTCTGAAAGTAGATCATGAGGAATTTCTACTCTATCTATAATAGTTTTTCCATCGCTACTTACTAAAATTATCTCTTTAGACTCTTTTAAAGTGAAGTTTAGGTGAAAAGTACCTCTGTGGGGTTCACCATCTGCCCAGAAAAGTATATGTTGTCTAGGCTTTATTTTGGTGAGTTCATCTCCTCTTTGGATAACATATTTTGTAAGATTATTAGGATCGTTGGTAATATAGCAGCCGCCAATATTAACAGTTCCGTATGATGTATTGAAGAGCTCAACCCAGCCGGTTCTATGGCCAAAATCGTTTACAAAGTCGTCGGTATTGGTTACCAAAAACTCATTAATACACATATCAGACATGTTTTGGGCTGTAACATTAGATGCTAAGACCAAAAAACCTAACAATACAAGTATATTGTATTTTATTTTTTTCATTTTGTTGGCAGTTTGTTTATAGTGGAAGGTTTCCATGTTTTTTAGGTGGGTTAACCAACTTTTTAGTTGCTAGTTGCTGTAGAGATCTAATAATACGGAATCTTGTATTTCTAGGCTCAATTACGTCATCTATATAACCATATTTTGCTGCATTATATGGGTTTGCAAATGCATCTCTATATTCATCTTCCTTCTCCTTGGCAAATTCTGCAGGATTTTCAGCTTTTGCAGCCTCTTTTCCATAAAGAACTTCAATTGCACCAGATGGTCCCATAACTGCAATCTCTGCAGTAGGCCATGCATAGTTGATGTCTCCTCTAAGGTGCTTACTACTCATTACACAGTATGCTCCACCATAAGATTTTCTAAGAGTTACTGTAATTTTTGGAACAGTTGCCTCTCCGTATGCATAAAGTAGTTTTGCTCCATGAAGAATAATACCACCGTATTCTTGCTGAGTGCCAGGAAGGAACCCTGGAACGTCTACTAGGGTAAGTAGAGGAATATTAAATGCATCGCAGAATCTAACAAAGCGAGCAGCTTTTCTAGAAGCATTAATATCTAAAACACCAGCTAAAACTTTAGGTTGATTAGCTACAATACCAACAGATGTTCCATTAAAACGTGCAAATCCAACAATAATATTTGTTGCATAATCTTTATGTACTTCTAGGAACTTTCCTTCATCTACAATAGAACCTATAACCTCATACATATCATATGGCTTGTTAGGGCTATCTGGGATAATATCATTAAGGCTATCATCTAGTCTATCTATAGGATCGCTATTAGGAATAATAGGAGCCTCTTCTAAATTATTTTGAGGTAGATAGCCTAAAAGATCTCTTATTACTTGAATCCCTTCTTCTTCAGTTTCTACTGCAAAGTGAGCTACTCCGCTTTTAGATGCATGTACGCTTGCTCCGCCAAGCTGCTCTTGTGTAACATCTTCTCCAGTAACTGTTTTAACAACTTTAGGACCAGTAAGGAACATATAGCTAGTACCTTTTGTCATAATGTTAAAGTCTGTTAGAGCAGGCGAGTAAACAGCTCCTCCAGCACAAGGGCCAAATATTGCAGATATTTGAGGGATTACTCCTGAAGCTAAGATGTTTCTTTGGAAAATCTCTGCATATCCTGCAAGTGCATTTACACCTTCTTGAATACGTGCACCACCTGAGTCATTTATTCCAATTACAGGGGCACCCATTTTCATGCCCTGGTCCATAACTTTGCAAATTTTCATGGCAAAGCTTTCAGATAGGGAGCCTCCGAATACTGTAAAGTCCTGTGCAAATACATACACAAGTCTTCCTTCAATTGTTCCAAATCCAGTAACAACACCATCGCCAAGGAAAGAGTTTTTCTCCATTCCAAAGTTGGTGCATCTGTGTGTTACAAACATGTCATACTCTTCAAAGCTACCCTCGTCTAGGAGCATTGTAATCCTTTCACGAGCAGTATATTTTCCCTTGCCGTGCTGTGAGTCGATTCTTTTTTGACCACCTCCCAAACGCGCTTTATCGCGAAGCTGAATTAGCGCTTTAACTTGTTCTAGTTGTTGGCTCATTGTATATTTTAGATTAAAAATTAATTATTTGCGGTTTTATTAGGATCTTCACATAGTTCTGTTAAAACACCCATTGTAGATTTAGGATGAATAAATGCTATGT
This sequence comes from Bacteroidales bacterium, assembly GCA_028708215.1. GTDB lineage: Bacteria > Bacteroidota > Bacteroidia > Bacteroidales > UBA932 > Bact-08. The sequence goes on from JAQVZL010000016.1 coordinate 26,128, forward strand.
TTAGGCCTTCTGCTCCTTTACGTGGCGTTTTATCTATTAATCTAACACCTTTTTCAGATAACTCATCTAGATTTTCTTGTAGGTTATCTGTAGCAAAAGCAATATGGTGAACACCTTCGCCTTTTTTCTCAATGAATTTACCAATTGGACCTTCGGGGTCTGTACTCTCCAGAAGTTCTATTTTAGTTTCACCAACTTTGAAAAATGCAGTTTTCACTTTTTGTTCTGCAACTTCTTCTACTGAATAACATTTAAGACCCAGTTTCTCTTCGTAGAAGGGAATAGCACTCTCTAAAGACTTAACAGCGATACCGATGTGCTCAATATGCGATAGTTTCATAATATTATAAAATATTGATTATAAATTTTTAATAAGTATCTTACAAAGGTATGTAATTATAAGCTTATGCCAAAAAAAAGCGATTGAAACATCAATCACTTTTTAATATAAATTTAATTTGCCATTGTGTGATAAACATTTTGAACATCATCGTCATTTTCGAGGCGTTCAATTACTTTGTCTATATCGGCTTTATCCTTTTCGTTTAGCTTCTTTAACTCTACATTTGGAATTCTCTCAAAACCTCCACTAATAAGCGTATAACCTTTTTCTTCTATAAACTTTTGAATGTTACCATAAGATTCAAAACTACCGTAAATAACAATTGCTTCTCCTTCACCAGCTTCTTCGTCTTCTTTGAAAACTTCTTCGGCTCCATAATCTATTAGTTCTAACTCTAACTCCTCAAGATCTAAAGGCTCTTCACTTTTGATTTTGAAAACAGATTTACGATCGAACATAAATTCTACACTGCCAGAGACTCCTAGGGAACCACCCGGAGCTCTATTAAAGATACTTCTTATATTGGCAACTGTTCTAGTTGGGTTATCTGTTGCGGTCTCTATAAGAAAAGCTATTCCGTGCCCACCGTAACCCTCATATACAACTTCTTTGTAATCTGAGTGTTCTTTCTCTACAGCTCTATTTATTGCTCTCTCTATATTATCTTTGGGCATGTTCTCTGAACGTGCAGTAGAGATTAAAACTCTTAGTTTGGGGTTGTTGTTTGGGTCTGGACCTCCTGCTTTTGCAGCAATAGTAATCTCTTTCCCTAATCTAGTAAAGGTGCGAGACATATTTCCCCACCTTTTCATTTTTCTCTCTTTTCTGAATTCAAATGCTCTTCCCATTCTTATTATAGATTAACCTCAAAAAGAGTGAAGATAAATGGAGCCTTATTTAACACTAATTCGTGCTATAAATTTATCGGCCTCAATACCTTCTTGGCTTTGAGGGTATTTAACTTTTATCTCTTCGTATAGTTTTATTGCAGCGCTATTATTGCCAAGCTCTTCTTGCATAATTCCTGCTTTAAGCATATATGCTGCTGCTAGTACATTGTCTGAATAAGATGCCGCTTTAAGATAGTAGTTAAGAGCTTCGGTATTATTCATTAGACCTGCGTAGGCATCACCAATATTGGCAATTGCTCTTGCTTGCATAACTGGGTCTTTAGATTTGTACTTTTTCAAATAGGAGATGGCCTCGTTGAAGTTACCTAAGTGCAATTCACAAACTCCAGCATACATAAAGACAGATTTTGGAGCTGCAGAGCCATACTCATCTATTACTTGCTTAAACCCTAATGAGTTTCCGTCTCCATTAAGTGCAACCGCAAAAGAATCTGCACTGAAATATTGTTCGGCAATAAAAGTTTGCCCTAGAGCTTCCTCTTTTAGAGGTTTGCGATAATAGTGGTGATATGCAAAACCAATTGTAGTAATTAAAAGAATTGCAATTACGGAATAGACAAGTTTGTTCTTGTGGTTCTCAATGAATTGTTCAGTAACATTCAAAGCGTTCTCTACGCTCTCTTCCGGATCTTGATGTTTAATTTTTTTTGACATTTATTAAGATATATTAGCAGGATGCAAAATTACAATTTTTTATCTAATCTCAAATTTTAAATAGATAAAAGTAGTAACTTTGTATATCAATTTATTCGCAAATGTATTTAAATAAAATAACTATTTCGGGCTTTAAAAATATTTCGGCCACAGAAATTAGCTTTTCTCCTAAGTTAAATTGTATAACTGGAATGAATGGAGCAGGAAAAACCAACCTATTAGATTCCATCTACTTCCTCTCTATGACTAAAAGCTATTTCTCTGGTTTAGATTTGAATATTATAGGTTATAATATTGACCTTTGCAGTGTTGCTGGGGAGTACATTAGAGAAGATGAAACAACAGATCTTATCACTTTTTCTTTAGAAAAGGCAGGTCCTAAGCATTTTAAGCGTAATCTTAAAAAATACTCAAGGCTTTCAGATCATATTGGCGTTATTCCTATTGTTATGGTCTCTCCATATGATAATTGTCTTATTAATGAATCTGGAGAGGAGAGGCGTAAGTTTATGAATTCAATATTATCTCAGTTAGATAATGAATATCTAAGACGAGTTCAAAACTACAATCAACTATTGGCGCAGAGAAATAGATTACTTAAGTCAGACAATTTCAGTAGAGACCTTTTAGATACTTTTTCTGAGAGGCTCTCTTGGAATGCTACCTATATTTTTGAAAAGAGAGCAGAGTTTGTTGGGAAGTTATTTCCTATAGTAAATAAATACTATAATGAACTCTCAGGCCAGAAAGAGAGTATTGAGATGGAGTATAGATCTCATCTTAAACAAGGTAATTTAGAGGAGTTATTAAAGGCAAATATCCAAAAAGATTGTATCTTAAAGCATACATCAGTAGGGATTCATAGAGACGATCTAGTCTTTAATATGAATGGACATCTCTTTCGTATATGTGGTTCCCAAGGGCAGCAGAAGACATTTTTAATCTCTTTGAAACTTGCCCAGTTTGAGATAATGAAGCAGATGCACAAAAGAGTGCCTCTATTACTTTTAGATGATGTTTTTGATAAATTAGATATGAATAGAGTACAATCTTTACTAAATATGGTATCTTCTAATCTTTTTGGACAGATATTTATAACAGATAGCAATAAAGTTAGAGTTAAGGAGATATTAGCTAAAATTAATGGTAGTTCATCTTTATTTGAGATAGACTCCGGTACAATTAAATAGAGTTATGAGAAGGCAAAAAACAGTATTGATTGGCGAAGTTTTTAAAGAGTATTTAAAAGAGACTGGTTTAGACCAGGGAGTTTTACGAATGGATGTGTTTGAGGCGTGGGACAGTGTTGTTGGTGAGAAGTTTAAAGAGTATACTCTTGATAAATACTTTAAAAATGGCCGTCTTATTTGTAGAATCTCTTCTTCCTCGGCAAAAACTCAGCTCTTTATGAACAGAATTGTTATTACCCAAAGAGTGAATGAAATACTAGGTGCCGAGGTTGTAAAGACTTTTATTTTAAAGTAGAACTATAATTAGATGAAAAAATTAAAGGTAGTTGTAGATTGCGATATTCCCTTTATAAAAGGAGTTTTAGAGCCTTACTCTATTGTCTCATATTTGAAAGGTGATGCATTCAACTCTAATGTTATCTCTAATGCCCAAGCATTGATAATACGCACTAGAACTAAATGTAACAAAGAGCTTTTACAAGGAACTGCTGTAAAGGCTATTTTTTCTGCAACTATTGGGTGTGATCATATAGATTTAGAGTATTGCACCAGAGAGGGAATTGCTGTTTTTAATGCTGCAGGGTGCAATGCTAATGGTGTGGTTCAATATGTTGTGACTACTCTTTTTGCTCTTGTACAAAAGAGAGGTTTAATTTTAAACAATAAAACCATTGGCATAATAGGTGCTGGAAACGTGGGGGAGAGGCTAGCTCTTCTTTTAGAGAAGCTTGGATTGTCTGTTCTTAGATGTGACCCTCCAAAAAGCAGAATTACCAACACTGTCCCTTATTACAGTTTAGACTATGTTCTAGAAAACTCTCATGTAATAACTTTACATGTTCCTCTAAACTCTGAAACTAGAAATATTTGCTCTTATGACTTTATAGGTAAGATGAAAAATGGGGCTATTCTAATTAATAGTTCAAGAGGAGAAGTTGTAGACGAAGCAGCAGTTATTGAGTCCCAAGATAAGTTAGGAGGTCTAATTGTAGACGTATGGAAAAATGAGCCGAATATAGATAAAGAGTTTCTTAATGTGACAGATATAGCCACAATGCATATTGCGGGGTACTCTTTAGAGGGAAAGATTA
>JAQVZL010000017.1 GCA_028708215.1 Bacteroidales bacterium
TAGTACTCCAAAAGCTACTCCAACTGCTAAACCCTCGGGAATATTATGTAATGTTATTGAGAGTATAAGCAATACACTTCTTTGCCACTGGGTCTTAATCCCCTCGGCCTTATCTACAGAGAGCCCCATATGTAGGTGGGGTAAAACTTTATCTACAGCAAAAAGAAAAACTCCTCCTGCTAAAAAACCAATAACTGCAGGCATCCAAGAGGGTTTACCACTCTCTTCTGCCATATCAATAGCTGGCTGAAGGAGAGACCAAAAGCTGGCCGCAATCATAACACCTGCTGCAAAACCCAACATAATGTTTAGCACATTTTTATTAATAGTTTTGAAGAAAAAAACCATAGCAGAACCAGCTGCAGTTAAAAGCCATGTGAAAGTAGTTGCTCCTAAAGCAAGCAACACTGGGTTGTAATCTAATAAAAATTCTAGATTCATAATTTAGGTCAATTAATTATTACTAGTTTAATTTTCTACTTAACAACGTTTAACAACAAATAGTTCTAATGTTATCTAATATTGCCAAAGAGATTATTATAATGTTATGCATAGATAATAATATTTTTTTATTATCTCCAATAATTTAAAATTTTAGCTAATTAGTCACACACAGCAATTTTTACTATTTTTGTATCCATTATAAAAAGTAGTAAAATGGAGTATAATTTTCTTGAGATTGAAAAAAAATGGCAGTCTTACTGGGCTAAAAATCAAACATTTAAAGTTGAAACCGATAACTCGAAACCAAAGTACTATGTTCTAGATATGTTCCCCTACCCTTCTGGCGCAGGATTGCATGTAGGGCACCCACTAGGTTATATTGCAAGTGATATATATAGTAGATATAAAACATTAAAAGGCTTCAATGTATTGCATCCAATGGGTTACGATGCTTTTGGGCTCCCTGCAGAGCAGTACGCTATACAAACAGGAACACACCCTGCAGCTACTACAAATAAAAACATTGAACGCTATAGAGAACAGCTAGATAGTATAGGGTTCTCTTATGATTGGAGTAGAGAGGTAAGAACCTGTGATCCTGAATACTATAAATGGACACAGTGGGCTTTTTTAAAAATGTTCTCACACTGGTATAACAATGAAACTCAAAAAGCAGAGAGTATAGATTCTCTGGTAAAGATATTTGAAAAAGAGGGAAACACAAATGTTAATGCAGCATGTGGTACAGTAGAGATATTTAGTGCTCAAGAGTGGAACTCTATGTCTAAAAAGCAGCAGGCCAACTCTTTAATGGAGTATAGAATAGCCTATCTTGGAGAGACCTCGGTAAACTGGTGTGCTGCTTTAGGTACAGTCTTAGCAAATGACGAGGTTAAAGAGGGGCTCTCTATTAGAGGGGGGCACCCTGTAGAGCAGAGAAAAATGAATCAATGGCAGCTAAGAGTCTCGGCCTACGCCCAAAGATTATTAGACGATTTAGATGAGTTAGAGTGGAGCGACTCTCTTAAAGAGATGCAACGCAACTGGATAGGGCGTTCTCAAGGTGCTCAGATGCTCTTTAAAGTTTCAAACGGAAAAGAGGAGTTCAATCTAGATATTTTTACTACTCGTGCCGATACTATTTTCGGAGCAACTTTTATGGTACTTGCTCCTGAAAGTGAATGGGTAGAAAAGTTAACTACATCTGAACAGCAAGAGGCAGTTCAAGAATATATCCAAAATGCTAAACGCAAGACAGAAAGAGAGAGAATGATGGAGACTCGCAAAGTAAGTGGTGTATTCAGTGGAAGCTATGCAGTAAACCCATTTACCCAAGAGAAGATGCCTGTATGGATAGCCGAATATGTTTTAGCTGGGTATGGAACTGGAGCAATTATGGCTGTTCCTGCTCATGACAGCAGAGATTATCTTTTTGCAAAACATTTTAATCTCCCTATTATTCCTCTTATAGAGGGGTGCGATATCTCTCAAGAGAGTTTCGATGCCAAAGAGGGAATTATGTGCAATTCAGGCTTCTTGAATGGACTATCTGTAGAGCAAGCAATACCTGCTGCAATAGACCAAGTAGAGAAGAGAGAACTGGGAAAAAGAAGAGTCAATTTTAGATTAAGAGATGCAATATTTTCACGCCAAAGATATTGGGGAGAACCTTTTCCAATTTACTACAAAGAGGGAATTGCCACACCAGTAGAGTCCAAAGAGCTACCTATTGAACTTCCAGAAGTAGATAAATACCTCCCCACAGAGAGTGGAGAACCTCCATTGGCAAGAGCAAAAAAATGGACTCACAATGGCTACCCACTAGAAACCAGCACAATGCCTGGGTTTGCAGGAAGTAGTGCATACTATCTTAGATATATGGACCCCAATAACCCCAATGCTTTAGTATCTAAAGAGGCAAACAGTTACTGGCGTAATGTAGACCTCTATATTGGAGGGACTGAACACGCTACAGGGCACTTAATTTACTCTCGTTTTTGGAATAAATTTCTTTACGACCTTGGCTATGTGTGCGAAAAGGAGCCGTTTAAAAAGCTTATTAACCAAGGAATGATTCAAGGCCGCTCTAATTTTGTATATAGAGTAAAAGGGACCAATAAATTTGTCTCTTATGGGCTAAAAAACAACTACCATACCACAGAGATTCACGTAGATGTAAATATTGTTCATAACGACAAGCTCAACATAGAATCATTTAAAAAGTGGATGCCAGAATACTCTTCTGCCGAGTTTATCCTAGAAAACGGAGAATATATATGCGGGTGGGCAGTAGAAAAAATGAGCAAATCTATGTTTAACGTAGTAAACCCAGATCTTATCTGTAAATCTTACGGTGCAGATACTTTACGAATGTATGAGATGTTCTTAGGCCCACTAGAACAGTCTAAACCATGGGATACTAATGGTATAGATGGAGTCCATCGCTTTCTAAAAAGATTTTGGAAACTCTTTTATAAAGAGAGTGAATTTTCAGTCTCAGAAGAAAAAGCTACAGCAAATGAACTTAAAACTCTCCATAAATTAATAAAGAAAGTAGAGACAGATATTGAAAACTTCTCTTTTAACACAAGTGTAAGTGCCTTTATGATAGCCCTCAATGAACTTTATGAAACTTCTTGCAATAAGCGTGAAATACTGGAGCCAATGGTTATTTTACTATCTCCTTTTGCACCTCATATAGCAGAGGAGCTATGGAATAACCTTGGACATAATACCTCTGTTTCCAAAGCTTTTTTCCCTAAATACATTCATGAATATACCATAGAAGACTCTTTTGAATATCCTGTCTCATTCAATGGTAAATTAAGATATAAGCTTACCCTTTCTAATAGCCTTTCTAAAGGAGAGATAGAAAGTGTTATTAGGGAAAATGAAAACACCCTTAGGTATCTTAATGGAGCTTCAATAAAAAAGGTAATTGTTGTACCCAAGAAAATTATAAATATAGTATGCTAATAAAACTCAAATCTTTTCAAGTAGATGCCTTTAGTAAAAAGGTTTTTGGAGGGAATCCTGCAGTAGTAGTTATGCTTGAAGAGAAACTTGCCAATGATACCCTCTTGCAGATTGCTAAAGAAAATGCAGTCTCTGAAACTGCATTCCTACTTCCCGAGCAAGGTTACTATATCTTACGCTGGTTCACTCCAGATATAGAGATGGATCTATGTGGCCATGCTACATTAGCTGCAGCTCATATACTATTTACCGAATTTGATTATTCAGAAGACGAGATTATTTTCAAAACAGTTTCTGGCAATCTAAAAGTAGAACGCAAAGAGGAGTCATACCTTATGGATTTTCCTCAAAGAGAAGCCGAAAAAGCCACTCTCCCTATAGAGGTGTATGATAGCTTAAGTATCAAACCATATGAAGTATACAAAGCGAGAGACTACATGCTACTCTATAGGAAGCAAGAAGAGATTGAAAACATAGATATAGATCGCTCAATTATTGACGAGATAAACCTAGACCCAGGTGGAGTTATAATAACTGCCCCTGGTAAAGATTGCGATTTTGTCTCAAGATTTTTTACTCCCCAATCTACAATTTTTGAAGATCCTGTTACTGGGTCGGCTCACTGTACCCTAGCTCCTTTTTGGGCTGCAAAAACTGGTAAAAACACTCTTTATGCAAAACAGCTTAGTAAAAGAGGAGGGTCTATGCACTGTATATTAGAAGAAGGTAGGGTAATACTAAAAGGTAATGCAGTTACCTACTCCAAAGGAGAAATATTTATACCATATATGTAATGAATAATAATGCTTTAAAAACGGTAAAGAGCTATGTCATTATGACAATAGGGCTTTTTATATTCGTTTTTAGTTGGACTAAATTTCTTATCCCACTAGAGATAGCTGGAGGCGGAGTAAGTGGTCTTGCATCTGTAATAAACTACGCTACTGGTTTTAAAGTAGCTTACTCCTATTTTATAATTAATGGGATATTACTCATCATAGGATTTTTAGCCCTAGGGAAAGCATTTGGTGCTAAAACTATTTATTGTATAATAGTAGCAGCTTTACTATTTGAGTTCTTGCCACTAATACCCTGGATATCAGATATAGAAGATAAACTTATAAATGCCCTTATTGGGGGTACTATGAGTGGAATTGGTATTGGAATGATATTCATGCAAGGGGGTAGCACAGGAGGGACAGATATTATTGCATTAATTATTGCAAAATATAGAGAGACCTCTCCGGGGAGGGTTTTTCTTTACTGCGATTTAGTTATAGTAGGCTCAGTCTATTTTATCCCAGGCAAAGAACTTTCAGACGTTATCTATGGCTATATACAAATGGTATCGTTCTCATACGTAATTGATATGATACTTACAGGGAATAAGCAAAGCATGCAAGTTATGGTGTTCTCATCTAAATTCCCAGAGATTGCAGAGAGAGTAAACAAAGAGATTCAGAGAGGTGTAACAGCTCTCTCCTCTATGGGCTGGTACTCCAAGAAAGAGAGTAAAGTTTTAGTTATTGTATTAAGAAAATCACAACTTCCTCAAATTACAGAAATAATAAAGAGTACAGACAGAAACGCTTTTATGACAGTTACCCCTGTTACAAGTGTATATGGGCAAGGATTTGATCAAATTAAAGCAGGTAAGATATCATGGAAAAAAAAGGCAAAAGAGTCTTCAGAGAGATAAAAGAGTATCTCATTATTTCATTTGGAATGCTCATCTATACCCTCGGTTGGGTATTCTTTATTATCCCTAACGAATTAGTAGGTGGGGGAGTAACAGGCATATCTGCAATTATCTACTACATAACAGGCTTTCCTGTGAGCTACTCATTTTTCCTTCTCAATGGATTGCTTCTTGCAATTGCTCTAAAGGTATTAGGAAGAGGGTTCGGGATGAAAACAGTTTTTGCAATTATAGCAGGCTCGCTATTTTTGAGAATATTGCCAGATGTAATACCACCAGATCTTATCCAAACTATAGCCATAGATAACGGGAAATTGCTCTCTGCAATTATTGGAGGAGCACTTGCAGGAGCAGGTATTGCAATTAACTTTACTCAAGGAGGGAGCACTGGAGGGACAGATATAATAGCCCTTATGATTAATAAATACCGCAATATCTCACCCGGGCGTATTATCTTAATTATAGACGTTATTATAATAGCTAGCTCTTTGATGATTCCTTCCGAAGCAGGTGCTGGGCAAAGAGTTGCTATTATTATATATGGATATATACTTATTGGCATAACAGCATATACAATAGATTTGGTTATAAATGGTGCGCAACAATCTGTTCAGATGTTTATTTTCTCTCAAAACCACCAAGCCATTGCAGATAGAATCACCTCTATTGGAAGAGGAGTAACAGTAATAAATTCTATGGGATGGTACACAAAACAGGAGGGAAAAGTACTTATGGTTATGGTAAGAAAGTCTGAAACAAGTTTTGTTTTTAAAACTGTCAAAGAGATTGATAAAAATGCTTTTATAAGCGTGAGTAATGTAACTGGTGTTTATGGCCAAGGATTTAACCCTATAAAAAAATAAAATAATATAAATTTCTATTAAAAAGAGAAAATCAAAATATTTTTTAACTTACAACAGCTTTAAAAGAGCTAATGCTCACCAAATAAGAGCTACTTTCATTTAGAAGGTAGCTTTTTTTATCTAAAAAAAGGAAATTTACACTAATAAAGAGTAAATCTCTGCTGTTGAGTTATTTTAATATTGACCTACTTTAATATTATTTATAATTTTGGCATACCAACATAATACTAAACAACATGGAACAACTTCAAATCTTTAAAGAGATCTTTTTAGGGTTTAGATCCCTCATTTCAATTAGCATTGTAATTTTTATATTATACCTGCTCTTTTATTTAAAGTATAATCAAAATATAAATGACGAAAATAGGCTACTTCTAACATCTCTTATTGTTTCAACCTCTTATATATGCCTTCTCTGCCTCATAAAACGGTACATTTTTGAACACAACCTTTTAACATTTACAAAAAGTCTTAACTTTATAAGCGCTGGTACAATCTTACAACTCTATTTGCCAATACAGATATATACACTACAACGTTGCAACTGCCTCTTCTCTAAACTTAAAGATGCAGTTACAATTACTTCTCTACTTTTTCTTTTTAACATTACAACTATTACAGCGTTACTCTTTATTGGAGTAAGTAAATTAGCACCCCTACAATATTTTTTACAACTATTTACAGTTACCTTAATTGTTTATCAATGCTATATTCTTAGACATGCCTACAAAGATATCTTTAACAGCTCCAACGAACATGCATTTTCTCTTAAAATAGACCTTTTCCTTTTTGGAATATCATCTACAATGGCACTACTTCTTACATTTTCTCAATTTGTAGAATTAGAGATTTATAAAAGAGAAGCTATGATACTAACACTAGGCTTTGTAAATATAGTTTTACTCTTAAAAGTTATATATTACTCAAGAGATGAGAATAATATGGCTTTAGAAAGAAACCAACTCATATCGCCTCTCTCTATATATAAAAATGACTTTTTTAATAAGAAAAAAGATGATGATCTTAAAAATAGATTACTAACATATTTTGAAACAGAACAACCATATTTAAACCCTAAGCTTAAAATTAATGAGGTAGCTCTTTATCTATACTCAAATAAAACATACCTCTCTAGACTTATAAATGATCATTTCAATAATAACTTCAGCCAGTTTGTTAATTTTTACAGAATTAATCTTGCAAAAGACCTTTTCTACAAAGACAACACTATGAGTATACAGCAATTATGTTATGACTCGGGTTTTGGATCAATGGCCACATTTACCATGGCCTTTCGCCTAAATGTTGGAAAATCACCTGCAGAGTGGTGTAAAGAGGTGAAGATAAAGGAGCAAAATGAAAATCAAACAGAGAAAAACTAAAAATTATTCCGTTAAAGCATTTTGGGCATTATTAGGTTATAGGAGCTATTTTCAAAAGGAAAAGGAAGCATCATCTTTACCCTCTAAGCAATACTCTTCAATTATAAAAAAAAGTGACCAAATAATGTTAGAGAAAAAACTTTTTCTAAACAATAACCTATCTCTCACAGATTTAGCGAAGGAGGTAGGAACAAATAGAACCTACTTATCTACATCTATTAAAACAGTGAAAAAACAATCTTTCTGTGAATATCTAAACAGTAATCGTGTTGAATACTCCAAAAAAATTATCAAAGAGAAGATTAGTAAATGTGACACTGGGATAGATAGCTCAGGTATGACAGCAGAAGATTATGCAATAGCATCTGGGTTTTCCACTACAAGAAACTTTGTAAGATGTTTTAAGAAAAAAGAGGGAATCACCCCTACCCAATATAAAAATGCTTTACTCTGGAAGGTTAGAGAATAGAGTATAGAAAAAGGCCACCTAAAATATAGGTAGCCTTTTTTATACTTTTTACACAACGTAAGTTGTATAACAGCAATTACTCTTCTTCTAACCGTAGAGCTTGGATATAAGCCGCTTTCTTAACCTCTTCTCTCCTCTTAACAGATTTCTTAACAAATGCTTTTCTCTTTCTCATCTCGCGGATTGTACCGGTTTTTTCAAACTTGCGCTTAAATTTTTTAAGTGCTCTTTCAATATTTTCACCTTCTTTCACTGGTACTATTATCATATTCTACACACCTCCTCTTATTAGGGATGCAAAATTAGGTATATTTTTTATAACCACCAATAAATTAGCCAATTTTTCTTAAATTTGTAGTAACCAAAAATCAATACTGTTATGCATCTTACCAATTTTCAAAAACAGATTCTAGAAGGAATTCCTACTAAACTTCCAAATCAAGCAATTTGGAATAGAGAAATTAACCATGCACCAAAAAGAAAAGATATATTAAGCTTGCAAGAAAAAAAACTTGCTATAAAAAATGCACTCCGTTATTTTCCTAAAGAGTTCCACACAGAATTAGCATCAGAATTTGCACAAGAGTTAAAAGAGTATGGGCGTATCTATATGTATCGCTTTAGACCAAAATATAAAATTACAGCACGTTCTATAGATGAATTTCCGCATAAATCTATACAAGCTGCAGCAATTATGCTCATGCTTAGCAACAATCTAGACTACGCAGTAGCTCAACATCCCCATGAATTAATCACATATGGAGGCAATGGAGCAGTTTTTCAAAATTGGGCACAGTACCTTATTTCAATGAAATACTTAGCAGAGATGACAGACCAGCAAACATTAATCCTAAACTCAGGACACCCAGCAGGTCTATTCCCTTCCCATAAAGATGCTCCAAGAGTTATAGTTTCAAACGGAATGGTAATTCCAAACTATAGCTCCAAAGATCACTGGGAGAAATTTAATGCATTAGGGGTTTCCCAATATGGACAAATGACCGCTGGCTCCTTTATGTATATAGGGCCACAGGGAATTGTCCACGGAACAACAATTACAATATTAAATGCAGCTAGAATGAAAGGAGAAGAGGGGCAAAAAAATGCGGCAGGAAAGATTTTTGTTAGCTCTGGTTTAGGAGGGATGTCTGGTGCTCAAGCCAAAGCTGCTGTTATTGCAGGAGCAGTAGGTGTAATTGCCGAGATTAACCCTAAAGCAGTTAAAACTCGTCACTCCCAAGGATGGGTAGACGAAGTATTCACAGACCTAGACTTATTAGTAGAGAGAGTTAAAACAGCTACAGAAAATAAAGAAGCAGTCTCTATTGCATACCAAGGAAACATTGTAGATCTATGGGAGAAATTTATTGAAACTGAGCTAAACATAGATTTAGGAAGCGACCAAACCTCACTACACAACCCATGGGCTGGTGGCTACTACCCTGCTGGGATAACTCTTGATGAATCTAACAGAATGATGGCACAAGAGCCCCATAAATTTAAAGAAGCTGTTCAAGAATCTCTTCGTAGGCAAGCTAGAGCAATAAACACCTTAGCTAAAAGAGGAATGTACTTTTTCGATTATGGTAATGCATTCTTACTAGAGGCCTCAAGAGCTGGAGCTAAAATTGTTAAAGACAACGGTACATTCTGCTACCCATCATATGTTCAAGATATTATGGGGCCACTTTTCTTTGATTATGGCTTTGGCCCATTCCGTTGGGTATGCACCTCTTCTAATCCAAAAGATTTACAAGAGACAGACCGTATTGCTGCAGAAGTTCTAGAAGAGATTATGAAAGAGTCTCCCAAAGAGATACAAATGCAAATGTCAGATAATATTCACTGGATAAAAGAGGCAGAAAAAAACCGTTTAGTAGTAGGCTCTCAAGCTCGTATACTTTATGCCGATGCCGAGGGGAGAATAAAAATAGCCTTAGCTATGAATAGAGCAATAAAAGAGGGAGTAATAGAGGCACCTATTGTTTTAGGCAGAGACCACCACGATGTGTCGGGGACAGACTCACCTTATAGAGAGACATCCAACATCTATGACGGTTCTCAGTTTACTGCAGACATGGCAATTCAAAATGTAATTGGCGATTCATTTAGAGGAGCAACATGGGTCTCTATTCACAACGGAGGTGGCGTAGGCTGGGGAGAGGTAATTAACGGCGGATTCGGAATGGTTATAGATGGCTCCCTAGAAGCAGAAAAACGTATAAAAAGCATGCTCCACTGGGATGTGAATAATGGAATAACACGTAGAGCTTGGGCTAGAAATAAAGGGGCAATTTTTGCAATTAAAAGAGAGATGGCTAGAACTCCAGAACTCAAAGTTACGGTCCCAGAAATAGCAGACAACCAATTAATAGATCTGGCTACTAATCATGTTTTCAACAGGGAATCCTAGTGAAGAGGCATACATTTTAAGATCGGCCACTATCTTTGGGTCTAATCTCCTTTCTCGAGAAAGGATCCAAAGATATTTCCCCGAAGGGTCTCCAACTAATGCATAACTATATTCAGGATCTATCTTAAGAACCCAATAGTCACCAGAGAATGGCCAGAAAAAACTAACCTTTAATTTTGATGGCTCACTACTATTGGGAATCCACGCTTTACCTTTTGCCTGCTTTAACCTACTATTATCTTCTACCAAACGGCCCTCGTTAGTAACTATTATATTACCATCTTCTTTAAGCTCATAATTAGCAGTTATATCTTCTAGCCCCTCTTCAAACTTATTAGGCAACCTATATATCTCATACCATTTACCCATATATCTTTCTATATCAAACTCCTCTACAGGCTCAAGAGCTAAATAAATTGTAGAGCAAGAGAATATTATTAGAGTTACAATACTAGGTAAAACAAACTTCATTATTAAACTTTTTAATCTAAATTAATATAACATACAAAATTTATACCGAATATTAATAGTTGAGTAGCACCAAGATATAATCAACACAATAAAGTGTATCAATTGTTACATGAATTAGAAAACTATCGCCCTATTTTTGCAAAACAAATCAAATATTAATCTTAGAATCCTTTAAAGTATCTGTAAAATGAAAAGAACAGTAATAAAAATTGACGAAGAGCTATGCAATGGATGTGGCATTTGCGTAGAGGGGTGCCACGAAGGAGCCTTACAACTCATAAATGGAAAAGCAGTAATGATAAGCGATCTCTATTGCGACGGTTTAGGTGCATGTATTGGAGAGTGCCCTGTGGGAGCAATAGAGCTAATTGAAAAAGAGACTGAACCTTATAGTGAAACTGCAGTTATGGAGAGAATCCACACAAAAGGAGAAGCAGTTATTCTTGCACACCTCAAACATTTAAGAGATCACAACCAACTAGAGTGGTTTAACGAGGGAATAGATTGGTGCGCTAAAAACGGAATTGATTTAGACTTAACTAAAATAGCTGTAAGAAAACCCAAGCAACAACAATCAGAAAATAGAAAGCCATTAGAAGCACCTTGTAGCTGCCCAGGCTCAACTGAAAGAGATTTTAAAGCAGAAAAAGCTAAGTTGAAATTTACATCTGCCAACAACCCAGTTAATCACAACGAACAGGCTCCAAACATAGCATCTGAACTTCAACAATGGCCAGTTCAATTACACTTATTAAACCCACAAGCACCATTTTTCAAAAATGCCGATGTTTTACTAGCCTCAGACTGCTCTGCATTCAGCCATGGCTCTTTTCATACAGAATTTCTTAAAAACAAAGTACTTGCAATTGCCTGCCCAAAGCTAGACTCAAATACAGAAAGCTATATAGAGAAACTAACTGCAATGATAGATCATTCCAAAATAAATACTCTAACCGTTCTTATGATGGAGGTTCCTTGTTGTGGAGGTCTAATAAAGATGGCTAATATTGCAAAAGAAAAGGCCCATAGGAACATTCCCATAAAGGCCATTGCAATCTCTGTAAAAGGCGAAATACTTAGTGAAGAGTGGGTCTAACCCCTTTTCACTAAGATAAACTATTTAACCAGTTTTTTTAGAGGTCCTGTTAAAGGAGTTGAATCATCTTCAATTTTTTTAACTTTTTCTAAACCAGAAGAGGTTAGAGAGAAGTACATCTGTCTTCTATCCTCTTCTCCCAATACTCTCTCTATATATCCACGCTCTTCTATAGTCCTTATAAGCTTAGAGGTATTGGAACAAGTAAGATTAATTTGCTTAGCTATTTCACCCGAAGAGAGCCTACTCTCTTTTAGTGAACACAAAATCATTCCCTCATTTAAAGAGATATCATGTTCTTTTAAAAAATCACTTTCAAACACTCCAAGAGCACGACAAATATCTCTTATTGCACACAACTTTTTCATTTTTTAATCTTTTTTAATAACAGCTCATCAATAATTTTCTTAAGATCCTTTTTGGGGATTGCTCCTTGAATTACCTGAGGATCTTCTTTTAATGAAATAAAAAGCAGGGTGGGTAGTGAACGGATTCCAAAAGCAGCTGCAACTTCACGCTCTTCTTCTGTGTTTACCTTATATACATATATCTCACCTTCATACTCTTGAGCAAGCTCCTCTAAAACAGGAGCCAATCTACGGCAGTAGATACACCACTCTGCCCAAAAATCAATGATTACAGGTTTATCTGCAATAAAGAGCCACTCTTCTGGATTTGCTTTATAGTCTACAACTTTTTTTATAAACTCCTCTTTCGTAAGAGAGATTGCATAAGTTTTAACACCATTACCCTCTTTTACATCTTTACTCTTGGCTCCACATGAACTGAGAGAGAAAACTATTAATAAAAGAGTGAGTGTAGTTTTAATTATATTCATCTTATTTAGTATTCATTGGTTAATTTGAGTGCAAAATTAAATATAATTTCACATAAAACAAATTTCCATTGGAAAATATTTTGATATTCATAAAATTTTAATTTCCTTTGCCAATAGTTTACTATGTTACTATTTGCCAACGGCAATTAATTAATCTATTTTTATGAAGTATTTAATAATCGGTGGAGTTGCTGGAGGAGCATCTGTAGCCGCAAGACTTAGAAGAAACGACGAAAGTGCCCAAATAATTCTTTTTGAAAGAGGAGAGTATGTATCCTATGCTAATTGTGGATTACCCTACTATATAGGAGGTACCATAAAGGAACGAGATAATCTTTTTGTACAAACAGTAGAAGGATTTCGCAATCGTTTTAATATAGACGTGCGTCCTAAATCTCAAGTAGAAAAGATAGACCCAGCTACTAAAACAGCCCATATATACAATATTGAAAAGGGAACAGGCTACACAGAAAGTTACGATAAAATTATCCTTTCCCCTGGTGCAGAACCCCTCAAACCTAAAATTGAAGGAATTGAGCACCCAAACATTTTTACTCTTAGAAATGTTCCCGATACAGATAAAATTAAACGATTTGTAACAGTAAAAAAAGTAGAGAGAGCAATTGTTGTAGGAGGAGGATTTATTGGCCTAGAAATGGTAGAGAATCTGCACGATCTTGGAATTAAAATAGAGCTAGTAGAGATGGCAAATCAAGTAATGTCTCACCTAGACTACTCTACTGCAACAATAGTCCAATCTGAACTTCGCACTAAAGGGGTGAATTTACACTTAAGCGATGCTGTAGAAAAGTTTGGTTCATACGAGAATGGAGTTGAGGTTTTCTTAAAAAGCGGCAAGTCACTTAAGGGAGAGATGGTTATTTGGAGTATAGGTGTGCGTCCAGAGACTAAACTTGCTCGTGAAGCAGGTTTAGAGATTGGCAAAACTGGAGGGATTAAAACAAATGAGTTTATGCAAACCTCCAATGAAAACATCTATGCATTAGGCGATGCTGTAGAGGTTAATCATTCCGTTTTAGACACCCCAGCCCTTATAGCTCTTGCTGGCCCAGCAAACAAACAGGGTAGGATTGTAGCAGACAATATTGTTTATGGAAACAAATACAAATACGAAGGAAGCATAGGAACAGGTATTGCTAAAGTATTTGACCTAACTGTAGCCTCTACAGGAGCTAGCGGTAAGTGGCTTAAAAAAGAGGGAATAGAGTATATTGCCTCCTTCACTCACTCCTCTTCACATGCAGGCTACTACCCCAATGCACTACCATTATCAATAAAAATACTCTTCTCTCCCAAAGATGGAAGACTATTTGGAGCTCAAGTAGTAGGATTCGACGGCGTAGATAAAAGAATAGAGATGCTTGCCATGGTTGTAAAAAAAAGAGGAACTATTTACGACCTTATGGAGATAGAGCACGCCTATGCACCACCATTCTCATCTGCAAAAGACCCTGTAAATATGGCTGGTTTTGTAGCAGACAATATTTTAAAAGAGAAAGTAAAAATAGTATACTGGAGAGATGCGTTTAATGCAAATCTAGAAAAGGATATCTTACTTAATGTAGGTACAGAAGATGAGTTTAGATTAGGTTCTATTCCTGGCTCTATTAACATTCCCCTAGACTCACTTAGAGAGAGACTATCTGAGCTTCCAAAAGATAAAAGAATAATTATCTATTGCGCTGTTGGCCTTAGAGGATATGTAGCATACAGAATATTGGTTCAAAATGGATTTGAAAACATTTACAACCTATCTGGGGGTTATAAAACCTACTCAATAGCTAACGAAATTGGCACAGTTGGGGAGTTCTTTGCTGGACAAATAGGCAGTGGAGATTTCTTGGTAGATGTAGATAAAGAGACCGCTCTATCTGTAGATGCAACTGGGCTACAATGCCCTGGACCAATAATGCAACTCAAAAGCAGTTACGATAAAATTAGAGCTGGCGAACAGCTAGAAATAAGAGCTACAGACCAAGCCTTTGGCAAAGATGTAGCCTCTTGGTGTAATATTATGGGCGCTAAACTTATATCGGTAGAGAGCCGAAAAGGTATAATTACAGCAAAACTAGAGAAAGGAAAAGAATCTTCTCCTCTACAGTTTAACGCAAGTAGTGGAATCATTAAAGGAGATAATAAAACTATAGTAGTATTTAGCGACGATATGGATAAAGCCCTAGCCTCGTTTATTATAGCTAATGGAGCAGCCTCAATGGGGAAAAAAGTTACTATCTTCTTTACTTTCTGGGGCTTAAACGTAATCAAAAGACGTGAACCTGTAAAGGTAAAGAAAGATCTACTTGGGACTATGTTTGGAATGATGCTCCCCAAGAATGCGAGTGCTCTTAAGTTGTCAAAGATGAATATGTTTGGCATGGGAAGCGCCATGATGAAAAGCATTATGAAAAAGAAAAACATTGACTCTCTTGAATCTCTAATAGACCAAGCACAAGCAAACGGAGTAGAATTTATTGCCTGCACCATGAGTATGGATGTAATGGGTATAAAAGAAGAAGAGCTTATGGAGGGAGTGAACTTTGCAGGAGTAGCTACCTATCTAGAGAGAAGCGAAGAGGCAAACATGTCTCTCTTTATTTAATTAAAGGTAAAAAAGGTTATATTTGCCCAACTAGAAAAACAAAATAATGAAACATATTTCTAAGTTCTTGTTATGGATTCTTGGTTGGAAGGTGATGGAACCACCTGTTCCAGAACCTAAATGTATTATTTTAGGAGCACCACACACTTCTGGTTGGGATTTTATAATCTCTTACCTCTACTACCGTTCAATGGGCAGAACAGCAAGCGTAATGGTTAAAAAGAGTTTTTTTAAAGGACCATTAGCACCTATCGTTAGGGGTATGGGGGGCATACCTGTAGATAGAAAAAGGGGAGCATCTATTACTCTTCAAATTATTGAGGAGTTTAAAAAAAGAGAGGTGCTCCACTTAGCTATTGCTCCTGAAGGAACAAGAAAAAAGACCGAAAGATGGAAAGCAGGATTTCATACAATTGCAAAAGCTGCAGATGTTCCAGTTTATCTAGGCTATTTTGATTGGGGCAAAAAAGAGGTTGGAAGAGGAGAAAAATTCGATTTAACCGACAATGCTAGAGCAGATCTTAAAGAGATAAGAAGATGGTATAAAACAAAAGGTATAATTGGGAAACACCCACACAACTTTACAACAGGAAAAGACTTGGAATGATTCTTGCGCCATAATTACACTATTGATAACAAGTTATACCATGAAAGCACCATTATTTAAAACATTAAAAGAGCTATTTGACTATAGCACAAACACATATAAAGAGAACAAGTCTTTCTCTTACATCTCTGATGATTATTACACTTATGGGGAATTTGGAGATAAAGTTCGCTCTGTCTCAGATATGCTAACTAAAAATGGTGTAACCCCAAGAGATAAAGTTGCAATTTTAAGCCAAAATATGCCCAATTGGCCTGTTGCCTATTTTGCTGTAACAGCTTTTGGAAGAGTAGTTGTACCAATGTTGCCAGATTTCTCTGAATACGAAGTACAAAATGTAATTGAGCACTCAGAATCTAAAGTGCTTTTTGTTTCTAAGAGACTACTTTACAAAGTCCCTAAAGATATCCTTGAAGGTCTAAATCTTGTAATAGAGATAGACACATTACAAGTAATACACTCTAAAGAGGGTATTAAAGAGGGCCGAGTAGAACTCCCTAAAGAAGAAGATCTTGCAACAATTATCTATACATCGGGCACTACTGGAAACTCTAAAGGAGTAATGCTTACTCAAAAGAATCTATGTAGCCACCTCTATTCTGCAACAATATTAAGACCAGGCTATCCACATGATATATGGCTCTCATTACTACCCCTATCTCACACACTCGAGAGCAGCTTATGTATGCTACTACCAATGGTGAGCGGCTCATCTGTCTACTACATTGAAAAAGCGCCAACTCCATCTATACTTATGAAAGCACTTAAAGAGGTAAGACCTACAACCATATTAAGTGTTCCAATGATAATTGAAAAGATTTATAAAAGCAAGATTAAGCCCAATTTCAACTCAAGCAAACTAGTAAAAGCAATCTATAGCACCACTCTAGGAAGAAAGCTGCTTCATAGGGTAGCTGGAAAAAAACTTATGGAGACATTTGGTGGAAGGATAAGATTTTTTGGAATAGGAGGAGCAAAGCTAGATGGAGAAGTAGAAAGATTTCTTTACGAGGCCAAATTTCCCTACGCAATTGGGTACGGGCTCACAGAGTCTTCTCCCCTACTTGCAGGAGCCACTCCAAAGTTTGTTAAATGGCAATCTACAGGGCCAGCTGTTCACGGAGTTACTTTGCGCATAGACAACCCTAACCCAGAAACAGGAGAGGGCGAAATTGTTGCAAAAGGGCCAAATATTATGATAGGATACTACAAAAACCCAGAAGCTACAGAAGAAGCTTTTACTAAAGATGGTTGGTTTAGAACAAAAGATTTAGGGATTTTAGATAAACAAGGGAGGCTCTACATTAAAGGGAGGTTAACTAATATGATTCTTGGCCCAAGTGGAGAGAATATATACCCAGAAGAGATTGAGACTGTAATAAATGGTCACTCTATGGTTGCCGAGTCTATAGTAACTCAGAGCAAAGGGAAACTCGTTGCAAAAGTTCACTTTAACCCAGATAAGCTCAAGGCTTTGAAAGAGGCTAAAGAAGAGGCTCTAGCATCTTACTACCAAACAAAAGAGCAACTTGTAAAAAGTTACGAAGAGAAACTAGAAGAGCTTTCTAAAATAAAAGAGGAACTTAAATCTACTTTTGACGAAAAGAGAGAGGAGTTACTACATAGCTACGACGAAAAGAAAGAGGAATTAATGCATAGCTACGACGAGAAAAAAGAAGAGCTCATACATAACTACGACGAGAAAAAAGAAGAGATAATCACAGCATTTAACCAGAAACTAGAACAGATTAAAAAAGATGTTTCTGAATATGTAAATGCTAGGGTCAATAAATTCTCCAAGATATCTGTTGTTGTAGATCAACCAGAACAGTTTGAGAAAACTGCCACTCAAAAAATCAAACGCTACAAATACACAGAGAAAGAGTAGACTATAGAAAGCAAACTACCTTAATCTAAAAGTTGATATCTATCCTTCCTACATATACACCATGAGCGCCGGTTTGATTAACAATAACATCTTTACCGGCGCTGTTTTTTACAATAGTAGGCTCATTTAAATAAGTGTGGGAGTGACCACCTATTATTATATCTACATTTTTAGTATAGCGTGCAAGTTCAAGATCGCCTGGCCTGTTTTTCCCACTCCCTTTATACCCTATATGAGTAAGAGCAATAACTAAATCGCAATTCTCTCTCTTTTTAAGCTGCTTGGCAAGTTTGTTTACAACCTTAATTGGATTTTTATATTTTAGACCAACTATAGCTTTCTGAGAAACAAAACCATTTAAATCCAGCAAAGCCCCTATTATCCCAATTTTTTTGCCCCCTTTATGAACTATAGTATAAGGTTTCACAATCTCTTCTAACGGAGATTTAGAGAAGTCAAAATTGGCACAAACTGTTTCAAAATCTGCTTCTTTTAAACGCTCGGCAAGAACTTCCTGCCCGTCGTCAAACTCATGGTTTCCTAAGCAAACAACATCGTACCCCATAGCATTATAAAGCATAACTTCCATTTCCCCTTTAAATAGAGTGTAATATGGAGTTCCCTGGTTGTAATCTCCAGCATCTAATAGAAGAACATTGGGGTGGTTTTTACGTATGCTCTCTATATAGTTTGCTCTTCTTTGGAAGCCTCCCAACCCTTCATTTCTTCCACTGCTAAGCGGCTCAATATGGCTATGCACATCATTAGTGTGCAGAATAACCAAGTCTTGCCCATATACAAACGGTGTAAAGAGAACAAACGCTGCGGCTATATATAGTTTTAAGAATAATCTATTTCTCATAATTACTGCATTACATTAATTAACAATTGTATCTAAAAGCTATTAATCTTCAATAATAACTCTTTTAGTTATAGAAGAGGTAATCTTCTTATTATTAGAGGTAATACCCTCTATTATATATAAGATTGCATCTCTCAGTAAAATCCCAGTTTGAGTAACATTAGTTGCAGCTTTAAGAGCTCTAACATTATCTCCACCATCTAAAAGAAAGTCTATAGTAGCTACACGGTAAGTTCTAGTTAAATCTATCTGCTCACCTTCTAAAAGAACATCTTTTAACATTCCCCCTTTTATCTCTAATTGAATATTATGAGAAAATGCCTCTGGTCTATTCTGCGCAAAAGACTCAAACAACTGTCTTACAGCTGTTCCAGGTAAGTCAACTATAACAAGATAGTTTTCAAAAGGGAAGATAGAAAAAACATCAAACCTTCTCACCTCTCCTTTGGGCATAGAGGCTCTTAACCCTCCAAAATTAGTAAGTGAAAAATCTACCCTCTTATTATCTATTTTTTGTGCATACTCAAGCATGGCATCGGCAGCAAAATTAGAGAGCAAAGACTCGGGCCTACCAGAGCGCATCTCATAATCTGTATGACCAATTACCTGCTGCATAAGTCTATCCATCTCTGGTTTATAGTACTCTATTATCCCAGAAACTATAGGCTCACTATTTTTGTCCCATGTAGAGTCCATTAGCACTCTAGATGCCTTAAAAGTAAAGCTATTCTCCTGGGCACTACCTACTAAAGGCAACAACAGAAATGCAAAAGATATTAATATTAATCTATTTTTCATGCGAGCATATTTTATTGCTAATTTTACTTTTAATATTTAATCCATTTAAAGAGATCTTTAAATGTAGCTTTCTTACCATACATAAGTATTCCAACTCTATAGATTTTTGCAGAGAGATAGGTCATAAAGAAGAATGTAAGAACAAGTAGTCCCAAAGAGAGAGCAAGCTCCCAAAGTGGAACTCCAAATGGCACCCTAGCCATCATTACCATTGGAGAGGTGAAAGGAATCATTGAGCCCCAAAAAGAGAGTGCACTATCTGGATATTGAAAAGTGTGAATCATTATAAAAAGCCCTAGTATAAGAGGCAACGTAACAGGGAATATTAGTTGCTGAGTATCGGCCTCATTATCTACAGCACTACCTACTGCTGCAAACATAGCTGCATACAAAAGGTAACCTAACATAAAATAGAGAATAAAAGAGATAACTATACCAGCAACAGGTACTGCCGAAAGAGCACTCATTAAGTCTCCTGCAAATCCTTCATTGCCCTGAGCTGCAGCCATAACCTGGGCAACCTCTCCTCCAGCTTGAGCAGAAGCCATCTCTGTTATCTCTTGCCCACCAGTAATCTTATCTACCCCAATAAAGACTTGCACACCAGCGGTTATCCCTACAGTTAACACTATCCAAATTAAAAATTGCAAAAGAGCTACAGAACCAACACCCAATATTTTGCCTAACATAAGCTCAAAAGGCTTTACAGACGAAACTATAACTTCTACTATTCTTGTAGTCTTCTCTTCTATAACACCCCTCATTACCATTGAGCCAAACATAAATATAAACATATAGATCATAAAACTAGCTATATAAGAGATTCCCATATAAACCTCTACCATAGCAACTTTCTGGTCTCCATTGTCGCTTACTGTAAAAGTTTTAACTGTAATATCTGTTCTTATATCTTTAATAATATTATCTAAGTTCTCTATATTATACCTATCTAGTTTTGCTTTCTCCACTGCTCTCTGCACAGAGCGCTCAATTTGCCTCTTAATATCCATATTTAATTGTTTTACCGAAACGGCCGAAACAATGAGATTAAGAGCACTATCTGGCTCAGAAATTTCTACTAAAGCAAACAGATCTTCAGGAAAATTTTTCTTTATAGACTCAACATTGGCACTGCTATCAAAAACATATTGAATCTCTTCTGAATCATTAAAAAAGGGAGAACACATTTCTGAGCGGTCTACCACTAATATTTTTTGACCTATTTCTCCAGAAGAGAGAGTCATAATAAAAGAGGGTAATACTATAAGCGCTGCAAATAGAATAGGAGTTAAAATTGTCATTATTATAAATGACTTTTTTCTAACACGAATTGAAAATTCGCGGGCAATTATTAGAAATATCTTACTATTTTTCATGTTGTTTCTCTTTAGCTTACCAGATTAATAAATATATCGTTCATTCTTGGAATAAGCTCTCTATAAGAGAGTATATCTACCTCAGAAACTAATGCTCTAAGAACCTCAGAAGAGCATGTCTCCTTCTTAACTTCTAATACAGCTCTATAACCTCTTTTATCTTCTTCATTAGTTTTTGTAGAAACTGCCTCTAAATTTTCAAATCTATATGGCTCAGATGCTCTATAAATTAGCTCAACCTCGCTCTTACCATGATTACGTCTAATCTCTTCAAGCCCTCCAGTAATAATAAGTTTAGACTTATTTATTAAAGCTATATTATCACATAGTTCCTCTACAGATTCCATGTTATGTGTAGAGAGAATAATAGATGTGCCTGCATCTCTCATCTCTAAAATCTCTTTTCTAACTAACTGAACATTTACAGGATCGAATCCACTGAAAGGTTCATCTAGAATGAGTAGCGATGGCTTATGGAGGACTGTAGTAATAAATTGCACTTTTTGAGCCATCCCTTTAGAAAGCTCCTCAACCTTTTTGTTCCACCAAGCCTGAATACCAAATTTTATAAACCACTGTTTTAACTCTCTTGTAGCATCTGAAGTACTTAGCCCTTTGAGTCTAGCCAAATAAAGTGCTTGGTCTCCCACTTTCATTTTTTTATAGAGCCCTCTCTCTTCTGGAAGATAGCCAATGTAGGCAATATCTGTTTGCTTTATAGGATTCCCGTTAAAGAGAACCTCACCAGAATCTGGCATGGTAATCTGATTCATTATTCGAATTAACGTAGTTTTTCCAGCTCCATTAGGGCCTAAAAGACCATAAATAGCTCCCTTTGGAACAGATAGTGAGACAGAGTCTAAAGCTGTAAAATCGTTAAACTTTTTGACTACATTATTGCAGGTTATAATATCCATCTTAAAATAGATTTTTAATTTACAACAAATATACCATTATTAAAGTTTCTCACTTAGTTTTCTTCATATTTTTAACTACTCTAATTTGATATTAGCCAAAATAAGTTTCAACAGACATTAACTAAAAAAGAGATGTTGCGATATGCTGAGCAGAGCAAACTTTGCCAGGAGATGATTCCAAGTAAACACCTAGTAACCAAGCATTTAATTTTTCTAAATGAACCCAAAAGGGCTTATTTTTAAAAGCTAACTACCTCTTAACAAGCAGGTTACGAGCAATCATCTCCCAGATCAGTTAAAGAAGTACTTTAATTTCTTAAATAATTCTGGAGCAACTATTTTATTGAGTACTAAAAGTGCCAATGTTACACCCTCATTGCCCGAAATCTCTCTGAATCTAACTATTGATCTAGCTAAATATGGGCCTATATGTGGGTGCTCACTTAGCTCATGAAGTGTTGCCCTATTTAAATCTTTTTTCACAATGTTAAGCGTATCTACAAATACCATATTAGCAAAAAGAGAGAACCTAGCAGAATCTATTCCTTTAATTTCCATTAGCTCTTTAGTAGTTATTAAACCTCCGCATTTTTCTCTAAATTCAATAATTCTCTTAGCATAATAGGGTCCTATCCCAGGAAGTTTTACTAACTCAATAGAGTCGGCTCTATTCAACTCTACCAATAGCTTTTTTTGTTCTAAATTGTAATTATTTTTGTTGTTTCTGCTCTTTTCTGGCAATTTAATATAAATTGAATCTTTTACTCTCTCGTAAAACCCTTTAGGTAAAACATAAATCTTTTTAAAATCTTCTCTTTTTTTAAAAACACCTCCTTTAGATCTGTAGTTTATAACAACAGATGCCTGCTTTGGAGTTAAACCTAACTTTACAAGCTCTTCTAATGTAATAGTGTTTGGGTCAAACTGAAATGCAAGACTCACTTTTGAATAGAAACTACTAGGCTCTCTAACTGTAGAAGCAACTCCGTTTTTTTGAATTTCTATTTGAGTTGTTGAATCTAGTTGGTTTGTTGCAAATTCTTTAACAGCAAAATCCTCTACAATAGAATCTTTTATAATAGACTTTTTTACAATAGACTCTTTTCCAACTAGTTCATTTACAGCAATCTCTTTTTCTGCCTCTGGTTGAAAAATAAATATTGCTGTTTGAATAACTAGTATTAATATAACCAGAGAGAGGGCACCCGACGCCTCTCTTTTAGATAATTTCATTTTCACACTCATCTCTCTCCTCCTAAAAAACTTAAATAAACTAAATTGGGGCTTAATGTTTACCCTTACCTTTAACTACAATAACAATTTCACCTTTGGGGGGCTTAGCTGTGTACCAATTGACCAACTCCTCTAAAGTTCCCCTCCTATTCTCTTCATATATCTTAGTTAACTCTCTTGAGACAGATGCCTCTCTATCTGCACCAAAATACTCCACAAACTGCTTTAAACTTTTTACTAACCTATAGGGCGATTCATAGAAAAGTAGAGTACGGCTCTCTTCACTAAGCTCTTTGAGTCTAGTTTGCCTCCCCTTTTTTAATGGCAAAAAACCCTCAAAACAAAATCTATCACATGGGAACCCAGAATTTACTAAGGCAGGAACAAAGGCAGTAGCACCTGGTAGGGTTTCTACCTCAATATCTTTCTCTTTGCACTCACGAACTAATAAAAAGCCTGGGTCTGAAATGCCTGGGGTACCAGCATCACTAATTAGAGCTACGCTCATCCCTGCTAAAATTTTATCTGTTACTCGCTCAACACTTTTATGCTCATTATATTTATGATGAGACTCCATATGACCTTTAATGTCGTAGTGCTTAAGCAAATAAGAGCTAGTCCGGGTATCCTCGGCCAAAATAAGATCTACCTCGTTTAAAACCTTAACAGCTCTAAATGTTATATCTTCTAAATTACCTATTGGAGTAGGTACAATATAGAGTTTAGACATCATATCTTCTTCTTAAAATCATATAAAAGCGGTAGACAGCTTCAGACTCCTGGTCCCACTCTTCAAAAGCTGCTCTGGTATACTGCAGAGCTTCACTAAAAGATTTAAAGTTATTGAGTTTCTCCATACTTAATCTGTACTGGCCTTCGTCTCCATTAAATAACTCTCTTATAAAGAAAAGCTTATCGTTCAATGTTACTGCCATACGCAAATCATCTACTGGTTGCCCAGGCATATCTTCCATCCAATCTGAATTAGAGTTTAATGGTGCCTCAATATCCATTAAAGATCTTTTGTCTAGCAAGAAATCTAATTCATTCTGCTCTGAATTTGTCTCAGAAACCTGAGACTCTGTTTGAGAGTTATGAAATTCCTCTGGCATAGCAATAGGGTCATTATCTTGCTGGTTAAAGTCACTCGGTTGCTCTGGAGCGGTTGTCTTTAGAGGTTCTGCTTTTAACTGCTCTAAAAGTTCTTTATCTATGTCCAAATTATGGCTTAGCTCTCCATCTTCTATTATAGATTTTGAGATATTTGACCGCATTTGGGCCATCTCGCTTTTTAACTGAGATATTGTATAAGCGAGGCGTTTAAATTCATGGTCGTTAGAGTCGAACTGATTGTTAGCATCTTCTTTCAAAAGATAGCTCTTCATATGATTACGCTCTTGCTCTATTCTTAGAGTATTAAGCTTAAGCGTAATAAGTGAAGCACTCATTAGAATCTCTTCCCACTTCAAATAGGAAACCATCTCTGTTTCACTTAATGAGTCAATATCTTTCAAAAGACCATCAATAATAATTTTAATTTCTGAAATTTTATTCTCGTTTGGCATCTCAACTTTTTTATCTTTGCAACATATACAAAAGTAAGTAAAATGTTTCTTGAAAGTGCAAAAAAAGCAGGTTGGATAGAGGTCATATGTGGTTCTATGTTCTCTGGCAAAACAGAAGAGCTCATTAGAAGATTAAAAAGAGTTGAGTTTGCCAATCAAAAAGTAGAGATATTTAAGCCAGTAATAGATGTACGTTACTCCAAAAAGAGTGTTATATCACATGATTCTAATACAATACGCTCTACCCCTGTAGATTTATCTACCAGTATCCTTCTTTACGCTACAGATGTAGATGTTGTAGGAATAGATGAAGCACAGTTTTTTGATGAAGGCATTGTAGATGTTTGCCAAAAACTTGCAGCTAAAGGCATTAGAGTTATTGTAGCAGGGCTTGACATGGATTTTCAAGGGAAACCGTTTGGGCAAATGCCAAATCTAATGGCTGTTGCCGAGTATGTAACTAAAGTACATGCAATCTGTGTTAGATGTGGCAACCTAGCGCACCACTCTCACAGATTAACAGAGAGTGAAAAACTTGTTGTTATTGGAGAAAAAGAGAGCTACGAACCAATTTGCCGCCACTGCTTTAATGCTCTTACCAAAAAAGAGAGATAACTATTTTACAGGATTAGCAACAACTTGGCCATTATGAAATAGACCTTCGGTAGGATTTTCTGCTTTATAATTAAAGTTCATAGTTCCATCTTCATTGAGACTCATTTTACCTTTAAGGTTCAACATTATTTGGCAAGATAAAGACCCAGTTAAAAGAGCAGTAGAATCTGTGAAAGTTGCATTTCCACCCATTTTCATAAAATTATTTTCACTAACCGTAATGACAGCAGTAAAAGTTGAATCTGCAAAATACTCAATCTCTATAGGAGAATTAAACTCCTGAATAACAGTATTCCCAGAATTACTAACCATTGTAATCTCAATAAAATTATCTCCACTCCACTTACCTGTGAGCTTATCTGATAATGTTGGTTTTCTACACGTACAAGATGCTATTGCTACCATTACAACAAGGATAGCAAGTAATTGTCTTAGTTTCATTTTGATAGTTGTTTTTAAGTATAATCTCTTTTTCAAAAATAAAGATACAAACTTTTTGCAGATAATCTTTTTTTGTAACTTTTATATTTGCTATCGAAAAACAATTTTTAACTTTGAAGGCAAAACTAAATAGGCATGAAACACTCTCAGGTTAGAATTAGCAGAGCTAAACTTGATTACAACTTTAACTTTTTCAAGTCAAAACTTCACTCTTCTACTAAACTACTAGTTTTAGTAAAAGCCAATGGATACGGGTTAGGCGATGTTGAAATAGCCACTCTAGCAGAAGAACTAGGTGCTAACTATATAGGAGTAGCCTATATCTGCGAAGGAATTAAATTAAGAAAAGCTGGAATAAAAATACCAATTATTATATTAACACCTGGTGTAGACGATTTTGAAAAGCTCATTGAATATAACCTAGAGCCAAGTATTATTAATAAAGAGTCTGTAGAGACAATGCATTTAGCTGCAAAAAAAGCTAATGTAAAAAAATTCCCTATCCATATTAAACTAGATACAGGAATGCAAAGAGTAGGGTTCACACCAGAGAGACTAGAAGGGCTAAAGAAAAGTCTAGAAAGCAATAATTATTTAGAAATAAAATCTCTTTTCTCACACCTTGCTGCTGCAGACGAGCCTAAACACGACTCCTTCACTAGAGGGCAAATTGAACTATTTAACAAAATGTCTACAGAAATTTGCAGCTGGTTAGATTATAAACCAATGAAACATATTTTAAATTCAGCTGGCATTGAGAGATTTACCTATGCCCAAATGGATATGGTAAGGCTTGGAATTGGGCTTTATGGGACAAGTTGCCTTAAAGATACTAGATTAAAACCGGTAGCCTCTTTTGTTGCTCCTATAATTTACATAAAAGAGGTAAAGGGTGGAAGCATTGGTTATGGCAGGCACGGGGTAGTAGATAGCAAAGTAAAGAGAATAGCAACAGTGCCAGTAGGCTATGCCGATGGTGTAGACCGTCATCTTGGTAGAGGTAACATTAAGTTTGTTGTTAACAATACAGCTGTTCCTACAATAGGAAATATATGTATGGATAACTTTATGATAGATGTTACAAATGCCAATGTAAAAATTGGCGACGTAGTAACCATATTCGGAGAGAACCCACACCCTGCCCTTCTTGCTCAAGTATTAGATACAATTACTTATGAAATATTCACTTCTGTCTCTGCAAGAGTAGAGAAAGTAATTACTGAATAATTTTAATAGAGTATCTTATGTACAATCTCAAATAAGAGCTCTCCATCTGTAGCCTCACCCCTGCTAGAACTTTTGCTTTTTGAATCGTACTTACGTATTAATGAGATTGCCTCCATACATTTTATTAGAGAGTAATTTCTAACAGCATATTCATACTCAGGCAAAAAGAACGGATTTATTCCAATATGTGAAGCTATTTGAGATTTTGTTGGCCTAGCCCCACTACGGTGTAGAGAATGGTATTTAAGTAGCCTAGTAAAGTGAGAAAAAAGGGCAGCCATAGTAAGAACCAATGGAAACTGCTTTGGAGAGTCGCCAAAATGTTTTGCAATTTTAAGAGCCTTTTTCTGCTCTTTAAACGAGATAGCTTTTGTAAGCTCAAAAACATTATAATCTCTGCTTATTCCAATATTCTCTTCTATTGCCTTTAGACCTATCTGTTTACTCCCTTCTTCTAGGTTGGTTATTAGTTTATCTAACTCTAGTACAAGCTTTCTAAGTTCTGTTCCACAATGTTCTGCCATAAGCATTGCAGCCTCAGGAACAATTGAAATCCCTTTTGTTTTAAGATATCTTTCAATCCATGAATATACCATATCTGGGTAGAGAGAAAAAGACTCTAAAACAAAGCCGTTGGCAACTGCCAGTTTATACAAAGTAGTTCTCTTATCTACAGACTTTCCAGTTAAGGAGATAACCAAAACTGTAGTAGACATAGGATTTCTAAAATAGAACTCCAAATCGGTAAGTTTATTTAATAGTTGAGCTTCTCGAAGAATAACTAACTGCCTAGATGCCATCATAGGAAACCTCCTTGCAACCTCTACAACAGATGCAGCTGTAACATCTCCACCATACAACACTGTATAATTGAAACCTTTCTCTTCTGGTGAGAGTGCGCTCTTCTCTATCTCTTTAATAATAACATCTGAATAGTAAGACTCTTCTCCCATTAATAGATAGAAAGGCCTGAACTTACCAACCCGAATCTCTTTGACTATTTTATCAAAGGAGTTAACGCAATGAGTTATCTCTTTTTTGCCCATAATATATTGTGCTAAATTATGCAAAAAGGGTAAACAGAGCAAATTTTATATCTTTGCAAAACAATTCTAGCTCTAATGAAAAAACTCATTTTTGACCCCATAAGAAAGAAAAGAGTAGTGCTCACTCCAGAAGAGGGAGTAAGACAGTGGCTAATAAAAGAACTTACAGAAAGTAAGGGATATCCTTCTCATTTAATGAGTTGTGAGTTTTCACTCACTATAAATAGTGTTAAATACAGAGCAGATTTAGTACTCTATGGTAAAAATATGCAACCACTGCTTTTGGCCGAATGCAAAGCTCCAAATATAAAAATAACCCAGAAAAGTTTTGATCAAATACTTAGATATAATCTTGCCCTTAAAGTGAAATATTTAATTGTTACAAATGGGTATAAAACTTTTCTTGCACAAGTTGCAACAGAGACTGGAGAATACACTTTTCTAACAGAAATACCCCACTATAATGAACTGTCTAAATAAAAAAATATTTTCAATAATTTCTGAACAAGCTCTAGAATTAGAGGTGAGAGCATACGTTATAGGAGGGTATGTTAGAGATTCACTACTCAAAAGAAAAAGTAAAGATATAGATATTGTTGTTGAAGGGAGCGGAATAGAGTTAGCTCAAAAGGTTGCTACAACAGTTGGAACAAATGTAACTATTTTCAAAAGTTTTGGCACAGCAATGCTAAAGTGGAAAGATCTTGAAATAGAGTTTGTAGGAGCTAGAAAAGAGTCTTATAGAGCAAATTCAAGAAAACCAATAGTAGAAAATGGCTCCCTAGAAGAAGATCAGTTAAGAAGAGATTTTACAATTAATGCATTAGCCTTTAGCCTTCAAAAAGAAGATTTTGGGAATTTATCAGACCCTTTTAACGGGATACAAGATTTACACGACGGAATTATAAGAACACCCCTAGATCCAGATACAACCTATAAAGACGACCCCCTACGTATGTTAAGAGCAATTCGCTTTGCATCTCAACTCTCATTTACAATTACTCCAGACTCCTTAAAATCAATAATAAAAAATAGAGATAGAATAAAAATTCTCTCTCAAGAGAGAATAAATGAAGAGCTAAATAAAATAATTCTCTCTCCCAAACCATCTGTAGGCCTATATCTACTAGATGAAACTGGCCTATTGGAACTAATTCTCCCACAACTATTACTGCTAAAGGGCGTTGAGAACATTGAGGGGAAAAAGCACAAAGACAATTTTTCACACACTCTACAAGTAGTAGACAATCTAGCTCAAAAGAGCGACAACCTGTGGCTTAGGTGGGCGGCACTACTCCACGATATAGCAAAACCGGCAACAAAAAAATACGAAAGGGGCGTTGGCTGGACATTTCATGGCCATGACTTTATAGGGGGAAAAATGATTCCCAAAATCTTTAAACAGCTCAAAATGCCTCTAAACGACAAAATGAAATATGTACAAAAACTTGTACAACTCCATCTAAGGCCAATTGCATTAGTTCAAGAAGAGGTTACAGACTCAGCTATACGAAGATTGCTTTTTGACGCTGGAGACGA
>JAQVZL010000082.1 GCA_028708215.1 Bacteroidales bacterium
TGAGTTAATAGATATTATTGACATTGTATTAGTTGGAGTTCTTATCTACCAAGCTTACAAGTTAATTAGAGGGACTGCTGCTCTCAATATCTTTATAGGGATTATAGGCTTCTACTTTATTTGGCTAGTTGTAAAAGCTTTACAAATGGAGCTATTAAGTTCTATTTTAGGCCAGGTTATGGGGGTAGGAGTACTTGCTCTTATAATCCTTTTTCAGCCAGAGATTCGCAGGTTTTTGTTACGAATGGGAACAAGGTATATGAACTCTAGCAGGCATATTAGGTTTATCTCATTCTTTTTTGGAGGTAAAGAGAAAGTTTTAGGTAGTGACGAGTTAAATGAGATTACTCAGGCGTGTAGACGTATGTCTGAATCTTTTACAGGAGCATTAATTGTTTTAGCCAAAAGCTCTTCGCTAAATTTTATTATTGAGAGTGGAGATAGGTTAGATGCAAGAATAAGCCGAAGACTTATAGAGAACATTTTTTTTAAAAATGCCCCTATGCACGATGGAGCTATGGTTATATCTGCCTCTAGGATTGTAGCAGCAAGATGCACTCTCCCTATTTCTGAAAACCCACATATACCAGCATTTTATGGCATGAGGCATAGAGCAGCAATTGGTATATCTGAACAGTCAGATGCTACTGTTGTAGTAGTCTCTGAAGAGACTGGCGATGTCTCTTTTGTATCTGATGGAGTTATAAAAAAAATGAATAGTATTACTGAATTGAGGCTTGCTATTGAGAGTTCTGCCAATTAACTTTAGCAATAACAGAGAAGAAAAACGAGTGAAGATAGATGAGAGATAGAGTTAGAATAGAACAGAAGCTTGGTTTCGATAAAATAAGAGGAATGGTACAGGCTCTTTGCTCTACAGAAACAGCAAAGAATATGGTTTTAGACGCCACCTTTTCTGCAGAGCCTGGCAGAGTTAAAAACCTGCTCTCTCTTACAGACGAGATGAGGGTTATTACCATGTTAGAAAGTGGCTTCCCAGATAGTGGTTATGTAGAGACTACTCATTTTTTAAAGCAACTAGAAAATGATAATTTCTACTTAGATGTTGCCTCTATTGTAAAACTTAGAACCTCTTTAGAGACTCTTAGACAGATAATACTATTTTTCAGTAAGAGTAAAGAGGGAGCTTACCCCAACATGAAGAGGCTTATAGAGAATATACTCCTTTTTCCTGAAATTACTCGTAGGATAGACTCTATTTTAGACCGTTTTGGCGAGGTTAAAGATAATGCCAGCGACTCTCTTTTTACTATACGTAAATCAATTAGAGAGAAAGAGGGAACAATCTCTAAAAGAATAAACTCGCTTCTTAAAAAAGGGCAAAAAGAGGGGGTAATAGATTTAGAAGCCACTATCTCTGTGAGAGAGGGGCGTATGCTGTTGCCAGTAGCGGCTTCCAATAAGAAAAAAATTCCTGGATTTGTAGTAGACGAATCGGCAACAGGAAAAACCCTATATATTGAGCCAATGGAGATTGTAGAGCTTAACAATCTTCTTAAAGAGCTCTACTTTGCTCAGCAGAGAGAGATACTTAAAATATTAGTAGAGTTCTCAGATTTTTTACGCCCCTATAGAGAAGAGCTTCTGCTCTCTTCTGGCCTATTGGCTCAGATAGATTTTATTTGGGCTAAAGCCAGGTTTGCACTCTCTATTGGAGCAGGGATGCCGGTTATTAGTGAAGAGAGAGAGTTAAATTTAAAAAATGCAAGACATCCACTATTAGAGAGGGCTCTAAAAAAAGAGGGTAAAAAGATTGTTCCACTTACCCTCTCGCTTAATAAGAATAAACATATTTTACTTATTTCTGGGCCAAATGCAGGTGGTAAATCTGTCTGTCTAAAAACAGTAGGTCTGTTACAATATATGGTACAGTGTGGCTTTTTAATACCTGCATCGGAAAGCTCTGAGCTCACCCTATTTAAGGATATTTTTATAGATATTGGAGATGAGCAATCTATTGAAAATGACCTAAGTACCTATAGTTCGCATTTGAGTAATATGAATGCTATTCTTAAGAATGCTACAGACAATAGCTTGGTTCTTATAGATGAGTTTGGAGCAGGAACAGAGCCCACAGCGGGAGGTGCAATTGCCGAGGCTATTTTAGAAGAGATAGAGCAGAGAGGTTGTTTTGGGGTAATCACAACTCACTATGGGAACCTTAAGTTATATGCTAGCAGCAGTAGGGGAGTTATTAATGGGGGCATGCAGTTCGACGTTGGAAATATTATGCCCCTTTTTAAGCTAGAGACAGGTGCTCCGGGTAGCTCTTTTGCTTTTGAGTTGGCAAAAAAAATGGGCTTACCAGAGCAGCTAGTTAAGAGTGCTAAGGAGAAGGCGGGTACCGAATTTGTAGATATAGAGAGGCATCTCAAGAAGATCTCTAGAAACAGAAGAGCTTGGGAAGCGCGTTTAGCAAAGATTAAAACTACAGATAAGACATTAGAGAACATTACAGAGAAGTACCAGAAAGAGCTTTCGGGTATTCAAGAGATAAAAAAGCAAGTTTTAGGTGAGGCTAAGGCCCAGGCAGCAGAGCTCCTTGCCCAAGCTAATAAGAAGATAGAGGCTACTATAAAAGAGATAAAAGAGAGCCAAGCCAACAAAGAGAAAACTAAGATTGCTAGAAAGCAACTCTCTACGTTTGAGAAAAGAGTAAAAGAGAGTGAAGAGAGTGAAACAGATCATAAAGTTGCTCGTAAAATGGAGCAGCTTATTAGAAGGAAAGAGAAGAGCGAGAAGAGAAAGCGCGAACGTGAGAAAAGTGATTCAGTTGTTCCTAGTCAAAAAAACTCGGCACCAAATAGAAAGAGCTTAGGACCTTTAGAAAAAGGAGATAAAGTTAGAGTAAAGGGTGGGATGCTCATGGGAGAGATTATTGAGATAGATAAAAAAAATGTTACTCTAGCAATAGGTTCGGTTATGAGCAAAATGGCTCTATCTAAAGTAGAAAAAATTTCTAATAATGAGTATTTGGGAGGTGCTTCAAAAGGAGTAAAAAAACAGTTCTCTGTAATAGAGAGCGAAGATGTATCGCAGCGCCGCTTAAATTTTACTCCAAATTTAGATTTGCGAGGAGAGAGATTAGAGCAGGCGTTAGATAAGGTTACTCGTTTTATAGACGATGCAACTATGGTAGGAGTAAGTGAGGTTAAAATTCTGCATGGTAAGGGTAACGGTATTTTAAGAGAAGAGATTCGTAAATATTTAAAATCTATGTGGGGGATTACCTCTTTTAGAGACGAACATATCTCTCATGGTGGGGCAGGAGTTACTATTGTAGATTTAGATAAATAAAACAATATTAGATAAAGAATTAAAATAACTAAAACTTAGATATATGACTATTAAGAGATTTTGTACACTTTTTTTGCTGGTAGGGGGAGTCTTCTTTTTCTCTTCTTGCTCAAACAACCAGAAGAGAGCTAAAGAAAGCGCCAACTCATTTTTAACACTCTATTTTCAAACAGACTATGATTCTGCAGCTAACTTCTGTACTTCTGAGTTAGGGAGTGAGCTTAAGGAGTCTATAAAAAGTATAACCTCTTTAGAAAAGGGTGTAAAAGAGATGATTGTACAGCAGACCTCTAAAATGAAGACAGAGATAACTTCAGTTGAGCCAGCTCATACTAAAGATTCATTAATAGTTAATTATAAAGTTATTTTGCCAAGTTTCCCTAATGGAATAGATAGCAAAATGGTTCTTGTAAAGAGAGAAAAGGAGTGGCTAGTTGCTAGCTTTGGCCAATCTAATTAATAACTTTGTACAGGAATGGTAGAGAAGTTTATACTATTTGGAGTTGTTGGTTTTTCGGGAGTGTTGGTAGATTTTGGAATTACCTGGTTTCTTAAAGAGTTACTTGGTGTAAATAAATATATTTCCAATGCTGTTGGCTTTTTAATAGCTGCCTCTTCAAATTATATTCTAAACCGTATTTGGACCTTCTCTAGTACCAACCCCAATATTGTCCAGGAGTACACACTATTTCTTTTAATTTCTATTGTAGGGCTTGCTATTAATAGCCTTATTCTCTATCTGTTGGTAGAGAAAACAACTCTGCCTAAATTTGAAACAGGTTCTAAAAGCAAATTTTACTTTTCTAAACTTATTGCTATTGGCGTTGTTACAGTATGGAACTTTATGATGAACTATTTTATTACTTTTTCTTAGATGGACAAATTATTTTCAAACGTTGTAGATACTCATTCACACAGTAATTTTTCGCCCGATAGTAGAACTCCAATTGAAGCTATGGTGGAGGCAGCTGCATCGCAAGGGCTTGCAGGAATTGCAATAACAGATCATTTAGATCTAAAAACTCCAGATGGAGATACTAGTTTCACTTTTGATATTGCAAAACAGCAGCAAGAGATAGACTCTTATATTAATAGTGATAACCTCCTCTCGCAGTTTAAAATTTTCAAAGGGATTGAAATAGGGCTTCAGCCCCATAATTTAGAAGATATTAAAGAGTATATTAAAGGTTTTGATTTTGATACAGTTATTGCTTCAATTCATTTTGTAGATGGGGTAGACCCCTACTCTGGAGGCTATTACCAAGGGCTTTCAGAAAAAGAGGCATATGGAAGGTATCTAGAACTTTTTTATGAGATGATAATAGCCTATCCAGATTTTGATATCTTAGGCCATTACGACTATATTGCTAGGTACTCCCCTTAT
The DNA here is from genome assembly GCA_028708215.1 of Bacteroidales bacterium. Classification (GTDB taxonomy): domain Bacteria; phylum Bacteroidota; class Bacteroidia; order Bacteroidales; family UBA932; genus Bact-08. Next base: position 4,703 of record JAQVZL010000082.1, read on the forward strand.
GCCAATAGGACACTTCTCTATAAAGATTACTCAGATATTTTTGACTCGCTCTTTAAATATCTGATATATAATGGCAAAGCTTTAGAAATAAATAGTAATACCTATAGAACTAGAGATGGTAAAACTCCTGCTCTAGATCTTAATATTTTAAAGCGCTATTTAGATTTAGGAGGAGAGTTTGTAACTATTGGTTCAGATGCACACACTCCAGAACGTTTTGGAGAGCAGTTTTATTACTATTTAAATATGGTTTATAACTGTGGTTTTAAATATATAACTCATTACAACCAGCGTAAGCCCATCCCTTTAAAGATAGAGCTCTCTTAATTAATTTGTTTTATGGGGGGGCTATTTTTTATTGTTCTCTTTTGCTTTCTTTCTCAACTCGGCCATCTTTTTCTTTCTCTCTTTGGAGGGCATCCCAGATAGTTTCAGATATCTTTCAAATTGGTCTAGTGTAAAGAGCTTCTCGAACTCACTATCTGTTTTAGTCTGCCATCTTTTTTGAACCTCTCTATAGCTATCGGGGTTCTGAAGGCCCCCTTTTTTCATCTCTTCAAACTGGTTCATTACTCCTGCAATATTGCTCTGTAAAATGGAGTCTACTTTAAAGACTTGAAAGTGGTTTAGATCAAGATCTTCTCTTAGCATCTCTGTCTGCTCGTATGCAATTTCTACAGGGCTCTTCTCTTTCTGTTCTTGGTGTTGAGCTGTTGCATTTATAGCGAAAGTGATGGCAAAAGTGGTTAATAAGATAGTTGTAAGTTTCATTTTCATAGTAGAAATATATTTTTGTATTGGGAACTGTAATTGACAGATTGATTATTGTTTTACTACTTTAGTGAACAAAATTAGTATTATATTTGTGAAATGTCTCTCTATTGATTGATAATTTAAATAATAGAAAAAATAAAAAGATGAAGAAAAAGATTTTAACTGCAATATTTCTTGCAATTTTTACACTAGCGCTTCATAATGAAGCTAAGTCTTGTACAAATATTTTAGTTACTAGGGGTGCATCAAAAGATGGCTCTACTATGGTTACTTATGCGGCAGACTCTCATCAGCTTTATGGAGAGCTCTATTTTAATAAAGCTAAAAGTTATGCACCGGGAACTATGTTAGATATTTATGAATGGGATACTGGGAAATATCTTGGGCAAATTCCACAAGTTGCTCATACATACACAACGGTTGGTAATATGAATGAGCATCAACTAATAATTTCTGAAACTACATATGGTGGTAGAAGTGAGTTAGTTGATACTACTGGTGTAATGGATTATGGCTCGTTAATTTACATTACCCTACAAAGAGCCAAAACAGCTAGAGAGGCTATTAAAGTTATGACAGATCTTGTTAAAGATTATGGTTATGCATCTAGTGGTGAATCTTTCTCTATTGCAGATAAAGATGAGGTTTGGATTCTTGAGATGATTGGTAAAGGAACTAAAATTGTTAATGGAACGAATGTTAACAAAGGTGCTGTTTGGGTTGCGGTTCGTATTCCAGATGGTTATGTTTCTGCTCATGCCAACCAGGCTCGTATAACAACTTTCCCTAAGAACGACCCAGAGAATTGGATCTACTCTGCAGATGTAATTGATTTTGCACGTGAGAGTGGCTACTACAAAGGTTCAGATAAAGACTTCAGTTTTTCAGATACTTATGCTCCATTAGATTTTAGTGCTATGAGGGCGTGTGAGGCTAGAGTATGGGCTGCTTTTAATATTATGGGCAATGGAATGATTGGAGATAAACCATATACTTTTTACCAAGATTATGCAATGGGGCACAACCCTAAAAATAGGATGCCACTTTTTATTAAGCCTGCACAGAAGCTAGATGTAAAGATGGTTGCAGATATTATGCGAGACCATTACGAGGGTACTGTTTTAGATATGACTCAAGATATAGGTGCTGGTGGTAACGCTTTGCCATACCGTTGGAGGCCGCTCTCTTTTGAAGTTGATGGCCAGAGCTATTACAACGAGAGGGCAATTGCTACTCAGCAAACTGGATTCTGGTTTTTAGGTCAGGCAAGAGATTGGTTACCAGATGCAATTGGTGGTATTCTTTGGTTTGGTGTAGACGATGCAGCAACATCTGCACTTACTCCAATTTATAGCTCTTCACTAGCAGTTCCAGATTGCTTTAGAGTTGGAAATGGAAATATAACTACATACTCTCCAACCTCGGCTTTTTGGATTTTTAACCGTGTTTCTAATTTTGCATATTCTAGATATAACTTAATTGCTCCCGATATTAAAATTGCCGTTGACAAACATGAACTAACTGCAATGAAAGATGTTCTAGCTACTGATGCTGCTGCTCTTATACTCTATAATGAGTCTCCTATGAAAG
>JAQVZL010000018.1 GCA_028708215.1 Bacteroidales bacterium
GTTTGCAAAAGTTCCGTAGGGTCTCTGCTTGAGTGCTAACCAAAGCCCGCTTTGGGTAAGAGTTTCTATAATCTCTTCTTTAGTAGATTTGCGTGGATTAGGAGTTTCAAAGCTTATATACTGGCTTTTGCCATCTACCTCTACTGTAACTGCTAGTAGTTTTCTCTTTGCACCTCTAATAATTCCTTGAACTTTTCCGCTTACCGGTGAGCAAAGTCTAATGTTGGGGTTCTGTTTGTGGATAAGAAGGGGGGTTCCTGCTTGTACCTGGTCTCCCTCTTTAACAATAAGCCGAGGATTGAATCCTTTGAAATCTGTTGGCTTCACAGCAACAACACCCGGCGATATTGTTTTACTAATTTGGGCCTTTGCTTCTCCTTTAAGAGGAACGTTGAGCCCTTTGCGTAATCGAATGTGGTTTGACATTTTATTTATGGGATGTAGTTTGACATTATGGTTATCAAATTATTTGTTTGATTCTGTTTTATCAACTATTTTTTGACTCAGTTTTATATAATAATGTTATAAATAAGTATAAAATGGGGTTTATTTGGGTTTAATAAAAAATATTAAAATAATTAGGCGCAAAGATACACATTATTTGTAATTTTGCAGTTAATGGACAGAGAAATTTCTTTTATAACGGATGGGCTAAATAGTGCTCAAAAACAGGCGGTTGAGGAGTTTGAAGGGCCCTCACTAATTATTGCGGGAGCAGGATCGGGAAAAACCAAGGTGCTTACTTGTAGGATTGCCAACATATTAAGTCATGGACATAGAGCTGGTTCTATACTGGCGTTAACTTTTACAAATAAGGCTTCTAAAGAGATGAAGGAGCGAATTGCCTCTTTGGTGGGTAGAGATAATGCCCGTTATTTATGGATGGGTACTTTTCACTCGGTTTTTGTGAGGTTTTTGCGAGAAGATGCTGCTTTGCTAGGCTTTCCTAGCTCTTTTACAATATATGATAGTTCAGATTCGCGTAGTGCAATTCGTAGTTGTATTAAGGAGCTTAACTTAGATGAAAAAATTTACAAACCTAAATCTGTTCTTAGTAGAATATCTATGGCTAAGAATAATTTGGTTACCCCTGGTGCCTATATGAATAACCCTACTTTGATGCAGAACGATGCTATGGCTAGGATGCCTAGGATTGCCGAGGTATATGCTTTGTATGAGAAGAGGTGTAGGCAGTCTGGTGCTATGGATTTTGACGATATACTTTTGTATTCGAATATTTTATTGAGGGATTTTCCAGAGGTTTTAGAGAAGCTGCAGAATAGGTTTTCGTTTATTCTGGTAGATGAGTACCAAGATACTAACTACTCTCAATATCTTATTGTGAAAAAGTTATCTGCAAACCACCGGAATGTTTGTGTTGTGGGAGACGATGCGCAGAGTATTTATGCTTTTAGGGGTGCAAGAATAGAAAATATTCTCAATTTTAGAAAAGATTACCCAGAGGCAAAGGAGTTTCGTTTGGAGCAAAACTATAGATCTACTCAGACTATTGTGAGGGCTGCTAACTCTTTGATTGCTAGAAATTCTAATCAGTTAAAGAAGGAGTGCTTTTCTGCTGGTGGAGATGGGGCTATTATTGAGGTTGTTAAAGCTTATACAGACCAGGAGGAGGCTTTTTTGGTTGCCTCTTCTTTGGTAGATAGTGTCTATAAAGATAAGGCTGCTTATAGTGATTTTGCTGTTCTTTATAGAACTAATGCTCAATCTAGAGCTATTGAAGAGGCTTTCCGTAAGCGTTCTGTACCGTATAAAATTTTTGGGGGAAACTCTTTTTATGATAGGGTTGAGGTGAAGGATATGATGGCTTATATGCGTCTGTTGGTGAATCCTAAGGACGATGAGGCTTTTAGAAGGGTTGTGAATGTTCCTGCTAGGGGCATTGGAGCTACCTCTATGGGTTATTTGACTAATGCTGCTAGAGCTGCTGGTCTCTCTCTTTGGGAGGCGCTCAATGGACCCACAACAGAGAGTACAGATAGCCATGAGGCATTGGATAATGAATCTGAAGCAGCGGCATTGGCCACGCCAATAGATTTGCAGGCTCATGGCCTTAAAGGGGCTGCTCATAAAAAAATGATGCAGTTTTGCGAGTTGATTAGCGAGGTGCGTTCTAAAATTGAGACCCTTAATGCCTACGATATTACAATGGCTATTTTTGTAAATAGCGGCTATGCCACTCTTCTTAAAAGCGATAACTCTATTGAGGGGCAGGCTAGGGTAGAGAATGTAGAGGAGCTGTTTAACTCTATTAAATCTTTTGTAGAGGAGCGTGAGGCCGAGGCTCAAATAGACTCCGATGCTTTAGATGATAATCATATAGATATTGATTCTTCAGATGATACTTTAGTTGAACAAGAATTGTCTCGGCCTACTTCTAACCCTTTGCCCTCTGTTCTATTAAATGAGTTTTTGGAGACTATTTCGCTTATGAGTGCTTTAGATGATGAAAATTCTGAGGAAGATAATAATAAGGTGAGTTTGATGACGGTACACTCGGCCAAGGGGCTTGAGTTTTCGTATGTCTATATAATAGGTCTAGAAGAGAATCTTTTTCCGTCTGTGAATAGTGCTAGTAGTGAGAGTGAGATTGAAGAGGAGAGGCGGCTTATGTATGTGGCGTTAACTAGGGCTAAACTTGCAGTTACGTTATCTTATTCGCAAACTCGTTTCCGTTGGGGCTCTCATGTCTCATACCCCCCTAGCAGGTTTTTGCGCGAAATAGATAAAAAATATTTGAATTGGCCAGATTTAGAGAGTGAATTAAGTGGAAGGTCTTTGGGCTCAAGTGGTTTCGGCAATACAGGAGGGGAAGGCCGTTTTGGTAGTTCAGGTGGTTCTGGTAGTTCTGGTAGTTATGGCAACAGATCTGGTAAATCAGAAAGATCTGGTTCTTCTGCCTCAAACGCTCCATTTATTAAAAAGAAACTCGTGTTTACTCCACCGAAACCTCCTAATCCCCATTTCCGTGCCGATCCTATTTCTAAATTGAAGGAGGGGCAGCGTATAGAGCACGATAGATTTGGTTTAGGGCAGTTGTTAAAAATTGAGGGAGACCCGCTTAATTTGAAAGCAGTAGTAGACTTTGACAATGGAGGCAGAAAGATTTTGCTTCTTAAATTTGCAAAACTCAAAGTTGTTGAATAGATTAATTTATTACTAAAATAGGTGAAACTCATAACAAATGTAGCTATATAGAGGAATTCGCTTAATTTTTCTCTATTTTTTAGTAAAATTTAAGTTTGGCACGGCATTTGTAATTAGTTTAGTTGAAGTTTTTCATAGTTTAAGTTTAGGTTAAGTAGTGAGGTTTTATCCATTCTGGGTAAGACCTCATGAAATTTTAGGGCTATCCATAGATTATTCGTAGACTATCCATAATTATGATTGAATATTTTCTTGATTTTGCATTTTAAATATACTTTGGCACGGCATTTGTAATTAGTTTAGTTGAAGTTTTTCATAGTTTAAGTTTAGGTTAAGTAGTGAGGTTTTATCCATTCTGGGTATGACCTCATGAAATTTTAGGGCTACCCATATCGCATCTATAGACCATACCCCTTTCCTCCCTTCCCTGGCAACTAAAGCAATCATCTCTTATAGGCCATATTTTTCTGTGGACTCACAAAATGCTCTGCTAAAGTTTCTCACCCAGCAACTAGCAGCTAACAGCCACGTGCCACCTGCTAACAGCTAATATTTAGCAACTAAGAGCTAATAGTCAATACTATTATAAGAAATTTTATAAATAAAATAACCATTATTATGGGAAGCAAAGCTATGAACAGTCCGATAATAGCTAACTCAAATATAAACAGAACAAAAAACCAACTACTGCAGTGGTTGGTTTAATTTGATTTAATAGAGCTGTTTTGGTGTAGATAATCTTATTCTGCTGCTGTTGGTACTTTTACTGGTTTTCCAGATTTTAGCATTTTGCTTTCATAGGTAATAGGTGTTGCATTAAGAAATTGAAAAGCAGTTATATTGGAGCAGCTATAAAATGCGTACGCTCTAATAGCAGTAATACTCTCTGGTAAAATGATGGTAGTGATTTTTCGCATATAGGATTAGATATTTTTATTGAAATATCTTTTTTACAAACTTTTTGCTGATTATTTGCAATATGTTTGAGACCGAAAGCAACTTAAGTTACTATGTCTGCTTAGTTGTGAGTTGAGATTAATTGCGGAGCAAATATATTTATTGTGAAATTTTTTAAATAGTGTGAGTTATGAGGTGGGAGAATTTTTTAGGGCGTAAGAGGAGTAATGGTTTTGCTGTTTCTCTGTTTCATTCGGCAATGATTATTTCTTTGATGATTGTGCTAATTGTTTCTGTTGTGTTGACCTCTTCTTGTAGTGGTCTTACTATTATAGATGACAATTCGACTAAAGGTGAAGAGGATTCCTCTAAAATAGATGGTGATTCTGATATAGACGATGGTAGTGAGCAGGGGGTTTTATTTGTGAGTTTTACTAAGGAGCATAATGGTGGAAGTAAGCTAGAGGGGTCATGTGATAGTAATATAGAGGGGTCAAGTGGTAATGACTTGCAGGTGGCTTGTAGTTATAGCCGCGAGATGCCAGATAGTAATAGCTTTATTTTGAGTATTAAGGAGGTTGGAGGTGAGTCTGTTTATAGGGGGCTCTATGGGCAAAGGCCAGATACTGTTAGGCTTTCTGCTGGAACTTACGATGTTGAGGTCTGTTCTAGGGAGTTTGCTGCTCCTGAGTTTGACGCCCCTTGTTATTACGATTCTGGAACTGTTTTGGTAGAGAGTGGTAGAACTACTTCTATCTCTTTTTTGTGTAAACAATCTAATTGTGGGCTTAGGCTTGGCTTTACTTCTGAATTTAAAAAGCGTTTTGCTAATTATATTGCTGAGGTAGAGGATTCGAAGGGGAGGGCTTTATATAGTTATGCCGAGAGTCGTTTCCTCTATTTGACTCCGGGAGACATTTTTATTAGACTCAAGATGGTTGATAATTCTTCTAGTAATGCTGGCAATAACTCTTCGGGTAATGCTGGCAATAATTCTTCTGATGGTGGTAATTTTGGTGGGAGTTCGTTTTTAATTATAAGAAAAGCAATAGCGGCTATGGAGATGGTTACTGTTAATTTGCACTCTTCTACTACAGGAGGAGGTGATTCGGGAGGTGATAACCCTTCTGATGATTCACAGGTGTTTACAGGTATTCTAATTGATACCTCCTCTGTGTGGCTTTCAGATGATGTAGTTGTGGGAGAGAGGCGTGATGGAAGTACTAAGGAGCTTGCTTTAACAGTAGATGAGATTTCTGGGTATATAGGTGCCAAGGATGTTTGGGTTAGTGGTTATGTAGTTGGTTACCTTACTCAGGGGTCTCTCATCTCTTTACAGCCGTTTGAAAATGAGACTAATATTGCTATTGCATCTGTTGTTGGTGAGAAAAATAGAGATTTATGTGCAGGGGTCTCTCTTACTGCAGGCTCTGTTAGAACTGCATTGAACTTAAAGAGTAATCCAGAAAATCTTGGTAAAAAGGTGTATATAAGAGGAGATGTTGTGGAGAGTTATTTTGGACTGAAAGGAGTTAAGAGTGTTAAAGAGTGCTTTATTGAGAAATAGAGTGATTTGTTGAGTAGTGGTGTATTTTGTTGAGTAATTTTTTGCAAGTATTGGGTACTATTAAGAATTATCGTGTAAATTTGTAGCAGTATATAGTTAAAATGGGTAGGCTATTGATAAATGAGTAGGCTATTAATAAGCGGATGGACTATTAATAATAAGTACAGATTACTTTAGGATGGATTATTTTGCACATGAAACAGCTGTTATTGATCCTGGATCGGAAATTGGCAGTGGTACAAAAATTTGGCACTTTACACATATTATGACAGGTAGTGTTATTGGTGAATCTTGTAATATTGGTCAGAATGTTGTGATCTCTCCTAAGGTTGTTTTAGGTAGAAATGTGAAGGTGCAGAATAATGTTTCTGTATATACGGGTGTTGTTTGTGAAGATGATGTTTTTCTTGGTCCCTCTTGTGTCTTTACTAATGTGACTAACCCTAGAAGTGCTGTGGTGAGAAGGGGCTATTATGTGAATACTCGTGTTTGCCAAGGTGCAACTATTGGGGCAAATGCTACAATTATTTGTGGTAATGATATTGGAAAATATTCACTGGTTGGGGCTGGTGCTGTGGTTACCAAGCCTGTCCCTCCTTATGCATTAGTACTTGGTGCACCAGCTAGAGTAGTTGGTTGGGTAAGTGAATATGCTCATAAACTGCAATTTGATGAAGATGGTTATGCAGTTTGTCCAGAAACTGGGCAGGGTTATAGAAAAACAGATGAGGGAGTAATGCGAGTTCTTTAGCCATCTGCTTGAATTAATTTATAATGCAAATAGAGAGAGATTTTCTTACTAAAACACTCTATGCTACAGATGCTTCGGCATACCGTGAGTTTCCAGAGGGGGTTTGCTATCCTAAAAATAGTAGTGATATAGTTGCTCTTGTAAAGCAGGCTTCTATAGAGGGGTTTTCTATAATTCCTAGAGCTGCTGGTACCTCTTTGGCTGGGCAGGTTGTTGGGAAAGGGGTGGTAGCCAATATCTATTCTAATTTTAATGAGATTCTTGAGATTAATTTTGAGGAGCGTTGGGCTAGAGTAGAGCCTGGTGTTGTGTTGGATATTTTGAATAGAGAGGCTGCTAAGGGTGGGTTGTTTTTTGGGCCAGAAACCTCTACATCTAACCGTTGTACTTTAGGTGGAATGGTTGGGAATAATTCATGTGGTTCTCACTCTTTGGTTTATGGGAGTACTAGAGACCATCTTTTGGAGGCTACAGTTGTGCTTTCAGATGGTTCGGTTGCTGTTTTTAAAGATCTATCTAAAGAGGAGTTTGAGCAGAAGCAAAAGTTAGAGAGCTTAGAGGGAGAGATTTACCGTTATATGGCGGCTCTTCTAAAAGATGAGTATACTTTAAAAGAAATAAATGAGCAGTTTCCAGACCCAATAGTGCGTAGGCGCAATAGTGGTTATGCTTTAGATGAGTTTGTTGTTTCTAAATATAATTTATGTAAAATTCTTGCGGGTTCTGAGGGTACTCTTGCTTTTATTACGGAGTTGAAACTTAATTTGGTTCCATTACCTCATAAGGAGAAGATGTTGATTTGTGCTCACTGCTCTTCTTTGGAAGATGCATTTAAGGCAAATTTGGTTGCTCTTGAGCATAACCCGGTTGCAGTAGAGCTTATGGATTCCAATATTTTGGAGCTTAGTAAGTCTAATATTTCTCAAAATAAAAATAGATTCTTTATCTCTGGTAACCCGGCTGCAATAATTATTATTGAGTTGGTTTCAGATAGTGCACAGGAGCTTTCTCAAATGGTCTCTAATACTCAAGAGGCTCTCATTAATAGTGGGTTGGTCTATCACTGTAGTTTAGTTTCGGCTCAAAAGGCTCCCCGTGTTTGGGAGTTGCGTAAGGCTGGGCTTGGGTTACTTACCTCTATGGCTGGCGATGTTAAGCCTGTTTCTGTGATTGAAGATAGTGCTGTTGCTCCATATAGGTTGCCTGAGTATATGGCAGATTTTATGGAGATGCTTAAGAGGTACTCTTTGGAGTGTGTGTTTCATGCACATATTGGAACTGGAGAGCTCCATTTAAGGCCTCTGCTTAATCTTAAAAAAAGTGACCATGTTGCTCTCTTTAGAGAAATTGCTCGTGAGACTGCTCTGCTTGTAAAAAAACATAGGGGGTCTCTTAGTGGTGAGCATGGCGATGGCCGTTTGAGGGGAGAGTTTATCCCTCTAATGTATGGTAATTTCTTGTATGGAATTATGAGGGAGGTTAAGAGAGTATTTGACTCTAAAGGTGTTTTTAATGCTCAGAAAATAGTTGACACTCCTGCTATGAATAGCTCTTTGCGTTATGAGAGTGATGTTGAGGTTAAGGAGTATAATACTTTTTTTGATTTCTCTTCCCAGGGTGGTTTTGTTAGAGCTCTCGAGCAGTGTAATGGTTCGGGCGATTGCCTTAAGTCTCATCTTTTTTCTGGAACTATGTGCCCCTCTTTTAGAATTACTGGTTTAGAGAAAGATAGTACTCGTGGGCGCTCTAATATTATGCGGGAGCTACTTACTAACCCACGTAGTGAAAGGGTCTTTGACCAAAAAGAGGTTCTGGAGGCTTTAGATCTTTGTCTCTCTTGTAAGGCTTGTAAAAGTGAATGCCCTTCTAATGTAGATATGGCTAAGTATAAGGCCGAGTTTATGCAGCACCACTATAATATTTGTGGGCCCTCTTTTCGCTCTTTTATGATTTCTAGAATGGCGCAGGTTCAGCGTATTGGTTCTTTTTTTCCTGCTATTTATAATTTTTTTGCTTCTAATAAAATAACCTCGGCACTTCTTAAAAAGATACTGAATTTTGCTGCGGAAAGGGAGATTCCTGCTCTCTCTAGGTATACGCTTAGGGCGTTGGCTTCTGGCCGAGTTTCTAAGGGGGTCTCTAATAAAAGGGAGCAGGATTTGATTAAAAGTAAACCAGATTTACAACGTACGGTCTATCTGTTTGCAGATGAGTTTACTAATTATAATGAGGCTCAGATTGGTATGGCTTTTATTGAGCTTATGGAGAGGTTGGGTTATAGGGTTATTGTTCCCAAACATGTAGAGAGTGGTAGGGCTGCTATATCTAAGGGGATGTTGAAGCGTGCTAAAAAGCTGGCTGTTAGAAATGTGGAGTTATTAAAGGAGGTAATCTCTGAGGAGACTCCGTTGGTAGGGATTGAGCCCTCGGCAATTCTCTCTTTTAGAGACGAGTACCCTTGTTTGGTGCCCAATGAGCTTAAAGAAGATGCTAAATCTTTAGCAAAATCTGCACTGTTATATGATGAGTTTATTATGCGTGAGTTTAATGAAGGGCATATAGATGCTTCTCTTTTTACTGAGAGCTCTTTAGATATTAATCTTCATGGCCATTGCCATCAGAAGTCACTTGCTTCGGTTGAGCTTTCGGCGCAGATGCTTTCAATTCCTAAGAATTATTCTGTAGAGACTTTAGATACTGGTTGTTGTGGTATGGCTGGCTCTTTTGGTTTTGAAAAAGAGCATTATAAATATTCCGTTGAGATAGGGGAGCAACAGCTTTTTCCTTTGGTTCGTGTTGCTGGTGCGCAAGTTGCTATTGCTGCGCCGGGCACCTCTTGTCGCCAACATATTAAAGAGGGTACTGGGCGTGAGGCGTTCCACCCAATTGAAATTTTAAACAAAGCACTGCTTAAAACACACTGTTTTTAACTTATCTTCTAACCCCGTATCCTGTTCCATTTAGAGGTCTTCTCCCTCTGGGGCTTCTTCTGTAATTTCTATTTCCAGTTCCATCCATTATACCTAAACCTCTTCCACCGCGTCTTCCTTGGCGTACTCAGTCTACATTGCCTGTTCCATCTCTGCGGCCTGCTCCTGAACCATCTCTTAGACCTTGTCTATTTCCGGTTCCGTCCATAAGTCCTTTTCCGTTTCCTATTGTACAGGTTCCGTTTTCGAAGTTGTCGCAAAGGCCGTTTCCGTCTTTATCTACAAAGCATGCGCGTAATGTTTGTGCTGTGTTTGTTGTTTTTGTTGTTGTCTGAGTTGTTTTAACATTCTCGTTTGCATTTTGAGCAAAACTTGTTGTTGTAAATGCTGCTAATGCAATTCCTATTAGTAATAATTTTGTTTTCATATTAATTGTTTTTAATTGTTTGTTTCTACTTATAAGACAGCTAGATTCTCTATTTCCTACGCTTTATTTTTTAATTTTGATTTGTTGCTCTGTTGCGTCTGGCACCTCGGCCATTACCTGCTCCTCTCATATTGCGGCTCTCATTAAAAAGTGGAGCGAATACTATTTCTAGTTGCTCTGCTTGTTCTGGAGTGCATTTTTCACGTAGTTGAAGGTAGAATTCTGTTGTTATCTTTTTTAGATTGGCATGTGAAATACCAATGCTGTCTGAGTAGATCTTGGTTTTCTCTCTATCTGGTGTAGTTTTGTGAATCTCTTGAGAGAGTTTTGTTTTATATAGATTTAAGTTGCCAATTATTTCATTGGCTTTATGCCTAAATTGGCGGCTCTCTTCTCTGTAAAAATCTAGTTGAGATTGGTTGAAATTAAGCTGAGATCTAAGATACCTTCCACTGAGAGGTGAGCTTTCTGGGTCTATAATTATAGAATCTTCCTCTTCTGTTACAGAGTTGTTGTTGCTAATAATTATAGTTGCAATGGTGCTTATGTTTAATAATGCTAGAAAAACTACAGCCCAAGATAGGATTTTGTATTTTGTCTCTTGTTTCATCTTAATTCTTGTTATTATTCTAGGTTATAAAGATGCAAATTTTCTAATTGAGTGTCGTTAATGGCAAGTGAGTTATTTGTTTGAGTATTTAAACTCTCTTTAGAGGTATAACTGTTTCCAAGGAAGACTCCTAATGCCAGCACTGCTGCTGCCCCTACGCTCATTGCTAAGTTAAATGCAAGCTTGTAAGTTTTTCTCTCTTTTAAAGAGATTGCAGGTTCTCTGTTAAATTCATTTTCTTGAGCAACAATCTTTGCCATAACTTTAGCAGCAAGAAATGGGTTAGGTTTTATTTCTAACTCTTGCTTTATAAAGTTATCTATAATGGTTTTATTTGGATCTTTATTGTTAGTCATAATGTTATATTTTACTTCTCCTTATATATAAGACTCTATTTAGCGGTTTTTCCTACGCTTTTTTTAAGCCGTTTTTTCAAATGTCTTTTCCCTCTTTGTAGTAGCTGTTCTACTGCTCCCTCTGTTACTCCCATCACTTCTGAGATCTCTTTTTGTGATAGCTCTTTATACCTTTGAAGAATAAAGGCTGTTTTCTGGTTGGTGGGTAAGCTATCAATTGCTTTTCTTACTTTGAGATTTCTCTCTTCTTCTATTAATTGTTGTTCTGGGTTCTTCTGGTCTGAGGAGTCTAATCCTTGCCCTTTTATCTCTTCTATGCTGCTAAAGAGCGAGGTTCTTTTATGTTTGTTTATCTGGTTGAGACAGCTATTTACTGTTATTCTGTAGAGCCAAGTAGAGAGTTTTGAATTTCCTTTAAATGTGTTTAAAGAGTTGAATGCTTTTATTAAAACTTCTTGTACAATATCTTCTGCTTCTTCTTTTGAATGCATGTAACCAAGAGCTACTCTAAAGAGTTGTTCTGCATATTTTTCTGCTATGACACCAAACTTTTCTGTGTTGCCATTGAGAATTTCGCTTATTATTTCTAACTCTTTGTTTTCTTCCATTCTAACTACTAATGCCTAGTGTAGGTACTGTGCAATGTGTGACTAAATTACTAATAATAGACAGTTAAATAAACTTTTTCCTACGAAAAAACCACCATCTTGTAAGATAGTGGTCTCTTTTTAAGTTAATATTTCTCTTTTAGTTTTTTATTTCTCTTCTTTTTTACCTAGAAGTACTTGATCTATTGCTTCTTTAAAACTAGTTTTAGGGAGTGCACCCATTGCCATTTGTGGCTGACCTTCCATTGGTACAAAAAGAATTGATGGTATACTTCTAATCCCAAATGCGCCAGCTAATTCTTGCTCTTGCTCTGTATTTACTTTATATATGTATATATCATTTTCATACTCTTTCGCAAGTTCGTCTAGAATTGGAGCTATTGTTTTACATGGGCCACACCAATCTGCATAGAAGTCTATAATTGCAGGTTTGTCTCCTAGATATTTCCAGGTAGTTGGGTCTGCTTCGTAATTTGCTACTTTAGTTAAAAAATCTTCTTTTGTTAGATGAATTGTTTTCATAAATTAGTATTTAATTTTTTTGATTTCTATTTATTTATTCTTTTGGCCACTCAAAGTTTGAGTAGTCTGTTTGTTCTGGAATTTGCCCTGGAAGTACTGTATAATCATTCTCTTCTAGTTTTGCAACTACCTCTTTAAAAGAGACTTCTTGGGTATGATCTATTTTAATTTCATTTTTGAAGTTGTCTATATTTACCCCATATACTCCGTTGATAGATGCTATCTCTCTGTTGATAGAGTTGTTAAATACACAACAAGATGCTTTTTCTACCTTTATTATTGTTCTCATTTCTTTCTCTTTTTTAAAAGACTAAATGTAAGAGCTCCTAATACTACTCCGTAAAGTGTGCTGTTTAAAGGAGATGATGTAATTGGGCAGGTGCCGCTGTTACATCCAATATAGTACCAGTAGAGGTACCCTCCGGCTGCGCCTATTGCTGCTCCAGCAAGTGTTAGCCACTCTTTTTTTATTAATTCTACTATTTTATCTTTCATTAAATTTTAACTCCTTTTTTATTCTAGAGAACTAAACTTATCTCTGGAAATATTTTCTTTAGGAAATAATATTGCAAAGATAAATATGTTTTCTTTAAAAACAAATTTCCATGGGAAAATAAATTTTACTCATAGAGTAACTTAGAAATTTTCGAACAATATTGATGTAATGCTGTTTTAAAGGGTGTTAAATTAATATTATATGTCTTATAACTTACTTAAAGGAAAAAGAGGCCTTATTTTTGGTGCTCTTAACGAGAACTCTATTGCGTGGAAAACAGCTGAAAGAGTTTATCAAGAGGGGGGGAGGTTTGTGCTTACAAATACTCCTGCTTCTATGAAAATGGGAAATGTAGATGAACTTGCCAAAAAATGTGATACTATTGTTATTCCTGCCGATGCTACAAATGTAGAGGATTTAGAGAACTTAGTTGTTAAGGGTATGGAGTATTTAGGAGGGAAATTCGATTTTGTTCTTCACTCTATTGGTATGTCTCCTAATGTTAGAAAGGGGCGTACTTACGATAATCTTAACTATCATTATTTACACCAGACGTTAGATATTTCGGCAATCTCTTTTCATAAAATATTGCAGAGTTGTAGAAAACTAGATGCTATTGCAGATTGGGGCTCGGTGGTGGCACTTACCTATGTGGCTGCTCAAAAGACTCTTTATGGTTATAACGATATGGCAGATGCAAAGGCCCTGCTTGAGTCTATTACTCGTAGCTTTGGTTATATTTATGGTAGAGAGAGAAATATTAGAGTTAATACTATATCTCAGTCTCCAACTATGACTACTGCAGGTGGTGGAATTATGGGGTTCGATAAGCTTTTTGATTTTGCCGAGAGAATGGCCCCGTTGGGAAATGCTTCGGCAGATGAGTGTGCCGATTATATTATTACTCTCTTCTCTGATTTAACTAGGAAAGTAACTATGCAGAATCTCTATCACGATGGGGGGTACTCTAGCATGGGTATGAGTTTAGCTGCTATGAGCGTTTATAGAGAAGGGCTGGAGTATACAGATGTTAGTAAAGATTTATCTAGTGAGTCTGGTAAGACTGCCAGGCTTCGTAAGCTAGATAAAAAAGAGATGCCTAATAAAGAGGGCGAGCAACAATAATTCCTTTATTGGTTTTGGAGCTTAGTGTATACTCTTCTAGTGAGAGTTTTTCTATTACAACTTTTTTCTCGCTAGAAGATGCATGTATAAAAGTAAGGCGCTCTTGCTCTTTATAGATAAAAGCAACGTGTGAGATGTCTAATCCTTTGGTTGTTGTAACAAAGGCTAAGATATCTCCACTTTTAAAACCTTTTCCGTTTGCTTCTGTTTGGGCATTTTGCTCTATCTCATTTTTGGGTATATAGTAGTTTTTAAGTGCCGAGGTTTTAATTTCTGCCTCTCTTATTTTTTTAGTGAGGTGGCTGTTGTTTTTAAGTTGCTTATATCTTGTGGGGTTAGAAGAGATAAAATTTAGATTGAAGTAGATCTCTCTCCCCCCGTTCTCTTTAGTTATGTTTTTGAGAATTCCTCTCTTTTGATTTTGGGCTATCCATTCGCTTGTGTAGTGGAGGCGGCTGGAGTAGTCTTCTATAGTGCCATTGCGGTAGCGAATAGCTTGTAGCTGTGCCATGAATTTTTCAAATGTGGGATTGCCTTCTTTTACTGTTCTTGATAGGGCAAGAACGGTCTCTACAAAGGTGGTACAGTCTAGTTGGGTTAAGTTTACTGTTAATATTTCTGGTTCTAACTCTAGTGTATGTGCAACATAAGGAGTGCCTAAGAAAAAGAGAGCTGTTTGAGTAACTAGCTTGTTAAAATCAAGCTCTTTTTTATCTTGAAACTGAGTTTTATAGCTCTCAAAAACTGCTATATCTTTTTCACTATAATTGGCAGATAGCTGCTGGTTGTTTGTAGCTATATGTTGTTTTTGCGAAAAAGAGAGTGTTACTATAAGTAGTAAAAAGGAAGTGAGTATCTTTTTTTTCATTACTTTGTTAAAAAATAGGTAGCTTATTTATTGGTTAGACAAATTTACAAATAATAAGGAACTATTTTTGCATATATACCAAATTCACTTTAACAATCTTATTTAAATGCATAAAAAATTATCTCTTAGTGAACAAAAGAAAATGGAAGCTCTAGGTTTTTTTAAAAAAGAGAACTCAAAAGAGCATATTCACCAATATATTAAATTAAGATTGGAGGCTTTGGGCTTAATAGACAATGCTTGTGGCCAAGATGAGTCTGATGGTTTTTTAGCTTTGGCTAAATCTTTAATAATTAATTATAGAGAGCGGGAGAGACAGTTTAAAGACTACCTATGCCCTGCAGACGAGAGGATACAAACTTTTATAAATAATTATTTCAAAGGGTTAGATGTTCCAGAAATTAAGATTCCCTCTTTTACTTTTACTTTAGATTTTTATGGTATTGCTAGAGAGTTGTCTCTCCCAGAAAAGAGAGAGGAGTTTCTTTCTAAATATGTTAGCTCTTACAGAGTAAGACAGGGAGTTTTGCATAATCCTAAAAACGATAGAAGAACTACTAAAGGTGTTTTTCATATAGCAGAGGGTGGGCTCCCTATCCCAGATGATAAAAAGGCTGTTCCAGCTATTACTGCTGCCCATCTGTTTCATAAAGCAACTCAAATTGAAGGGGATATATTTAACTTGCCTTTTACAGAAGATTCTTGCCAAAAAGCAAGTGTCTTTGTCTCTCTGTTGTTAAGGCCATTAGTTAGTCCAGAGGTTCCTGGGATTAGTGCAGAGAGATCTATGGAGGTAAGGTTCTTTGCCCCAGGTTCTTTAGTTTGTAACTTAGATTTTATTGAGTCTATTTTTGGTAATGGTGGCTCTCCCTACCATATTCAAAAAGATGCTGCGTTAGACCATGAGTCTTGGAGTGGTCATACAGGTTGTGTTATTTTGGCTCCTCAGCTTTGTGAGTTAACTAAAAAAGAGGTTGGATTACCTCATATCTCTAAAGCTAGTGAGAGAGAGAAGAGAGATGGTATGTGTTGGGAGAAAGAGAATGAACTTTACAACGATGGGGTTCCTTTTAAACTCACTATGCGTACAGAGGAGGGAGTAATAGCTACAGTAATTGCCGATAACTATTTTGGGTACTCAAAGAAAGAGATAAAAACTTTTATCTCTTTCGCTGCTAACTTACTTGGTAATGCAGAGGAAGAACATGCTGGTGGCGCTTTAATTTTCCCTTCTTATAACCAGGGCGAGGGGCAAATAACAAAGGCAAAAAACTTTGCAGTCTCTTTGAAAAACATTGCAAAGATTTTCCCAGATGTTATAGAGATGAAGCCGCAAGGTTATGGTGTAGACCGTAATTATAATAATATAATGTATGTTCCAGAATCTTCTAGATTCGATATTAAAAAGCAGACTGTTACTTGGCTATATGGGAAAGAAGATTTTAGTATAAAGCTCTTGCCTAATGTTATTTATATTCAGCCCAATGGGCATAAGTACCGTATGGAAAAGGCTTCTGGTACTTTTAATTACCGTTTGGTAGAGACTAATGCAGAGGGGGTTATGATTCATAAACCTTGCACAGTATCTGGAGGAGGTAAGTCTGAAATTTCTAAATCTATAAGTGACTCTATAATATCTGGCTCTTTCTTTATTAAAGATTTTGAATCTGATTTTAAAGAGGTAGAAGAGATTATAAATTTTAATTATTATACGAGGTTTAAGGTTATTAGAAAAGATAAAAAGGAGAGTCGTTCTTTTTTAAGCAGTAAAAGATCTATGGGCTCTTCTATTAAATTACTAACTCCTTCTCTAGAATATACAGATGAGTATAATAGTTGGTTGGAGTCTATTCCTCAATATATTAAGGGGATTGCATTCATTATTAAACGTTTTTATAGAGATGAGTGGGGGCAAAACTGGAAGCAGCATTTTTCTGTAGATATTTTAAATGGGCAGCCCGGTAATGAGCTTAAATATCAAGATAGGAAGTTGGTTGCAAGATATTTGAGAGTGGGTTACGATAGTAAAGGAGCGTGGCGCACTTTTAAACTAAGGCAAGACTATGTCCATTCAGATAAGTTACAGATGGAAGATGATATTACAGTTTCTACTGTTGTTCCAACCTCTTCGCTCTCTAATTTGAACCCTATAGTAGATAATAGGAGTGTTAAGCTAATATCTAATTGTGAGTATCGCTTTTTCCAAAGGCCAGACGAAGCTGTTAACAGGGGGCTAGATTGTAAGGCAGAGAAAGATTTATCTACGCCAAATACTTTTATCTCTAATTTTGAGCCGTTAGATGTTAACAATGCAGTAGAGATGGTAGAAGATGTAATTAATTTCGATCTTTTTACCACTCCTATGAGGGAATTAATTGAAGATGTGGCCCAAAATAAATCTGCTAAATATTTTGTCTCTTCTTCTAACGCTAGAATTGTAGATGGTAAAGAGACTAAGAATGTTCGTTATCTACAAACTCGCGACGATATTATTGACCCGCGAAATAAGTATATTGCAGAGATTGGTATGCGTATAGCTAGGTCTCTGCCTACAAATAAACCACTTTACATACCTGTTAATTCGGTTCTGCCAGGGCGTAGAAATAACCCTGCCGAAAAGGGAATTCGTCCTTTAGCTGTTTATAATCCAGTTCATTATCAAGATCTACCAGAGTTATTTATGGATTTTATTTGCTCTTTAACTGGGAAATCGCCTTCTACAACGGGGGCTGGTTCAGAGGGTGCTTTAACTAAGGCTCCTTTTAATGCCTTACTTCCAATTATTGATTTGAATAATGCTTTGGTTTCTTTTATAGTAACTGGTTATGAGGGTTTTACTACTCCTGCTGGTTTTATAGGCACTAAATATAGAATAGATCATGATTTGAGTCTCTTGATTCCCGAACTTTGGGCTAGGCTTCATAACAAGGAGAGAGATTCTGCTTTAATGATAAAAGAGGGCTACTTAGAAAAGATTGAAGATTTTGAACATAAAGGGAAGAAAATTCCTGCCTCTATTTTAGGATATAGAATTACAAAGAAATTTGTTAATGGCTTTTTTGGCCGTGTTTTTGAAAATCCTAATGTTATATTTCCAGACGATATGCTCCGCCCAGAGCTGCAAGGTGTAGATGAATTTGCCGATGGTGTTTTGAATATTGTAGAGTCGCAAAAGAGGGTTGCCCAGGCCTATTTTAGAGATGGGAGTATTGAGTGTGCTATACCACCACTTAAGGCTTTGCTTAACATTATGGTTCATGGGCACTACCAAGGTAAGGGGCTTAATTCTCCTGAGGTGAGAGAGCTGTTTACATATAAAGCAACCGTTGAATCTGATTGGTACAAAGCTAGGTTAATGGCCAAACAGCAGTCAGATATCTCTCTCTATGCTAGTCATATAAGATATCTAGAGAAGATTATTAGAGAAGATCATAATCTTTCACTAGAGTTGTATCAAAGCTTTCTTGAAAACCTTAAGGTACTTAAGAAGAGTTATGAGTTTATCTGCTCATATGAGTATGCTAAAACCCTTAGTGGTACAATAGGTAGGGACAGAATTAAAAACTAGCCTCTTTAGGGTTAGTCATTTTTGGCTAACCCTTTGATCTATAATGAGGTGAAATAATGTCTATCTTTGCCTCTTTGAATTTATCTTGAATGTTTTGATGGAGTGAAGAGTAGATAGTTGCTTGTTTAGATGCCTCTCTTGTATATGCATTTATTTGATATTTTACGTAAAAATCGTCTAGTTTGGTTTGTAGTACAAAAGGTTTAGGTCTTTTCAATAGGTGTTCTGTTTTTGCTGCTGCTTCTTCTAGCGCTTTGTGTACTTGAGGCCAAGGTGAGTTATAACCAATTGTTACAGTAGTGTGTATTATTAGTCCCTCTTTCTTGGAGAGGGCTGTATAGTTTATTGTGTTTCCTATTAATATTGTAGAATTTGGGATTGTAATCTCTTCGTTATTTTGTGTGCGAAGCCTAGTTATTAAAAGTGTTTTTTCTATAACATCACCGGTAATATCGCCAAGTTTTATGCGATCTCCTACTTTGAATGGGCGCATATATGTTATTACTAGGCCTGCTATTATATTGCTAGTTGCTAAATATGAGCCTAGTAATATTAATAGGCCTATAAATATAGTGACTCCTATAAATACTTCTGAGCTTGAACCTGGTAGGTGTGGGAACATTAATATTAGGGTGAAAGCTATAAGTAGAAATCTTATGATGTTAAATGTTGGCATAGCCCACTCTTTGTGAAACCCTGTAATTGTTAATTTTTCTTCTTCAATCTCTTTGAAAATATATTTGAAAAATTGGTTTACATATTTCATTACTATGGCTATTACAAGTAAAGAAAATAGATGTGGTAAGTAATCTCTAATGCCAGCTATCATTACTTTGAAAGGACTCCATACAAGAGTGAATAGAGAATCTGCCCACTCCCTTGAGAATGGGAAAATACCAAAAATGATTGTGAGTGAAGTGTAAATAATAGCAATGTATATTATCCAACGGGTTAATTGGATAAGCTTTCTTATCATTACCATTTCTTGTTGTACAGTAATAAAGGTGTACTCTTTATATGCTAGGTTTTTGAGCCAATTATCTTGTTTAGATTCAACATAGAGTAGTAAGCTGTTGTACCCTCTTCTTATAACCCAGATTAGAAACCAGGCTAAAGAGATTATTAGGAAAACTAGTGCCACTCTGCCTAAGAGCTTTACTACGTTATTCTCTTCTTTGGCTTTGAGTAATTCTGCTTTTATAATTTCTAGATATTGGGCAGCTAAAGCTTTTGCCTCTGTTTTGGCTATTTTTGCATCTGCTTCAGAGATACTTAATATTATGAGGTCTTTATATATAATATCTTCTGTATCTTCTTGATGAACTACTCTAATGGAATCTATTGCAAAGAATTCATGGTCGTATAGTTTTCTTATTTGCCTAGATGCATTAGTTGCTCTGTCTTTATTAGAAACTGCTCCTAATTTTGTGCTAATTGTAAATAGTGTGTCTTTTGTGATTCCAATTACAGGAGCACCATTTTTCTGGTTAAGAAGAGTGTCTGTTGGTGTTGCTAATATCTCTTTTTGAGAAAATAATGAATCTTGCTTGGTTATTGGAGTTTGGGTTGTTGTAGAAGAGTTTTGTGCGTTAGCTTGTAGTGCCCATGCAAAAAGGAGCAGGAGTAAAACCGATTTATATATAGCTATAGATCTGTTGACTATAGATCTGTTGAGGGTAAATATATGTCTCATTTTATGGTATTGTTATTTTTAACTGTCTCTTCTGTGCTTGCTGTAGCTGCTTTATTTGCTTTGCCAGATGTTGCAGTTCCAATTGTCATTATGAGTGTAGAGATAACTATTACTTGTAGTATTAGGTTTCTGGTTACAAATGAAATTTGCAACTCTGGGGCTATAGACATAAAGAGGAGTATGGTAATAAGGCCTCGGGGCAATATAAAGAGTAGAGGCATTAACTTCTGTTTGGTTAGTTTCAGTTGAATGGTTCTTATGCCTAGCGCTATACTAATTATTACTATAGCCCATATGAGCGATTTAAAGTCTAGTATGTCTTTAGTCTCTATCATAAACCCAAAGACCATAAAAAAGAGTGAGCGGATTAGAAAGGTTAGTTCTGTTGTAATTTGTTTGAATCTTGTTATTTCCTTTTCTAAGGAGTCTGTCATTGTTGTGTTAATGAATGGAAATGCTATTATTTTATCTAAGTTGCCTATTGCAATTCCAAATAGAAGAATAAAAATAAGAGCTGGTAAATGGAAAAGCTCGGCAAGTGAATAGATGAGCATTACAAGCAGAATAATAGGAATGAATTTAATTTGGTGTTTCATTCTGCTAAGAAGAAAAGAGAGAATTGCAGTTGCTATAATTGAGATAAATAGCATTTGTAGCATTTGCAAACCAAATGTTAGGAAAGATTCTAGCGTGTAAACGTAATTGATTGTGATAAATGTGAAAAAGATAACACCCATTACATCTGAAAAACTTGTATCGTAAACTACAAATTCTTTATTTTTTCTGCATAAATGTTTTGTGCTAGGTATGGCAATGGCACTGCTAATAATACTTATGGGTATTGCGTTTATGAGTGCCTGGCGGAACTCTGTTGCGCTAAATATTGCAAAGAGCCATGCTAGAATGAACGAGACTATTAGTACAGAGAAGGTAGCGCCTGCAAATGAGCGAGCAATTGGTGCGAACTTGCTTTTGTCTAATTCTAAGTCTAGTGAGCCATCTAGTACAATAAGCACTAACCCCGCTGTGCCTAGTAGTGGTAGAATGAACTCTAAATCTGGTATAGGAATTCTAAAGAGGCCGGCAGAAATTTTTAAGACCCACCCTAATGCAAGAAGTAATATAACAGAGGGTATTTTTGTTTTTGAAGATGTTATATCAAAAATATATGCAATTAGTAATAAAACGCAGAATGTTATTATGATTGTTGCTGTCATACTCTATTATTATGTTACCAAATTATTGTATTATAAGGCTTCTGTTTTTTGGGTACTTTACTCTGTATGTAAGTATTAACTCTTTTGTTTCTAGAGGTTTTAGATTAAGTTCCCATTCAATTTGGCCTGTTTGGTTGTTCTGTTTACCTAGAGTTTTCTCTTTTACATATACCTCTATCTCTTCTGTGGTGCTTAGTGGTACTTGGTCTGTTAGGAGTATATCTATTTCTACGTTTTTGTTGTTCTTTACAGTTATGCGCCAACTTACCTCCTCTTCTTGTTTGTTGCCGATAAATTGTTTTGTTGTGAAGCTTTTTACCTTTTCACGCTTAATTGCTATGCTTTTATCTCTGCCTAGCGATAGTTCTAAAGTATCTTTTGTGTTGTTAATATCTAAGTGGGTTTTTCCAATAAATGTTCCTTCAAAGAAGATGTTCGCTACTCCTTCTAGTAGGTTGTGCTTTTCCCATTCGGTAACTTTTGCAATTAAAAATGCATCTTTATCTAATTTGGGTGCAGAGTAGTATTCATAGCTGGTGGGTAACTCTATAGTTGACATCTCTATTGAGTGCTCTTTGCCATCTGAGTTTATGGTGTAGGGTGTATCAATGGCAAACTCAACTGTAGTTTGGTTTTCTATTATATCTAGATCCAGATTGTTGTTTGCTCTCTCTGCATTAGCCTCTTTTCCCATAAGCTTAACGCGTGGGCTATTTACTGCTATGGGTCTTGGGTATCTTAAATAGTAAGGGGTGAGTATGGGTGCCCTCCCAGAGAGATTGGGGTTTGCACTAGAGAAGCGTAGTTTAACATTTTCCCAGTTTTCTTGTGTCTTTTGAGTTACGTTTGCTTTATATGCTATTTTTAGTGGTTGGTTAATGCTTTGTGCGCGTATGTCATAAGATGGTGACCACCCCGCATTAGAAACAACGTAGGTAAGCTTTAGATTGTAGGTGGTAGAGGTGGGAGCTTCTGTTTTAATAACAATCTCTCCTGTTGGGCTGCTTTTTTCTTGAGCCAATTCTTGAATTTGACTTTTTAGTGACTCCTCTTGATGGGTTAGTTTTTTGATTGATCTGTTTTTTTCAATCTCTTCTGATTTGAGTTTTGTAATAGCTTTTTTGTAGTAGGCTGCTGCTTGTTGTAATGCCCCTACGGTAACTGTTGTGTTTGCACCTGCAATTTTACGATTCTCTTGTAAAAAGCCTATTTCGTGCAAAACTATACTTAAGTTGCTTTTCTCTTCTATTAGTTGCTCTTGAACTTGCTCTAATTTACTCTCTAGATTTTTTAACTCTAGAGAGCTTTCTCTTTTTGCAAGATGGTTTAACTGGTAGTTTACTGAAAGTATTGCTAACCTTTTATTTGTTTTGACTTGTATGCTACTTTGGTTAATATATGGCGAAAGATTATCTAATTTTAGTATACTTTTGCCTGCAGGAATTTGGACACTTACCTCCCTTGAGACTTGAGCACCATTCAAAAATAGAGTAACTAGAGATGCATTAGATTTAATAATTTTAATCTCATTTGCTTTACCAATATTGTTAGGCATAGCAATAACACACTGCGCAAATAAGTTCAATTGTAAGGTGATAATAGAAATTAGCGCAATTCTTATATATTTAAATTTTGTCATTCTCCTGCGTTTTATATCAACTTCAAATATAGGAAAAACTATTTCATTTGGCAGTAGTTAACCTTTTGGTTGCTCTTTTGCATTGGCTTTTTTAGGTCTTTTTTTTGCACTAGACTCTACAGAGGCAGATACGTCATTTATTTTTTCCTCTACCTCTTCTATCTCTTCTTCTGCCTTCTCTTTAAAATTCTTAAACCTCTCTTGAATCTTCTCCATTTTTTCTTCAAACTCTTGGGCAATATCATTTGAGGCTTTTTTTGTTTTATCTTTAACTATTTGGCGTGTCTCTTCGCCTTTACGTGGTGCTAATAGTAGCCCCGTAATAATACCGGCTGCTGCACCTGCAACAAAGCCAATTACTCCATTTGTTAATTTACTCATAATAATTTTATTTTTGTGATTATTTATTTAAGTCTTAGTAATTTAAACACAAGTTACCCTTAGAATGTTCATTAGTATATTCCAACTTTAGGCCAAGGAGATGATTGCGCATAACATGCCTATAACCAATAATGTAACTATTAGAAATGCCGCTTTTTGAGGCTTATTCTAAAAGTCAACTGCCACATATTTAGAGAGTTACTTGTAATCATCTCCCACTAAATTCTGGGAAACTAGAAGCGCCTTCCTCTAATAATTGAAACTAGTATTGAAATTACAGCTAAAACTAAAAGAATGTGTATAAGCTGCCCAGTTGGGAAAATAAAATAGCCTAAAATCCAACCAATTATTAATACTACTGCTATTAAGTATAGTATACTTTTCATAATATTTTTATTTATTTAATTGTTGTTTTTTTTCTTATAAGAATGGTTACAACTCCAACAAGAGTAACTACAAAGCTTATAATTACTGGAGCCCAGTCTGCTTCACTAACCGCAATATCTAATCCAAAGATAGAAAAGCTATCTGTACTATTAATTGCTTGTATTCCAAATGCTAATACTCCTATAATTCCAATTATTGTAAGTATAATTCCAACTAATTTAATCATAATTTTTTTTATTATAAAACTAAGTAATATTTTTTATAATTGTATTACACCATTTTAATAAGTTTTACATAATTCACAGATTAATGATTATTTTATTTGTGAAATTTCATATAATGTTGTTGGTTATTAGCTCTCAGCTACTTACTGCTGGCTGTCTTTTTGCTGCTGGTGAGCAGAGCAAAGTAAAGCAGAGCAGAGCAGAGCAAAAGTTGCTAGGAGATGATTACAAGTAAGTACTTAGTAGCCAGGCATTTAATTTTTATAAATGAGCCTAAAAAAGCTTATTTTCAAAAGTTAACTACCACATGATTAGCAGGTTATGAGCAATCATCTCCTGGAAAATCGTCTCTCAGGGAAAATTCACAATTTTGTTCTGTTTGTCTTTGAGTTAACCACTTGATATACTGCAATCTATTTTTAATTTTTCAATAATAGGCAAAATCTCAAAATTTAACTTCTTCAATTTTAGCTTGTTAACTTAAAGACAAACAGAGTATTTTGTGCTTTATGTTTTAGTTATCTGTTAGTTATAAGGTGGTAAACTTTAATATTTAAGTAGGCAATTCTCTTGTTCTGCGAGACCCGCGAAGCGGTATTATTGTCGAAGATACCTTATAATTTGAGACTCCATATATTTTGTGGCTTCATTTGCAAAGCAAATTTTATTCTGTAGCAGACATTTATTGGTGGTTTCCTATTGAAGGTTTTTAAAGTTAGGTGGGAATCATGATTTTTATTTTGTTTTATAGCCATGTTTTCATTTAGTTTCTATATCTTTAAGTTTGGTTTGAAGATAATGAGAAATATAGGGTTCAAGGCACGTATTTTGCAATCTTGTCTCTATTTTACTTTTAAACTATAAACTAATAGCTTAGGTCTATTGCTTAAATAATATTATTGAAATTTTTTATGAAAAAGAGGGTTATTGTTACAGGTGTAATTGGAGCCGATGTACATGCAGTGGGGAATAAGATTCTGGCATATGCGTTGGAAGAAGCAGGTTTTCATGTTGTAAATCTGGGGGTTATGGTTTCACAAGAGGAGTATATAGAGGCTGCATTGGAGACAAATGCCGATGCTATTTTGGTCTCTTCTCTTTATGGTCATGGCGAGATTGATTGCAATGGATTAAGGGATAAATGTGACGAGGCTGGTTTAAAAGATATTATTCTTCTTGCGGGAGGCAATATTGTTGTTGGGAAACAAGATTTTAAAGAGGTAGAGAAGAGGTTTATGGATATGGGTTTTACAAAGGTTTATCCTCCGGGAACGCAGCCTGAAACCACTATTGAAGATTTGAACCTTATGTTTGCTAAGAAATGATTTATCTTACCGCAGATATTGGAAGTACATATACAAAGTTGGTTGCAACAGATATTGAAAGTTGTAAAGTTTTAGGTGCTTCTTGTGCTTTTACTACCATTGAAACAGATGTTAGAGAAGGGTTTAATAATGCTCTGCGTAATATGGAGGCTCAAATTGGGGAGTTTTCTTATGACAAACTAATTTGTTGCAGTAGTGCTGCAGGTGGGTTGAAAATGGTGGCTCTTGGTCTGGTGCCCGAACTTACGGCAAAAGCTGCTAGGCTTGCTGCTGCAAGTGCTGGAGCTAAGGTTGTTAAAACTTACTCTTTTGAAATTTCTAAGGCCGAACAAGAAGAGATATATGAAATAAATCCAGATTTGGTGTTGCTTTGTGGTGGGACCGATGGTGGAAATAAAGATGTTATTATTGCAAATGCTAAAAGGCTTTGTCAAATTGATAGGGATTTTTCTGTAGTAGTTGCAGGTAATAAAAGCGCTTCACATGAGTTGCAGAAGATTTTTTCTTATTCAAGTAATTCCAAAGCAAATTCTGGGATAGATTCGTTATCTGAAGGTTTGGATAATTCTGCGTCTGAAAGTTTAGATGATTCATTCTCTAGAGATACGGAAAAATATTTTGCTAAACATTTTGTAATTACTCAGAATGTGATGCCTGAGTTTAATAAGCTAAATATTGAGCCAGCAAGAAATTGTATTGAAGAGCTTTTTATTAGTAAGATTGTTGAAGCTAAGGGGCTTTCGGCATTGCAGAAGATGAGTGGGCATGAGATTATTCCTACTCCTTTGGCTGTTATGAGGGCTTGTGAATTATTGAGTAGAGGTGTTTCTGAGAGTGAGCAGGGCAAAGTGTGTTTGCAGGGCAAGGTGCATACATTTGATGCTGCTCTTATGGCTGGCTGGGGAGATTTGATTGCTGTAGATTTGGGTGGAGCTACAACCGATATTTACTCTATGGCAGATGGTAATCCTACTCTTTCTAATATGTTAAGTAAGGGTCTTCCAGAACCTTATGCTAAACGTACAGTGGAGGGCGATTTGGGAATGAGGTATAGTTTATCCGCTTTAGTAGAGGAGGCTGGTATTGACAGAATTGTTAGGGAGGCTACATCTTTTAGTGGGAGTGAGATTACTAAAGAGCAAGTAGAGAGCTGGATAGAGAGGTGTTGCCATAATCCAGATATTGTTTCTAGCAAGGGCTCTATTGAAGAGAGTATAGAAGAGGCTATTGCTAAGATGGCTGTTGAGATTGCTACCGATAGGCATGCTGGTATTATTGAGAGTGTTTTTACTCCTGTAGGGCAGATGTTTGCGCTTACAGGTAAAGATCTTTCTGAAGTACCTTTGGTAATAGGAATTGGGGGGGCACTAGCTAATAGTGAAGAGCCTTCAAAAATTCTAAGCGGAGCAAAATATAACTCGGCAAGATATATTTATTCTAAGCCAAAAGAGCCTAAATTTATGATAGATGGTAAGTATATATTTGCCTCTATGGGCTTAATTGGAGGGTTTAACCCTGCTGTGGCTCTAGCTATTTTAAAAGAAGAAATTAAAAAAGTATAATCTAATATTCAAGACAAAATAATATGGAAATCAAAAACAAAAAAATTGCAAATGATGCTTTCTTTGCAGAGCGTAAAGAGGTTCTTAAGCAATGGCCCACAGGAGAAGGTGTTGATTTTGATGAGGTTGTTAATTATCAAAAATCTATTCCAGATAGTAAAAGGTTTGGTAAAAAATTAATTAATGCCGAGCTTAAGGGTGAGACACTTATTCAACCTAGAGCTGGTGTGGCTTTACCAAAAGAACATATTGAATTGCTCCGTTTTTTAGAGACTGAGGGTGAGGCAGATTTGCTCCCAACTACAGTTGATGCTTATACTAGATTAAATCGTTATGACGAAGCTCAAGCTGGTATAGACAAAAGTAAAGAGGCGGGGCGATCTATGTTAAATGGATTTCCTATAGTAAATTATGGGGTTGAGATTTGTAGGTCTGTTACAAGTGCACTTGACAACCCTGTGCAGGTGCGTCACGGAACTCCAGATGCTAGGCTTCTTACTGAGATATCTATTGCTGGAGGTTTTACCTCTTATGAGGGAGGGGGAATCTCTTATAATATTCCATATTCAAAAAACCACTCTTTAGAGAAGACAATTGCTCATTGGCAATATACAGATAGGCTTGTTGGATTGTATGAGGAGGCTGGAGTTTCTATAAATAGAGAGCCTTTTGGCCCTCTTACAGGTACATTGGTTGCTCCTTGTATCTCTAATAGTGTGGCTGTTCTTGAATCTCTTCTTGCTGCAGAGCAGGGGGTTAAGGATTTAACTGTAGGTTATGGGCAGTGTGGTAATCTTATTCAAGATGTTGCTGCTATTCGTTCTCTTAAATTGATGACTAGAGAGTATCTAGATAAGTTTGGGTATAGCGATGTTAAAGTTACTACAGTGTTTCATCAGTGGATGGGAGGTTTCCCTCAAGATGAGGCTAAGTCTTTTGGTGTAATCTCTTGGGGAGCTGCCGCAGCTGTACTAGGAAAGGCAACTAAGGTTATTGTTAAGACACCTCACGAGGCAATGGGTATTCCTACAAAAGAGGCTAATGCTGCGGGGTTAAGGGCTTCTAAGCAGCTTACTTCTATGCTTAAAGACCAGAGCTTTACAGAAATCCCTGCTGTAATATTAGAGAGCGATATTATAATGAATGAGATGAGGTGTATTTTAGACAAGGTAGAGGAGTTGGGTAAAGGCGATTTTGCAGCTGGTACTGTTGCTGCTTTTGAGGCTGGGGTTATAGATGTGCCTTTTGCACCAAGTAGATTTAATTCAGGAAAAGTTATGCCAGCTAGAGATAACACTGGAGCGGTAAGGTTATTGTCTGTTGGTAATATTCCGTTGAGTGAAGATCTTTTGAAGTTTCATAGAGAGAAGTTAGAGCAGAGAGCTGCTTTTGAAAAGCGTCCAGTGAGTTTCCAGATGGTTATAGACGATGTTTACGCTATTGGTAAAGGGTTCCTTATTGGAAGACCAAAATAAACCGGGGCATAAAGAGACCTCGGCATAAATAATAAATATTAAAAATAGAAGATAAAACTAGGAATAGATATTTAATCTAGGAATAGATAATAAAAACAAAAATAATAATGAAAATTTTAAAAGTAATTTGTTCGGCCGGTAAAACCGGATTTTACTTTGACGACCAAAAGGCCATCAAGGCAGGAGCTGAAAACGATGGTGCATTTTATAAAGGTGCACCTATGACAGAAGGATTTACATCTGTAAGACAGGCGGGGGAGTCTATCTCTGTGCTTTTCTTATTAGAAAATGGTGCTGTTGCCCATGGCGATTGTGCTGCAGTTCAATATTCAGGTGCAGGTGGGAGAGACCCTCTTTTTCTTGCTAAAGATTTTATTCCAATTATTGAAAAGCAGATAGCACCTATGTATGAGGGGAAAGAGATCTCTTCGTTTAGGGAGATGGCTAAGTTAGTTGATACTGGAATTAATAGTGATACGGGAAAGCTTTACCATACTGCACTTAGATATGGAGTTTCTCAAGCGTGTTTAGATGCTGTTGCTAAGAGCCAGTCTAAGCTTATGGCACAGGTTATTGCAGAGGAGTATGGGACTGAGATTGCTGGTGATATTATTCCTATTTTCACTCAATCTGGCGATGATAGGCGTTTGAATGCCGATAAAATGATAATGAAAGGTGTTCATGTATTGCCGCATGCTCTATTTAACCATGTAGAGAAAAAAGTGGGCTTTAAGGGCGAGAAGATAATGGAATATATTGGTTGGCTCAGAGATAGAATTATTAAGCTTAAGCCTTATCCAGATTATAATCCTATAATTCATATAGATGTATATGGTACTTTGAGTCAAGTATTTGATAACGATTTTGAGAAAACAGCAAACTATATTTTAGAGCTTGAGCAGCAGGCAAAACCTTTCCATTTGAGAGTAGAGGGTCCTGTAGATGTGGGTGAGAAAAAGGCTCAGATTGAGGCGCTTAGTGCTATTCGTAAGTTTGTCGAGGAGAAGGGTGGTAAGGCCGAGAT
>JAQVZL010000019.1 GCA_028708215.1 Bacteroidales bacterium
GCTTAGTGGCCAGATCTCATTTACAAAAGAGATTCTGTCTCTAATAAGTTCAATGGCACTCTCTACATATTTGCTATCTCTAACAATGCCTTTAGATTTTAGTATTGGCATAAATTCAGATGCAAGTTCCTGCGTGCTTTTGTTTCTAAGGTACTCTTGATTAAACCACTTAGCTTTCTCTAAATTGAATTTAGCTCCAGATTTTACAACTCTATCTAAAGAGAATGAGTTGGTAAGCTCTTCTAAGCTGAATATCTCTTGTTCTGTGCCTGGGTTCCACCCTAGAAAAGCAAGCATATTTACAAATGCTTCGGGATAGTAGCCCTCTTCTCTATATCCTTTAGAAATCTCTCCTTGCGCGTTTTTCCACTCAAGGGGGAAAACGGGAAAGCCGAGTCTATCTCCGTCTCTTTTACTTAATTTGCCTTTGCCATCGGGTTTTAAGAGCAGTGATAAATGGGCAAATGTTGGTCTCTCTTGTTCCCATCCAAAAGAGCTGTATAACATATAATGAAGGGGTAATGAGGGAAGCCACTCTTCGCCTCTAATTACATCTGTAACCTCCATGAGTCTATCGTCTACAACATTTGCAAGATGATAGGTGGGTAGTTGGTCGGTAGCTTTCCAGAGGACTTTATCGTCTAAAGTAGAGCTGTTCACCTCTATCTTTCCACGAATTGCATCTTCCATCTCTATTACCTTATTTGCAGGCATTTTATATCTTATGACCCAGTTGTTGGATTGAGCTAATTTTTTTTGAGTCTCCTCTGCAGATAGAGTTAGAGAGTTATTTAACCCATCTCTTACTTGGTGGTTATAGGTAAAGGTTTCCCCCTCTTTAGTGGCCTTCTCTCTAAGGGTATCTAACTCTTGAGCAGTATCAAAGGCGTAGTAGGCAGCTCCTTTATCTACAAGTTCTTGGGCATATTTGTGATAAATGCCTTTTCTTTGTGATTGTCTATATGGAGCATGGGGGTGTTTCTCACTGGGCTCGGTTACTATTTGGTTATTCTCTACCCCTTCGCAGGGAGTGATGCCACACCACTTAAGAGACTCTATAATATACTCCTCGGCACCTGGTACAAACCTTTGTGAGTCTGTATCTTCTATTCTTAAAACAAATACTCCATCTCTCTGCTTTGCAAAAAGATAGTTGTAAAGGGCTGTTCTTACTCCCCCCATGTGCAGTGGCCCAGTAGGGCTTGGTGCAAATCTTACTCTAGTTTTTCTAGCCATTTTAATCTTGATTTTGATGTATATAGGAGTTGTCAGAAAGTAGTTGTTGATTGCCGTTGTTCTCTTCTATTTTGAATGTGCTGCTCTCTCTGCTATCTCTCATCTCTGAGATACCCTCTTTAGCTTCCTTTATTTTTATCTGTTTTCTTATGTAGGCAGGTTGTGTTTCGTACCGCGTAATATCCTCTCCTTTCTCAATAATAAGTGTTGGCTTCTCTTTTCTTATTGTTGGCTCTAAATTATCTTCGCTATATTTTTGAGCTCTTGCAATTTTGTGAGAAGCAATGTTAACAGGCATCTCTACAGCTTCTTGGTGAATAACGTTTGTCGCTAGATTTGTCTCTTTGACACCATTTTCGTTTAGTATAAATGTTTTAGTCTGCTCGTTGTTACCAGAAGGTATTTGTGGTAATGTGTGCATATCGAAACCTGTTGCAACTATTGTTACACTAACTGCCTCTCCAATATCTGGATCACAAACTACTCCACGTTTAAACTTAGCTGCGTTTCCACCAGTGAATTTGCTGATATATTCCATAATTCGTGAGAGCTCTGCCATGGTTAGACCATGTGTGTTACTAGAGGTTATGTTAACTAGAATGTTTTTGGCAGATTTTAGGTCGAAGTCATTCAAAAGAGGAGAGGAGAATGCCTGTTCTACAGCATCTATAGCTCTATTTTCTCCTTGGCCAGTTCCAGAACCCATTAGTGCCATTCCGCTATTATTCATAACCATACGCACGTCGGCAAAATCTACGTTAATAAAACCTGGGCGGGTAATTATCTCTGCAATTCCCTTTACTGCTGTAGATAACACAGAGTCTGCTTTAGGAAATGCATCAAAAATTGAGAGCTCCCCAAATATTTTATAAAGTTTTTGATTATCAATTATTAGTAGACTATCTACATTTTTTTCAAGCTCCCGTACACCTTGGATAGCTCTTTTAAGGAATTCATTCCCCTCGTCTCTAAATGGGAGAGTTACAACTGCTACAGTAAGTATTCCCATTTCACGTGCTATGTTAGCTATTACAGGCGCTGCTCCGGTTCCTGTGCCACCACCCATACCTGCAGTAATAAAAATCATCTCGGTTTCTCCCTCTAGAGAGGCTTTGATGGTTTCAATAGTCTCCATTGCTGCTTTGCGCCCTTGTTCAGGATCGCAGCCGGCTCCTAGTCCCTTTGTAAGTACATTGCCGAGTTGAATTTTTTCTGGAATAGGACTAGCATTAAGTACCTGTTTATCTGTATTACAGATTAAAAAATCTACATCTTTGATTCCTTGGCGGTACATCTGATTTACAGCATTCCCACCTCCACCACCCACACCAATTACTTTTATAATTGATTTTTGTGTTTCCCAGTTTGTTGGTAAAATATCGTCCATAATACAAAGTTATGCTTCATTATTGATATTTTCAAATATGTTCCCTACCAAATCTTCGTAGACTTTTTTAAAAGAACCTTTTGTTTTTTTAGCTTTCGTCTTTTCTTTCTTCTTTTTAGGTGCTTCCTGGTCTACTTCTAACTCCTTATTATCAAAAAGAGTTTGACTAATAGGTTTAGATTCAGAGCAGCTATAAGTTTTTTCAAAACCAAGCATTAATAAACCTATTGCCGTAGAAGATGAAGGTTTGTAAATATCTTGATTTGTCTCATTAATAACCCTTCTATCTGGTAGTGCAATTCTTACTGGATAGCCTGTTTTATATTGAAAGAGCTCTTTAATATTGGTGAGTTGTGCCCCTCCGCCTGTAATAACAACTCCTGCTCCTAGTTTATCCATGTAACCAGAGTTTTCAATTTCATACATAAGCGCTTCAATAATCTCTTCTACTCTGGCTTCAATTATTCCAGCAATAACAGAAAACTTAAGCTCTCTGCTTTGGAACCCTCCAATACCTGGAATAGTTACTGTGTTGTTTTCTTGAACATACT
Source organism: Bacteroidales bacterium (assembly GCA_028708215.1). Lineage (GTDB taxonomy): Bacteria > Bacteroidota > Bacteroidia > Bacteroidales > UBA932 > Bact-08. Next base: position 3,175 of record JAQVZL010000019.1, read on the forward strand.
CACTATAGCAAGAGCCGTATTGAACTTTTATCTGCTCGGCATTTCTTAGAGAGACACTGCAACCTTGGCGTAAATCTTCTGTTATTGAGTTGCCACCAAATGGGATTACGGCACTATGTCTAATAATATTGTTGTGGTATATTAAAAGGTCTGTAGTTCCACCTCCTATATCTATAACAGCCGCCCCAACTTCCATTTCATCTTCTGTAAGTACTGCTTTAGCCGAAGCTATAGGCTCTAAAATAAGTTTTTTTAGATTGAGCCCAGCTCTATCTATTACTAATTTACTGTGCTCTGCAGAGACAACTTTACCTATGAAAAGTTTATAGTCTCCCTCTATTCTGGTACCTGTCATTCCACTTGCTGTCTCTACTCCAATGTGATCGTCTACATTGTAAGATTGTGGAATAACATCAAGAATTTGTTCTCCGGCATTAACCCTTGACTTTCTAATCTCTCTGGTCATCTCTTCTACCTCGGCTTCTGAAATTAAATCGTTGGATAGATCTCTGTTTCTACTTAATCTTTGAACTGTGCACTGAATGTTTTGCCCTGCTATCCCAACATAGACATCTTTAATTTCAATTTCAAGTTCTTGTTTTATATCTTTAATTAAAGGTGACAGGGAGTCTAAGACACTTTGGATGTTAACTACCTCTCCTCTTATAACACCTTTGGTTGGCGCCTCTCTGTATGCAATAACTTTATATCCCAACTCTGTTTTCTCTCCAACCAAGGTTACAACCTTTGTTGTACCAAGGTCTATAGCTACAACGTAATTATTCATAGGTTTATGTTTTATATGTTTTTATATTTCTCTTATAGTTTCAACTTCTTTTTTTACAAACGAGCTGTGAGCCGAAGCTAACATCTACACTTATGTAACTATCCCACCCAACTGCGGGAATAACTTTATTGTAAAAGGCATTGAGTTTACGAAATTTATAATCTAGATTTTCAATATCACCAAAAATTATTTCTGTATTTCCTACTCTGGCTGTTAAATAGAAAGTGCCTTTTTTATCTACGTAAATTTGCTCAATCATTGAGTCCCAAAATGGGTTGTTCTCTATATATTTAGCTAACTTATATATTTTGGAGTCCCATTCGTTATCTGATTTGGCTTCTCCTCTATACCCTGGAGGGATAGTGAGTGGAATTTCGCCTGTGATTACAGGTACATATGAGGTGAAGTTTTTCATTAAAGGGAATATATATGCACTATTATCCATATAAAACCCTCCATTAACTGTTTCAATACGTATAATTGGTTTTCTTTGAACTATATCTACTGTTAACACACCTCTGCCTGTTACACTTACTTGAGATGTTTTAACTGCCGTACCGTTGTTTATAACCTCTTCTAACTCATATTGATTTATATGTTTTATTTTACTTTCTCCTACATTTATTCCCTCTTTTTGGAGTAATTCTTTAATCTCTCTTTTACTAACAAATCTATTTGTTGCACTATCTAATATTCTCACATTTATGTTATTACACACTGTCTCTTTACTCGCTTTTGAAGAGAGAGAGCCAGATAGATAAAAGTATACTACCAGCGCTGCTGTGAGTGAAAAATATCCTATGTATATGAGAATTTTTTTTAACATTAAATTTTATATCTTTTCTTTAGTAGTTCTGTTATTGGATTAACTAATCTATCTATATCTCCAGCTCCAAAAGTAATGAGAGTCTCTATCTCTCTATTGTTTAACTCTTCTAGAAGTTTTTCTTTAGAGATCATTATTTTATTTTCAAGTTCAACTTTGTCGAAAATAATTTTTGAAGACACTCCCTTAATTGGCTCTTCTCTTGCGGGGTAGATATCTAGAAGTATTAGTTCATCTAACTTGCTTAAGCTTTTAGCAAATTCATTGGCAAAATCTCTTGTTCTGCTATATAAATGAGGTTGAAATATTGCTGTTAATCTTTTTCCTGCAAAGATATTTCTAATTGAGCTTATTGCTGCACTAATTTCGTTTGGATGGTGGGCGTAATCGTCTATGTAAGAGCATTTGGGATTGTTTATCTTAATGTCGAATCTTCTCTGTACTCCTTTGAAAGAGGCTAGTGCCTTTTTAACTTTATCTGGTGGGCATCCATGTATAATTGCTGCTGCACCTGCTGCTATTGCATTTTCTACGTTTATCCAGCCAGGTGTGCCAACTTTACACCCTTCAATTTTACCAGTAGGGTAGTTGAGTGTGAAATTGAAAAAACCTCCTTCTGCTATCTCTAAATTACTTGCATAGAAGTCACATTTATCTTTAAATGAGTAGTATAGTATATTTGCTTTAACATCTTTTTCAATCTCTTTTCCAACTCCTTTTTTTATTATTAGAGTGCCTCCCTCTTTTACTTGAGAGGCAAATAGGGCAAAGGCACTTTTAATGCTCTGGGTATTATTGTAAATATCTAGATGATCTGCTTCGGCAGATGTTATTACTGCAATATTTGGCCATAGCTGTAAAAAAGAGCGATCAAACTCGTCTGCCTCGGCAACTAAAGTGTTGCTTTGTGATAGTAGTAAGTTGCTGTTATAATTTACAGATATTCCACCTAAAAAGGCGGTGCAACCCATTCCGGAATGCTCTAATATATGAGCTAACATGGTAGATACTGTGGTTTTTCCATGTGTTCCAGCTATGGCAAGTGTGTTTTTGGTTGAGGCAATATGTCCTAGAGCAGAGGAGCGCTTAATCATTTCAAACTTGTTTGCTCTGAACCAATTTAGCTCTTTAGAATCTGAAGGTATGGCTGGAGTATATACTACAAGGGTGTTTTTTTTGTTGTTAATTATTGATGGAGGAATGAGTGATACAGAGTCTTGGTAGTGGATTTCTATACCCTCATTTTCTAGTTGAGAGGTAAGGGCAGACTCACTTCTGTCATAACCTGCTGTGAAATAACCTAGATTGTTATAGTAACGGGCAAGCGCGCTCATTCCAATTCCTCCAATACCTATGAAATATACATTTTTCATTTTCCTTCTATTTTCTAAACTCTTTACAGAGTTTAATTACTTGATTTGCTATTATTTCTGCAGAATTGTGCAGTGCCATCTCTTTAATGGCCATCTCTAATTTTTCTATTTTATCCTTATCTTTTACAAGCTCAATTGCTCTATTCATTAACTTTTCTGAAGCTTCGGAATCTAGAATCATTATTGCGGCACCTCTATTAGATAGAGCCAATGCGTTGTGCCTTTGATGGTCTTCTGCAACATTTGGAGAGGGTACAAATATGGTGGCTTTTCCTGCAATGCATAGTTCAGATATTGTTCCTGCTCCCGCTCTTGATATTACTACATCTGAAGCTGCAAATGCCATATCCATCTCTTTTATAAATTCAAAATACTTTATGTAAGATCTTGGATTCTGTTCATTAAATTTTTTTATCTCATTATAATAGAATTTTCCGCACTGCCATATAATAGTGGTATCGCTCTCTCTATTTTCTAACACCCACTTTTTAATACTATTATTAAGTGTTCTTGCTCCAAGACTACCTCCTACAACTAGAATAACTTTCTGCTCTTTTGTTAAATTATAAAATTGTCTAGCCTCATCTCTCTTCTCTTTAGTTGCTGGTTTAATCCCTTCTCTTACAGGGTTGCCAGTAATTAAAATTTTATCTTTGGGAAAAAACTTCTCCATGTTTTCATAGGCAACACAAATTTTCCTAGCTTTTTTGGCTAAAAATCTATTAGTAATACCTGCATATGAGTTTTGTTCTTGTATTAAATAGGGGATGATTTTATTACCAGCCGCTCTTAGTAGAGGGGCGCTTGCATAACCTCCAACACCTACTGCGGCATCTGGCTTAAACTCTCTAATTATCTTATTTGCTATTCTTATGCTTTTTAAAAGTGTAAATGGTAACTTTAAATTTGATAATGAGAGCGATCTCTTTAAACCAGCAATAGGCAATCCAGTAATCTTATATCCTGCAGCAGGTACTTTTTCCATTTCCATTTTGTTTGAAGCTCCAACAAACAATATTTCACACTGTGGCTCCTTCTTTTTAAGAGCATTAGCAATTGATATGGCAGGGAAAATATGACCTCCGGTGCCACCTCCACTTATAATAATTCTATATGGCTTGTGATCTATCTGTTTACTCATTCTTGTACCTCCTTCTCTTCTATATGCTCTTGTTCATCTCTATTTTCTTCCCTTTTTTTTACAACTTCAATGGTTCGGCTTACAGATAGTATCATTCCAAATGCTCCACTCATAATTACCAGAGAGGTTCCTCCCAAGCTCACAAGAGGCAGAGTGTGACCCGTGACTGGGAGTAACCCTAAGTTTACACTTATGTGGAGCATTGCTTGGGAAGTTATTAGTAATGCTAAGCCCATAACCATAACAGATGTAAATGTTGTAGTGCAAGCTTTCGCAAGAATTACACATCTAGTAAAAAAGAATATATAGAGTACTAAAATAAATATTCCACCAATAAGGCCCCACTCCTCTATTATTATAGCATAGATAAAATCTGAATAGGGGTGGGGGAGTAGATTGCGTTGAGTGCTATTTCCAGGGCCCTTACCAAAGATATGAGAAGATGCTACGGCAACTTTTGCCATTTTCGCTTGGTATGTCTTATCTAAATGTTTTTGTATTTGTGCTGGAGTAGAGTTCTCATCTATTGTTTGCTCTGTTGTAAAACTTTTTATACGGCTAATAGCTGTGTCTACTCGTGGGAAAAGCCCAAAAGATAAATTTAATAGAACAATTAATCCTAAGACTGCTACTCCTATTAATGTTGTTTTGAATAGGTGTTTCCATTTAACTCCTACTATAATAAGTATAAGTGCGCTCACTCCACCAAGAAGAAGACCTGTAGAGATGCTTCCATAGAGAATTAGCAATAAAACCAAAGAGATAGGAATAATAACCCAGTAAAAAAACTCTTTAAAACTATCTAATGGTCTATCTTCCATAATTTTAGCCAAGTAAAGAATGACAGCTATTTTAGCAATTTCTGCAGGTTGGAAAGAGATTCCTAATATTCTTATCCATCTTCCAGCATCGTTAATCTTACTTCCAACTATTAATGTTGCTGCAAGTAGGAATATGCTGAACAAAATGCCAAAGTAGGCAAGCATTCTGTACCAACCTAGAGGTATTTTATAGCAGATATAAAGAGCGGTAACACCAAATATTACAAATCTCATCTGTTGGAGTAAGAAAAACAGAGTGCTTTTTCCTGCTTGATATGCAAGTGAGCTACTAGAAGAGTATACAGAAACAATAGAGATAGAGCATAGAAAAAGAACTATTATCCATATTATTTTGTCTCCTTTTACATTCAAGAAAAATGATTGTCTGTTTTCCATAGGTTTACTGCAACATATTTATTGTTATAAGTTTTTTACTGCCTCTTTAAATTGATTCCCTCTATCTTCGTAGTTTTTGAAAAGATCAAAGCTGGCACATGCAGGAGAGAGTAATACTGTATCTCCTTTTTTAGAGAGTTTGTATGCTATTTCTACAGCCTCTTGTGCAGAGCTAGCATCATATATATTCTCTACCATAGTTCCAAAAGTGCTGTGAAGCTTAGAGTTGTCTTTACCTAAACAGATTATTGTATCTACTTTCTCTCTTACCATTTCAAAGAGAGGTTCATAGTTGTTCCCTTTATCGGTTCCGCCAGCTATCCAGATAATTGGGGTTGTAATACTCTCTAATGCATACCATGTAGAGTTTACATTGGTTGCTTTTGAGTCATTTATATAGAGTACATCTTTTACTTTTAAAACTTTTTCTAGCCTATGTTCAACTCCTTTAAATGTTGTTAGGCTCTCTCTTAAAACATCATTTTCAATATTTAGCACTTTACCTGTTATGGCAGCAGCCATTGAGTTGTAAATATTGTGTTTGCCTTGTAAAGAGAGTTCGTTTAGAAACATTTGGTACTCACTGTTAGAGTATTGGACATGCATTTTCTCTTCTTTAATATAGGCTCCCTCTTCTACCTCTTTCTGTTGGCTAAATGGGAGTTGTTTTGCATGTAGAACAATCTTATTTAGGTGAGAAATGCTAATTTGATCGTCTGCACAGAAGATAAAGCAGTCTTCTCCAGACATGTTTTGTGTAATTCGGAATTTAGCCTTTATGTATTTTTCCATATCGTTCCCATATCTATCTAAATGATCTGGAGTTATATTTAAAAGTACAGCAATATCTGCTTTAAAGTCATACATTCCATCTAATTGAAAACTACTTATTTCAAGTACGTAATAATCGTAATTACAAGTTGCAACTTGGTATGCATAGCTCTCTCCAATATTACCTGCTAAACCAACGTTAAGCCCTGCATTTTTAAGTAAAAAGTAGATAATAGATGCAGTGGTTGTTTTGCCATTGCTCCCTGTAACACATATTTTTTTGGATTTATCGTAACTCCCAGCAAACTCAATTTCAGAGATTATAGGGATTTGTGCCTCTGTAAGCTCTTCTACTATTGGAGCTGTATCTGGAATACCCGGGCTTTTTACTACAAGTTGAGCATCCATTAGGTTTTCTCTATTGTGCCCTCCCTCTTCAAAAATTATACTGTATTTAGTGAGCTGCTCCTTTGCTTGATTACTAATCATGTTGCAGTCAGATAAAAATACTTCATGCCCTTTTACTTTGGCAAGAATTGCAGCACCTATGCCACTTTCTCCTCCGCCTAAAACTACTATTTTTGACATAATTATCTGATTTTTAAAGTTATTATTGTTATTGCTGCAAGAAATATTGCTACAATCCAAAAACGGGTAACAATTTTGGCTTCTGGCAAAGCTCTTTTAGGAGATGTTATAATTGCATCTACTCCCTCTTTTTGGAAATGATGGTGAAGAGGAGCCATTTTAAAAACTCTAATTCCCTTACCATATTTTTTTCGTGAATATTTAAAGTAGCCCCTCTGAATTATTACTGAGAGACTCTCTACAAAAAATATCCCGCAAAGGATTGGAATGAGGAGCTCTTTTTTTATTATTATAGCCGCAACTGCAATGATTCCCCCAATTGCAAGGCTGCCTGTATCTCCCATAAAAACTTGGGCAGGGTAGGAGTTGTACCATAGAAATCCAATTAGAGCTCCAATAAAGGCAGCTAAAACAATTACAATCTCGCCAGTATTTGGGAGGTACATAATATTTAAATAGTTTGCATATATAATATTACCAGACAAGTAGGCCAATATTGCTAAGGTGGTTCCAGTAATAACAGAGACTCCTGTAGCAAGGCCATCCATCCCATCTGTTAGATTCGTGCCATTAGAGACTGCTGTTACTATAAAAATTATGGCAACTATATAGATAATCCAGCTAGCTTTCTCTTTAAGGTTGCCATTTATTGGAGAGAGCCATGCATAGTCGAATTCGTTGTTTTTTACAAATGGGATTGTAGTTCTTGTGCTCTTTTCGTCTTTAAAGTATCTAATTTTAGTACCCTCGGCAGTAGATTTTATAACTTCTGAATAGACCTCGGCTTCTGCTGCTTTTATAGGAACTCTAATAACTGCTTGGTCGCTCATATATAAAGTTATTCCTATTATGAGCCCTAATACTATTTGACCAACTATTTTAAATTTACCTTGAAGCCCCTCTTTCTTTTTTTTAAATACTTTAATGTAATCGTCTATATATCCAATTATACCAAGCCAGACTGTAGAGATAATTAGCAATAAAACATAGACATTTGTAAGATCACTTAGTAATAGAGCAGGAATTAACGTAGCAATTAGAATTATTACTCCTCCCATAGTGGGCGTTCCTTTTTTTTGCAGCTGCCCTTCTAGCCCCAAGTCTCTAATATCTTCACCAATTTGCTTAGCTGCAAGTTTCCTAATTATTGCTTTACCTACAAAAAGAGCTAATATTAGAGAGAGCAAAAGAGCAGAGAAGGCCCTAAAACTAATATATTGAAATAACCCAAGTCCTGGGAAATAGGTAATCTCTTTTAAATATTCATATAGATTGTACAGCATTGTCTATTTCATTAAGTTGAATATTGTTTTTATCTCTTCTTTATCGTCAAAATGGTGTCTCACACCTTTAACTTCTTGATAGGTTTCATGCCCTTTCCCAGCCACAAGAATAATTGAGCCCGGTTTTGCTGTAGTTATTGCAGCTTTTATAGCTTCTCTTCTATCTGTTATGTAGAGTGTTTTTAAGTTATCTCCAGGTTTGAACCCTTTTTTAATATCTTCAATAATATCTTCTGGCTCTTCGAACCTAGGGTTGTCTGATGTTACTACTATTTTATCTGAAAGGAGTGCCGAGACTTGAGCCATCTCTACCCTTTTTGTTTTATCTCGGTTGCCACCGCAGCCAAAAACTGTAACTATTTGAGCTCCCTCTGCTACTTCATTGAGTGTCTTTAGTACGTTTTTAAGAGCATCGGGAGTGTGTGCATAATCTACAACAGCTGTAAGCTCTTCTCCGCCTTTCAAGTACTCTAATCTGCCCGAGACAGATTCTAGTGCACTTAATGCTATAAGTAGTTCCTCTTCTTTTGCGCCCAATAGTTTTGCTGCAGAGTATACTGCTAGTAGATTATAGGCATTGTGGAGCCCAATAAAGCGAGTCCATATCTCTCTGTTGCCTATTTTAATTTGCATACCTGTTATACTGCTCTCTATAATTTTGCAGTTGAAATTTGCTGGAGACATACAGGAATAGGTATAGATATTTGCTTTGCAATTTTGCACCATTACAGAGCCATTTTTGTCGTCTATGTTGGTAAGGGCAAATGCTTGTTGAGGGAGATTATCGAAAAACAACTTTTTTACTCGAATATATTCGGCATAGCTTTTATGGTAGTCTAAGTGATCGTGTGTTAGGTTAGAGAAGATAGCTCCTTCGAATGTTATCCCAGAAACTCTCTCTTGATCTAGGGCATGGGAGCTCACTTCTATAAAGCAAAACTCACAACCTTCATATGTCATTTGAGACATAAGAGAGTTAATTTGCATAGAGTCTGGAGTTGTGTGAGTTGCTTCTACTCTTCTCTTCCCTATGAAATTTTCAATTGTAGATATTAGCCCACACTTATAACCTAGCGAGGTGAAAAGGTTGTAAAGTAATGTGACTGTAGTGGTTTTACCATTAGTTCCTGTTATTCCTACAACTCTCATTTTTTCCGATGGATTACCATAATACTCTTTTGCAATAAGCCCAGTAGCCCTGCGGCTATTATCTGTGACTATATAGCAAATACCCTCTCTCTCTTCTGGAATTTTCTCACAAATAATTGCTTTTGCTCCATTTGTAATTGCAGATTCTATAAAGTTATGTCCATCTGAGCTTGCTCCTTTAGTAGCAATAAAAAGAGCTCCTTCGGTTACATTCCTGGAATCTAAGTAGATGTTGGTAATTTCAATCTGAGGGTCTCCTAAGATTTTTGCACCATTAATGTCTTTTATTAAATCACTTAACTTCATAATTGCTAGATAATTCTATTTCTACTATTCCATTTTTATTCATTGGCATATTTGCCTTTGGGTATTGCTCTATCACTCTGCCTCTACCTCTAAAAGAGACTCTGTAGCCTTTGTTTTCAAGTAAAAATAGAGCGTCTTTTAACCCCATGCCCATCACATTAGGGATAGTTCCATTTTGAAAGTTGCTGGCAATGAGTTTTTTACTAGTAGGTTCTTTCTCTACCCAATCTGCCTCTATATCTATTCCGTTTTTTTGTAAAGCAATAAAAGAGAGCGCGCTGTTTAGTGCCTTTTTATTCCCTGCCAAAAGAGGAGTTTGGCCAGGGCCTCCCTCTTTTATTGAGTCTAATGGTTCTTTCCACTCTGGACTATTACTATATATTTTATCTGCTATTTTTTTAAATACAGGGGCAGCCCAAGATCCTCCATAAAAGTTGGCTTTGGTTTTAACAGAGTAGAGCACAACAATTGCAGAGTATTTTGGATTTTCAGATGGGAAAAACCCTGCAAAAGATGCTTGATGTTTTCTATATCCATTAGCATCTATATATTTCCCATCGAATGCTACTCTGGCAGTTCCTGTTTTCCCAGAGATGCTGTATCTAGGGTCGTCTATAATTTTCCCAGTACCCTCTTCTACAACTCCTCTGAGTGCTTTGTGCACCTGTTCTACTGTTTTTTTAGAACAGATAGACCCACTAATAGCTTGGTTTTCAAATTTATGGTAGATTATGCCATTTTTCTGTAGATTCTCTATAAAATAGGGCTTTACCATTTTTCCTCTATTTGCAATTGCATTATAAAAAGTAAGAGTGTGTAGGGGTGTTAAAAGAGATGAATAGCCAATAGCCATTGATGGGAGTGAAACTTTAGACCACATTTGATCTCCAGGCTCATATATGACAGCACGCGCTTCTCCCATAATATCTAGGTTAAATCTTTCGGTAACCTTCATATTCATAATTCTGTCTACAAATTTTTTCTCGTTATTGGCATAGTGCTCAACAGCCAATTTTGCAAAAGCAATGTTAGAAGATTTTTCAAATGCTGTAAGCACATCTATTTGGCCGTAGCCTCCATACCCAACATCGTGATATGTGGCAGAGCTATATCTCCATTTACCCTCTTCTGCATCTATGGGTGTTTCTAATGTGACATAACCATCTTCTATAAGTGCTACTAAGGTTGCAAGTTTGAAAGTTGAACCTGGCTCTGTTGCATGCCCAATTGCATAATTATAAGATTCGTCAAACTCCCCTTTTTTGCCCTTTTTCATATTTGCTACAGCGCGTATTGCTCCATTATTTACTTCCATTACAATTGCAGTAGCACCTTCAAACTCCTCTGAGAGTGAAAGCTGCTCTTTTAGAGCAATCTCTGTAGCTTCTTGAATATCTATATCTATAGTTGTGAGCACATCAAGCCCATCGTGTGGCTCTATTGCATCTTCTGATGTTACGGGAACCCATTCCCCCCCTAACATTCTTCTTACTGTTTGTTTACCAGGTTTCCCTTTAAGGTGAAAATCGTAACTTCTCTCTATACCCACTCCCACCTCATTGCTATTTATATAACCAATGGTGCGGTATGCCAAACGACCATAGGGGTTGTTTCGCTTGTTTCTCTGTTCGGTAATTATCCCTCCCTTTAAAGTTCCCTCTTTAAAAATGGGGAACTGTTTTACTATAAGCATTTCGGAATAGTCTACCATACGATTCCCAATAGCTTTATATCTTTTCCCTTTTTTGCGTGCAGTAATTATTTCGTTTTTGTATGCTGCCGAGCTTTTATTGCCAAAGAAGTTTGAGAGCTCTTTAGCTAAATTATCTATTTGAGAGTTGAAGAGTTCATCTGTAGGTAATACGCAGTCCATTCTAATTTGAAAATAGGGTACAGATGTAGAGAGGGCTCTACCGTCTCTGGCAAGAATGCTCCCTCTGGTTGCCTCTATCTCCTCTTTTCTGAACGATATATCTTCGTCTGTAACCTCAATGTCTGCTATAAATAGTAGAAAAAACATTCTAACTACTATTCTTATAGCTAGTATAATAAGAATAAAATAGACAATATATACACGTTTGATGAACCTGTTCATGCTTTTAGTTATCTATAGTAACCCTTGTTGGAGGGTCTACTGGTGGCTTTAATGTAGAGCCAAGTTTTTTTAATTTCTTCTCTATTTCTGTTCTTTTACTGCTGTATTGAAGCTTTGCTAGTTTACTTATATAATCAGATTTAAGATGTTTAAGTTCTCTCTGGTTTCTTCTCTCGGTAAGTAAGCTTCTCTCAATACCAAAATTTATATAGATGTAAAATATTGCTAGAACAAAAAGGAATGCGAAAAACCCAAGGTTGTTAGAAACCTCGCCTCTAAGCAGTATTCTGCCACCTAGTATTTCGCTTATCCAATTTTTTTTAGCCATTTTCTCTTAGTTGTTATTATCTATTTTTTTTCTGCCACTCTTAGTTTTGCACTTCTAGCCCTGCTATTTAGAGCAAGTTCCTCTTCGTTTGAAACTATTGGTTTTCTAGTTATTACCTTAAATGGAGTTTCGAACTGCCCATAAATATCTTTTTCTATTGTGCCAGCTGTATTCCCTGCTTTCATAAAGTTCTTTACCATTCTATCTTCTAGCGAGTGATAAGTAATTACTACTAAACGCCCTCCGCTCTTTAAAATGGTTGTTGTCCCTTCTAGAAAGAGTTCTAGAGCTCTCATTTCGCCGTTAACTTCAATTCTTAGTGCTTGGTATATTTTAGCTAGATATTTGTGATTGGCATATTTGGGTAGTAGAGGAGCCAAAGCTCTGTTTAAATCAAACGTAGTTTGAATCTTCTCGTTCTCTCTGTTGGCGCAAATTAATTTAGCTACTCTTCTGCTGTTATCTACTTCGCCATATTTGTAAAGAATATTGGCAAGGTTCTCTTGGCTGTAATTATTTATGATATAAGCTGCTGTGTTTTTAGTGAGTTGATTCATTCTCATATCTAGAGGAGCATCAAACCTAAAGGAGAAGCCTCTTTGTTCGGTATCAAATTGGTGTGACGATACTCCAAGATCTGCTAAAATGCCATCAATTTTATTAAAGCCGTGGTATTCAACATAATTATTTAAAAAACGAAAGTTGTTCTGAATAAATATTAATCTTTTATCTTGAGGTGCATTTGCAAGTGCATCTGCGTCTCTATCCATAGAGATGAGCTTAGACTCTTCTCCCATAGCTTTAAGAATAGCTCTGCTGTGACCACCTCCTCCAAATGTTACATCGGCATATATGCCGCCGTTGTGTAAAGCCAAGGCAGTTACACTTTCTTCAAGTAGTACAGGTGTGTGGTAAGTTCCCATAACAAGCTCCTTATCCTAATATTTTCTGTGCAAGTTCTGAGTAGTCGCTGCTGGGGAGGGTCTCCTCTTTATAGTTCTCCTTTGCCCAAATCTCAATTTTATGATCGTTTCCAGCAAACAGCACTTCTTTATTTACTCCTATCTCTTCTAAGAGTCTTTTAGGAATTGATATTCTTCCAAGTTTCTGATCTGGCTCTACTAAGGCACGGTCTCTCATAAACTCTCTCCAAAATAGAGCATGCTCTTTTTTGAAAAAATTAAGCCGAGATTTAACCTCTTCGGACTCTCTTATCCACTCTTGATAGGTATACATTTCAAGGCAATTGAAAAAAAGATCTTTTTTTATGACAAAACGTTGGTCGCTTTCGGGAGGGAGCATAGATTTTAACGACGAAGGAAAGACTACTCTCCCTTTATCGTCTACCTTTGCACTGTATTCTCCTATAAACTTTATCATTTAATCTTTTTTTACCCTTTTAGACTTACGCAAACTTAAAGATTTTTTTCCACTTTTTTACATTTTATTACAAATTTTTCCACAAACTTTTCAACATTTTGTTTTTTATTATCTATCTTCGGTTTTATAAATATAAAAGAGATGAAGAGACTGACTATTTTGCTTGCATTAGTTACTTTAATATCATGTACTTCTGGCAAAGGGAATAAGGGAGAAGCTTTAGAAAAAGATCTTATATTAGAAGAGGTTAGTGAATATGGTTTTAGAACAGGAGATTTTAACCTAAAAGAGGGACAAGTACAGAGGGGAGATTTTTTTGTTCCTCTACTAACTAGGTTGGGAGTTTCTATTGCAGATGCTTATAATTTAACAGAGGTTTCAAAAGGAGTTTTTGATTTAAAGACAATAAAAGTTGGAAACAGTTATAAGGCCTACTATACTAAAGAAGAAGATGCTAGACTGGCCTATTTAGTTTATGCCGATTCAAAGATAAATTATGTGGTTTTTGGGGTTGCAGACTCTATGTTTGTAAAGGTGGGAGAGAGAGAGGTTACCTCTAGGCTTCGCAGTGGAGAGGCAACTATTAATAGCTCGCTGTGGAACGATGTTTCTGCTGCGGGTATGAGCCCTTTGATTGCATTAAGACTATCTGAGATATACGCTTGGACTATAGATTTTTTTGGACTCCAAAAAGGAGATTCTTTTAAGGTTTTGTATGAAGAGCTCTATGTTGGAGATAAGTTTTTTGATATAGGAGAGATTTATGCTGCACTTTTTACTCATGCTGGTGAAAATTTTGAAGCTTACAGATTTGTTCAAGATGATATTCCTCAATACTGGAATAGTAAAGGAGAAAATCTAAGGAAGGCTTTTCTTAAGGCCCCTTTAAGTTTTACTCGTATCTCTTCTGGTTTTTCTTATGCTCGGAGGCACCCAATCACAAGAGTTGTTAGGCCACATACAGGTGTAGATTATGCTGCTCCTAGAGGAACCCCAGTAATGAGTATAGGCGATGGTGTAGTTACTCAGAGGGTCTATACAAGAGGAGGGGGGAACCAGATTAAAATAAAGCACAATTCGGTTTATACCACAGCATATTTACATCTATCTGGTTTTGCAAAGGGGCTTTCTGTTGGTAAAAGGGTTAGACAAGGTGAGGTTATTGGGTATGTTGGAAGTACTGGTATGTCTACTGGCCCTCATCTAGATTTCCGTGTCTGGAAAAATGGGAAACCTATTAATCCGCTTAAAATGAAATCTCCTCCTGCCGACCCTCTTAAAAAGGAGAACAAAGAGCTGTTTGCATCTTCTATTGAGAGAGCCTCTTTTTTAAGAGATTCTATTAGATCTGTGCAGTATGTAGATACTCTACTAAATAGCCTAGGGGTGGGATTGGAGTTTGTTAGTGTAGAGTAGTTTTTATTTACAAATAGAATATATGATTATCTTTGCTAAAATAAATAGTTTATATGGCAGACGAAAAGATAATTTTCTCAATGAACGGCGTAGGTAAGATACTGCCGAATAGTAATAAAGCAATTCTTAAAGATATCTATCTCTCTTTTTTTTATGGAGCTAAAATTGGTATCATAGGTCTGAATGGTTCTGGAAAATCTACATTACTTAAAATTATAGCAGGGGTAGAGAGTGCATTTCAAGGTGAAATAGCATGGGCTCAAGGCTATAGTGTTGGGTTTCTTGAACAAGAACCTCATTTAGATGAGAGTAAAACTGTACTTGAAATTGTACAGGAGGGGGCACACGAAGTGGTCTCGCTTCTTAAGCAGTACGAGGAGGTAAATGCAAAGTTTATGGAGCCAATGGAAGACGATCAAATGGCTCGTTTAATAGATTTACAGGGAGATCTTACAGATAAAATAGATCAGGTAAATGGTTGGGATATAGATTCTAAGCTTGAAAAAGCCATGGATGCATTACAGTGTCCAGAACCAGATGCCATAGTAAAGCATTTGAGTGGAGGAGAAAGACGGAGAGTGGCTCTATGCCGCCTGCTTTTACAAGAGCCAGATGTTCTACTTTTAGATGAGCCTACTAACCACTTAGATACAGAGAGTATTCAATGGCTAGAGGCTCATTTGCAGCAATATAAGGGAACTGTTATAGCTGTAACTCACGACCGTTATTTCTTAGATAATGTTGCTGGCTGGATTTTAGAACTAGATAGAGGAGAAGGTATTCCATGGAAAGGAAACTACACCTCGTGGTTAGAACAGAAATCAATAAGACTCTCTCAAGAAGAGAAGCAAGAGAGTAAACGCCGTAAAACTTTAGAGAGGGAGTTAGAGTGGGTAAGAATGGCCCCTAAAGCTCGCCAAGCTAAATCTAAAGCACGTTTGGGAGCTTATGAAAAGATGCTAAACGAAGATGGTAAAGCGAAGGACGAGAAATTGGAGATATTTATTCCTAACGGACCACGGCTAGGTAATAAGGTAATTGAGGCCCATAATGTAACAAAGGCTTTTGGCGATAGGGTACTTTTCGAAAATCTGAGTTTTAAGTTGCCCCCTGCTGGAATAGTTGGAGTTATAGGACCTAATGGAGCAGGTAAAACAACTCTTTTTCGTATGATTATGGGAATAGAAGAGGCAGATTCTGGTTCATTTACAGTGGGAGAGACTGTGAAAATAGCGTATGTAGACCAGCAGCATAGAGAGATAGACCCAGATAAAACAGTTTATGAGACAATCTCTAGTAACTCTGAATTTGTGAAGTTGGGTAATAGGGAGGTTAATGCTCGTGCCTATGTTTCGCGGTTTAATTTCTCTGGAGCAGATCAAGAGAAGATGTGTGGAGTACTTTCTGGAGGTGAGAGAAATCGCTTACATTTAGCTCTTACTCTTAAAGAAGAGGCTAATGTTTTATTGTTAGACGAGCCTACAAATGATGTAGATGTTAATACAATACGTGCTTTAGAAGAGGGTCTAGATAATTTTGCAGGTTGTGCAGTTATTATCTCTCACGACCGTTGGTTCTTAGACCGTATTGCTACTCACATTCTTGCGTTTGAAGGCGATTCAAAAGCTTATTTCTTTGAGGGAAGTTACTCTGAATACGAAGAGAATAAAAAGAGACGTCTTGGAGATATTACTCCTAAGAGATTTAAATATAAAAAACTTACTCGCTAATTTCTGAAAGTTCTAACCAGCGATGCTCGAGTGTCTCTATCTCTTTAAGATATTCTGCATACTGGTTAGAGTTCTCTATTAGTTTATCGGGAGATAAAGAGCCAGAATTGAGAGCGGCCTCTAGGCTGCTCTTCTTTTTTGATAATCTTTCTAATTTTGTCTCTATTGATTCCAACTCTTTTTTCTCTTTATAACTTAGTCTCTTTTTTTCGGGAGTTTTGTTGCTTTCTAATTTATTATTGCTTTTTAATTTAGTGAGACTACTATCTTTTTCTAAGTTCAACTTCTGTTTCTCGGCCTCTTTAACCATCTCTCTATATTCAGAATACTTCCCAACATAATCTTTAATTACACCTTCTCCTTCAAATACAAAAAGGTGGTCTGCAATTTTATCTAGGAAATATCTATCGTGAGAAACAATTATTACACAACCAGGAAAGTTGCTTAAATAATCTTCTAAAACATTTAGCGTCATTAAGTCTAAGTCGTTAGTGGGCTCGTCAAGAATAAGAAAGTTGGGGTTTTGCATTAATACAGTAACTAGGTAGAGCCGTCTTTTTTCTCCTCCGCTAAGTTTTTCAATTTTAGTGTTGTGCATAGAGTGGGGGAAGAGGAACCGGGTTAGAAACTGACTCACGTTTATAACTGAGCCATCGTTCATAGTAACAACCTCGGCAATGCTCTGTACTGCATCAATTACAGTGTCGTTTAGGTTAAAGTCT
The DNA here is from genome assembly GCA_028708215.1 of Bacteroidales bacterium. Classification (GTDB taxonomy): domain Bacteria; phylum Bacteroidota; class Bacteroidia; order Bacteroidales; family UBA932; genus Bact-08. Next base: position 20,287 of record JAQVZL010000019.1, read on the forward strand.
ATACCTTTTTGTCTGTAGTAGCCAAAGACTACAGTCTCGCCTAAATCAATCTCTCCTTTTGTGAGAGGGATAGCACCTGTAATTACCTCTAAAAAGGTGGTTTTACCAACCCCATTTGGACCAACTAGCCCAATTTTCTCTCCTTTACTAAAATTGTAGGTAAAGTCTTCTATAGTAACAAAGTTGTGGTAGTTATGAGATACGCCCTTGCAGTTAATAATTTTAGTGCCTAGCCTAGTACTTGCACTATCTATTTTTATTTTATCGCTAGAGATTTTTTGGTTGGCTTTCTCTTTTAAGTCGTAGAAAGCATTGACTCTATATTTAGCTTTTGTGGCTCTTGCTTGTGGCATTCTTCTCATCCACTCTAGCTCTGTTTTAAAGAGGTTTTTTGCTCTATCTGTTTCGCTAATGAAATTCTCTAGTCTCTCTTCTCTTTTTTCTAAAAAATAGGAGTAGTTGCCGTTATATGTGTAGAGCTCACCATTTTCTAGCTCTATAATTTTATTGCATACTCTATCTAAAAAATAGCGATCGTGAGTTACCATTAAGATTGTTACTCGGCTTCTTTTAAGGTACTCTTCTAGGTATTCTATTACTATTAAATCTAGATGGTTAGTAGGCTCGTCCATTATAATGAAGCTAGCTTCATTTATCATCATTTTAGCAAGTGCTACTCTCTTTTTTTGCCCTCCAGAAAGCTCTTTCATTTTCTGGTCTAACTCTTCTATCTGTAACGCAGAGAGTACCTGTTTTATCTTCTGCTCATATTGCCACCCCTCTACTCTCTCCATCTCTAGCATTGCCTCTTCTAGTTTTTTTTGATCTTGTGAAAGTAGAGCTCTTTCGTAGTTTGCTACAGTAGCAGCAATCTCTTCTCCTCCGCTAAAGACCTCTTCAAAAACTGTTTTTTCAAGATTGAAAGTGGGTTCTTGTTTTAGGTAGGCAATACCTCCTTCGCAGAAAATTTGCACAGTTCCACTCTCTCCATTATTATTCATATCTGGAGTGTCTTCTCCTGCTATAATTTTTAGTAGAGAGCTCTTTCCTGTGCCATTGGGGGCTATAAGTGCAACCTTCTCTCCCTCATTAATATTAAGGTCTAACTCTTCGAAAAGAATTTTTGTGCCGTATCTTTTAGATAATTTCTGTGCTTGTAGTATAGATGCCATAGTACAAAGTTAATCAAAATTAAAAAGAGGCTACTCTCATCTATTGAGAATAACCTCTTTTTACCTATTTAAAAAATTAATGTTTAAATCTCTATTTTACTTGGTTTAGTCATATGCTTAGGGTCTAGAATAGTGTCTATTTGCTCTTGTGTAAGTAGACTTTTGTCTAGAACTAGTTGGTAAACACTTGCACCAGTTTTTAGAGCCTCTTTTGCAATAATAGTACTTTGTTCGTAACCTATAAACTGTTTAAGAGCAGTAACAATACCTATTGAGTGCTCTACATATTGGCGGCAGTTATCTTCATTTGCAACTATGCCATCTACACACTCAAGACGGAGGGTGTCAAGAGCACGGATAAGCCAATCACTTGATTCAACTGTGCTTTGAAACATTACTGGCTCCATAACATTAAGCTCTAATTGAGCTGCTTCAGATGCAAGAGATACAGTAAGATCGTTTCCAATTACTTTGAAACAAACTTGGTTTACAACCTCTGGTATTACAGGGTTAACCTTTCCTGGCATAATTGAAGAACCTGGTTGTTTTGGAGGAAGGTTAATCTCTGCAAGACCTGCTCTTGGGCCCGAAGAGAGTATGCGAAGATCGTTGCTTATTTTAGAGAGTCTAATAGCAATCATTTTAAGTGCAGAGGCATAAAAAACTATGCTTGAAGTATCGTGAGTAGCTTCTACTAAATCTTCGGCTAGTTTAACATCTAAGCCAGAAATTTCACGAATATGCTTAATACATGCTTCGGCATAACCTGGCTCAGAAGTGATACCAGTACCTATAGCAGTTGCCCCCATATTAATGAATAGTAGCTCTTTAGCTGCTTTTTCAAGACGGCTTAGCTCATGCTTCATAGCAGATTTGTAGGCTCCAAAAGTTTGACCTAAGGTCATTGGAACAGCATCTTGAAGTTGGGTACGTCCCATTTTGATTACATGAGCAAATTCCTCTTCTTTCTTAGCGAAAGAGTCCATTATTTGTTGGAGAGCTTCTCTAACTTTAAAGTGGGTCATATAGAGCCCAATATGCATTGCACTGGGATATGCATCATTAGTACTTTGAGCCATATTAACGTGGTCGTTAGGGCTACAGAATTGGTATTGACCTCTCTCTTTTCCTAAAATCTCAAGAGCTCTATTGGCAATAACTTCGTTTGCATTCATGTTAACGCTTGTACCTGCACCACCTTGCACCATATCTACTGGGAAATGTTCTGTATGTTTCCCGTCTATAAGTTCTTGGCAAGCTTTAACAATTGCATCTTTAATTTCATTGTCTATAAGACCTAATTCATGGTTTGCAAGAACTGCTCCCATCTTTATTATCCCAAGAGCTCTAGTGAATTCAGGATATTCACTTAAATAATCTCTAGAGATGTCAAAGTTCTCTACGCATCTTAAAGTTTGAACACCAAATAGTGCTTCTACTGGAACCTCTTTAGTTCCTAATAGATCATGCTCTGTACGAGTCTTTCCGCTTACAGCGAAACCATATCTCTCCATATCAATTTATATTTAATTAGTTTTGCAAATCTAATAAATTGGAATGAAATAAGCCAATATTACTTATGATTTCTAAGCAAAAAACCTATTTACTTTTTTTAATGCAGAGGGTAGAGCAAAAACTACTACTCTATCGTATGGTTGTATCTCGGAATCGCCTAGAGCAATAAAGCTTTTATTTCCTCTTATTATTCCTCCAATAATTGCCTCTTTAGGGAATTTTAAATCTCTAATTTTATGACGAGTAATTGCACTATTTGGGTTGACAATAAACTCTAACACCTCGGCATCAGACCCATTGAGGCATTTTATAGATTGCACCTTATTTGAGAGAGTAAAGCGGAAAATACGGCTGGCAGTAATGAGCTTTTTATTTATTACGGCATCTACTCCCATTCCCTCGGCAAGCTTTATATAATCTATATTTTCTACCTCGGCAATTGTTTTGGCTACTCCCATCTTTTTGGCCATTACGCATGAGAGTATATTTGTTTCGGAGCTACTTGTAACTGCTATAAATGCATCAAAATCGTTTACGTCTTCTTCTATTAAAAGATCTGTATTACGAGCATCGCCATTAATTACTAGAATTTTATCTAGAGAGTCGTTTAGATAATCGCATCTTTCGCGTCTTCTTTCAATCAACTTTATATACTCTACGCTATTTTCAAGCTTTCTAGCAACCATCTCTCCAATGCGGCCTCCTCCAACAATCATTAGTTTGTTTACATCTATATTGTTTTTGCCAGAGTAGCTCATTACCTCTTGAACTCCAGATCTTTTAGAAATTACAAAAACAAGATCGTGCTCTTTAAAGCGGGTATTGCTGCGTGGTATAATTGTGGTTCCCTCTCTTGCAATAGCAACTGCGTGGTATTGGTGTTCTCCATCAACAGGGTAATCTGCCATACTTTTATCTATTAGAGGAGCTCCATCGTCTAGGCGAAAGACAATAAGTTGGAGTTTGCCCCCAGAGAAATCCATAAACTCAGAGGTGCCTGTTTGCTTTAGAAGGTCTATAATCTCGTGAGAAGCAATTTTTTCTGGGTAGAAGAGCAAATCTATTCCCATCTCTGTGAAGAGAAGTTTATTTTGGTTCTGTAGGTATTCGTCGTTGTTTATTCGTGCAGTAACTTTTGCGCTACCCATCTTTTTTGCAAGGAGTGCACTTATAAGGTTTACATCTTGCTCTTGAGCAGGGCTTACGGCTATGAATAGATCTGCTTTCTCTACTCCCGCATAGGCCAACGTTTTTATTGAGGTGGGAGGGCCAAACACAGTAATCACATCGGAGCTTTCGGCTACTCTATTGAGCCTAGCTTCGTCATTATCAATAATGGTTAGGTTGTGATACTCATTGCTTAGCATCTTGGCAAGGTGGCTACCCACCTCACCCGCACCTGCAATAACAATTCTCATTTTAAAAGGTTTTTAATACTCCTCTTCATTGAAAAAGAAGTCTTCTTTACTTGGGTAATCTGGCCATATATCCTCTATGCTATCATACACCTCTCCATCTTCCTCTAGTTCATCTAGGTTTTCAACAACCTCAAGAGGTGCGCCAGAGCGGGTAGCATAATCTATAAGTTCTTCTTTAGTAGCTGGCCAAGGTGCATCTTCAAGTTTAGATGCTAGTTCTAGTGTCCAATACATAGCGTAAATCGTTAATATTTAGGAGTTTGCAAATAAATGCTAAAATAGTGTGCGAAGATAGTAAAATATTTTCAAAAAACATATTACTGATGCCAGAAATCGTCTGGAACTCCGCTTATTTTAGCAAGGTATCTTGCATAAACAAATAAATAGTCAGACAACCTGTTAAGATATTTTACTGGGTACTCTAACCTCTGTTCAGTCATAATAGCTACGGCACTCCTTTCTGCTCTCCGGCACACTGTTCTTGCTACATGGCATTGTGCAGCTGCCCTTGGCTTATTTGGTAAAATAAAAGCGTTTTGCTCTGGAAGCTCTTCAATCATTTTATCAATTGTCTCTTCTAGGAATTCAATTTTGGAAATCTCAAATGGTTTTAATTTCTGAGATGTTTCTGTGTCTGCTGCTAAATGAGCTGCCACAAGCATTAAGTTAGCTTGAATATCTCTAAGGTTTTTATAGTAAAGGTCGCCTTCTACCTCCTCGGCTCTAATGAGAGCTATATAGGAGATGAGCTCATCTACATTACCATAGGCATTAACTCTAATATTGTCTTTACTTACTCTTTTTCCACCTACTAGTGATGTTTGACCTTTATCTCCTGTTTTTGTATAAACTTTCATTTGAAATTTGTTTAATCTGGTTTTGTTCCTAATTATAGGTTATTGGATTTTCATTAATTGTGTCTGACTCAATTAATCCATCACGTAACCGTATAATTCTGCGAGCATGTTTTGCTATATCTTCTTCGTGGGTAACTACAATAACTGTGTTCCCTTGGTTGTGAATTTGTGAAAATAGTTTCATTATATCTATAGATGTTTTGCTGTCTAAGTTACCTGTAGGTTCATCTGCTAATATAATAGAAGGGTTGTTAATTAGGGCTCTAGCTACAGCTACTCTTTGGCGCTGCCCACCAGATAGTTCGTTTGGTTTATGGTGCATCCTGTCGGTAAGATCTACACTTGCCAATGTCTCAGATGCTCTTCTGTCGCGCTCGGCTTTTCCAACTCCCGAGTAGATAAGAGGAAGAGAGACATTATCTAGAGCAGTGTATCTTGGTAGAAGATTAAATGATTGAAAAATAAATCCAATCTCTTTGTTTCGTACCTGAGCCAACTCTCCATCATTCATTTTAGAGACATCTGTGTCATTTAGAATATATGACCCATCTGTAGGGCTGTCTAGGCAACCTAAAATATTCATTATTGTAGATTTACCTGAGCCAGAGGGCCCCATTATAGCTACATATTCATTTTTGTTGATAACTATATCTACACCATTAAGGGCTTTTACCTCTTCTGTTCCTACTTTGTAGAACTTTTTAATTCCTCTGATTTTTATTATTTCGTTACTCATTATGTTCAGATATTAGTAGTCAAAAATAAATTGGGTTATTTATAAAGCTAAATAAAAAGAGTTTCTGTTGGAACAAGTTTTGGATAGATGCGTAGAGTCTCTTTATAGAGTTTGTAAATAGCCTCTTCTCCCTCTTTTCCAATTCCTAATGTATAGTTGTTTACAAACATCTCAATATGTTTATCTAATACCACTTTGTCCATCTCTTGAGCATTATTACTAACATAATTATTAGATATATTGGGATTATGGTTTGCAAATTCTATGCTTCTTTTTAGTACTCGCTCTATTTTTTGTGCAATTTTATTGTCTAGAGATTTTGAAACTGCAATTCCTCCAAGTGGAATGGGTAGTTTTGTTCTTTTTTGCCACTCTAAACCTAGGTCTGCAATAAGTTGTAGCCCTTTTTGCCCATAAGTGAACCGCCCTTCATGAATAAGAACTCCTGCTATATACTTCTCTTTTATAAGCTCGTTTTGGATATCAGAAAAAATTATTGATTCAACATTTAACAAAGAGGGGAAAGCAATTTTTAAAAGGAGATATGCAGTGGTATGCTCCCCTGGAATAGCTATAGTTTGTGTTTGCAATAGTTTAAAGTTGGGTTTTGCCGAGGATAAAAATGCTCTACTCCCTTTTTTCGCAACTAAAAGTGGACCGTTTCCGTAGCCTAAGGCGCTGCCTACTCTTAACATGCTATATCTATTGGAAAGAAGAAAAAAAGCATGATAGCTTAGTTTGCAAATGTCATACTTCTGCTTAGCAGCATCTTTGTTTAGCTGCTCTACATCTGCTAAGGAGACTTCAAATGAGAGTCCTTCGCAATCTACAAGGTTGTGAACCATTGCATGAAAAGCGTAAGTGTCATTAGGGCAGGGCGAATATGCTAGGGTTAGTCTCATTTTACCAAAGCGTGTAATAATGTTTGGGTTGCTTTTTTTAGAGACTCTAAGGCCAATGGGATGTCCCATTTTGAACGATCTCTCTCTCCAACCTTATTTGAAACAGAGCGGAGTTCAATGAATGGTAGCTCTTCAAGAATGCAAACATAGAAAAATGCAGCCCCTTCCATGCTCTCTATTTGAGGCATAAAGCCTTTAATGAGCTGTTCTGTTTTCTCTGGAAGCCCACTAACTGTTTGTACAGTAACTGCACAAGCAGGTCTATATTGTTCTAGTGCTTGCTCTACTTTATTAGTTAGTTTTGGTGCATTTAATGCTCCATTGCGAAAAGGGTGAGTATTTGCATCTAATATTTTATAATCGAAAAGAGTTTGGAACCCTGTGAAAGTTTCAAACCCTAAATCTCCAAAAAACTCTTTTTCTATACGTGCAACAGAACCTATAGGGAAACTATCTGTAAAACTACCAGCAATACCAATATTAATTGCTAGGTCAAAAGGTTCTTCTGTGCTATTGATTATTTTGGTAAGCCTATAACTTGTACTTGTTGTTCCTATTCCTGTGAGCATCCATGTTATATATAAACTCTTTTGTTCTGTAATAGGTAAAGAGTTGTATGCCTGTTTTGCAGTAATTAACTCCTCTTCTTCAGCTGCTGTAATAAGTAATCTCATGCGATATCTCAATTTTTTTTGTAATATTGCTATCCAAATTAATAGCTTACGAAAATAGATATTTATTATGGCATACACAAAAGTAGATCACTTCGACCAAGATACTACAGAGGCTTTGGCTTTTCACTATAAAGAGATACTGAAAATAATGGGAGAAGACCCAGAGAGAGAAGGACTTTTGCATACTCCAGTAAGGGTAGCACGTGCTCTACAGTTTCTTAATCAGGGTTATGAAATGGATGGTGCAGCAATTCTTAGATCGGCAAAATTTAAAGAGGAGTATAAGCAAATGGTTTTAGTGAAAGATATAGATCTATATTCTATGTGTGAACATCATATGCTCCCTTTTTATGGGAAGGCACACGTGGCCTATATTCCAAATGGCTATATAACAGGTTTAAGTAAGATAGCTAGAGTTGTAGATGCTTTTGCTAGAAGATTACAGGTGCAAGAGCGTCTTACTGTGCAAATAAGAGATTGTATCCATAATACTCTTAACCCAATGGGTGTTGCAGTGGTAATTGAGGCTTCCCATATGTGTATGCAAATACGAGGAGTACAAAAGCAAAACTCTGTAACTACAACCTCGGCTTTTACTGGTGCATTTATGAAAGACATGAAAACTAGAGAGGAGTTTATGCATTTAATAGGAGTCTCCCTTCATTAGTTAAGCAGGCTACTCAATTACTCTATTTAAACCAAGCTCTTCTGCTTTAGACTCCATAAGTTTAATTGCAGCTTCTCTGTTATTAGATATTACTCCATCTAAGATGGCATTTTTTATATACTCCTTTATAATGCCAATTTCTCTGCCTGGTTTTATACCGTAAACTTCCATAATTACCTCTCCTGTAATGGGGTTTTTAAAGTTACGTAAGGTGTCTTTCTCCTCTACCTCTATTAACTTCTCCTTTACTAAAGCAAAGTTATTCTTATGTTTTTTAATTATCCTTCTATTTTTGGAGGTAATATCTGCTTCGCAGAGAAGCATTAAATCTTCTATATCGTCTCCAGCGTCAAAAAGCAATCTTCGTATAGCTGAGTCTGTAACCTCTTCTTGAACTAATGCAATTGGCCTTAGATGGAGTTGTACAAGTTTTTGTACATATTTCATTTTGTCGTTTAGAGGCA
>JAQVZL010000020.1 GCA_028708215.1 Bacteroidales bacterium
TCTTGGGCTAAGGCTCGTCTCTTTTCGCCATCACTGCATATTCTGCACTATTGGTGCATCTTGCAAGATCTCTCGGGATAAGATACTAAACTTTCGCTGCCAATCGCTAATGTTTCCTATCAACTCGGCACATACAGGAACTTACATCCTGTTAGCTTAATACCATGCCCTACATACCAAAAAGAGGTCACAGCTAGTGTGACCTTTTTTTTCTAAAATTTCTATTATTTTTTGTGGGAGCAGAGGGAGTCGAACCCCCGACCCTCTGCTTGTAAGGCAGATGCTCTAAACCAACTGAGCTATGCTCCCAAATGTCAAATTTCTAAGCCCCGTTCTTTTGGATTGGGAGTGCAAAGATATTGTCATTTTCTTAATTTGCAAAAAAATTATCGTTTTTTTCGAAAAATAAAATTGCTTCTCCTACAATAAAGTTGCTTCCTCCAATAAAAAGGAGGTCTCCCTCTCTGTAAAATGTCTTATATCTCTCTATTGCCATCTCTAAAGTTAGGGCAACCTCTCCCTCTAGGCCAATAGAGCGGCTCCTCTCTGCTAATAGATTAGCATCTAACGCTCTCTCTATTTTAGGCTGAGTAAAAAGATAATATGCAAATTGGGGCAAAAGACCAACAATTTTATCTAACTCTTTATCTGCAACAAAACCCATAACACAAAAGAGTCTTTTGAAATTTTGCTTTCTAAGTTGTGAAAACACATATGAAAGTCCATTAACATTATGGCCCGTGTCGCAAATAACAGGTGGAGAGACAGATAAATACTCCCATCTACCCCTAAATCCAGTCTGCTTAATAACAGTTCGCAACCCCTCTCTTATATTTTTATCGCTCCATCCATCTCCTACAACTCTTGTAAATGAAGGGTTTCTTGAGAGAATCTTAAGAGTAGTTAACACAGTACGTAAGTTATGAACTTGATACTCTCCATAAAGATCTAACTCATAATCATCTAATGAAACATTGGCATAAGAAGATTCTTGTGAAAAAATCAATAGAGAGCCCTTTTCATCTGAAATTGATTCAAATATATCACGGGTAGATCTGGTATACTCACCCACAACAACAGGAGTGTTGCTTTTTATTATTCCACCTTTCTCTTTTGCAATTGCACTAATTGTATAACCAAGATGTTCACAATGGTCTATAGCAATATTGGTAATAACACTAATCATAGGAGAGATAATATTAGTAGAGTCTAGCCTCCCCCCTAGCCCAGTCTCTACAACGGCAATCTCTACACCAGCTCTATAGAAATAGTCAAAGGCCATTGCAGTTGTTATCTCAAAAAAAGATGGACTCTCTTTAGTTATAAACTTTTCATTACTATCTAAAAAGGTAAGTACATCTTCTTTTGGAATCATCTCTCCATTTACCCTAATTCTTTCACGAAAATCTACAAGATGGGGCGAAGTGTAGAGCCCTACTTTTACTCCACAGCTCATTAGGGCAGAAGCAAGCATATGACTTACAGAGCCCTTCCCATTTGTGCCAGCAACATGTATTGTCAAGTAGTTTTTATGTGGTCTCTCTAGTTTTTCATCGAAAAGGAGCATAGTCTCTAGCCCCTCTTTATAAGCTATTTTTCCCACCTTTTGATATGATGGAAATTGGTTGAAAATATATTCTATCTTTTTATTGTACCTTTCTAAGTCAAACATAATATACAACGGTTATTTTAACGCAAATTTCAAAAAATATTCTCACAAAGCTACCCTTTATTAAATAATTTTCGCAAATTGGCTAAAATGGAGTAATTTTATGGCTTAATTATATGCGCAAAATATTATGATTTCATTCTTCCAAGCCCATAAAGGGCCAGTTATAGCCGTTAAGACAAATTCAGAATTATCAACAGAAAGTAAAGAGGCACTTAAGTGGCTTTTCCAAGGAGCAGAACTTATCTCTACTACTACACTGCCTGGTTTTTATATAGGACCTAGGCGCGAAATGATAACCCCTTGGAGCACAACAGCTGTAGAGATAATAGGTAATATGAATATCTCTGGAATTGAAAGAGTAGAAGAGTTCTTTGAAACCCCAAATGAAGAAGCCACATTCGATAAAATGCTCCAAAGGCAATATGAGGGCCTTAATCAAGACATTTTCACAATAGATAATGAGCCTCAGCAAGTAATAGAGATTAAAGATATTAGCGAGTATAATAAACAAGAGGGTTTAGCTCTTAATCTAGAAGAGATTGAATATTTAGAGGCTCTCTCAAAAAAACTTAAACGCAACTTAACAGACGGAGAGGTCTTTGGCTTTTCTCAAATAAACTCAGAGCACTGCCGCCATAAAATTTTTAACGGCACCTTTATTATAGATGGGAAAGAGATGGAGTCTTCTCTATTCCAGCTTATTAAAAAGACATCTAAAGAGAACCCCAATTTTATAATCTCGGCATATAAAGATAACTGCGCATTTGTAGATGGGCCACAAACAGAGCTTTTCTATCCAGAGAGGGGAGACATTCCATCTATGTTTAAAGTAGAGCCAACCAAAACTGTAATTTCACTAAAGGCAGAGACTCATAACTTTCCTACAACAGTAGAGCCATTTAACGGAGCAGCTACAGGTTCTGGCGGAGAGATTCGCGACAGAATTGCAGGGGGCAAAGGCTCTTTCCCTATAGCAGGTACAGCTGTCTATATGACCTCCTACCCCCGTTTTGAAGTTGAGGGGAGAGAGTGGGAACAGATGACTGAGGCTAGAGAGTGGCTCTACCAAACACCTCAAGAAATTCTACTTAAAGCCTCTAATGGAGCCAGCGATTTTGGTAACAAATTTGGGCAACCACTTATTTGCGGGTCGCTCTTAACTTTTGAGCATTGCGAGAGCTACCGCCAATTTGGGTTCGACAAAGTAATAATGCTTGCCGGAGGAATAGGCTACGCTAAAAAAGAGCATGCATTTAAAGAGACTCCAGAAAAAGGAGATAAAATAGTAATGCTTGGTGGAGATAACTACCGAATTGGAATGGGAGGAGGCGCTGTCTCTTCTGTAGCTACAGGTGAATTCGACAACACAATTGAGCTAAACGCTATACAACGCTCCAATCCAGAAATGCAAAAGAGAGCATACAATGCAATAAGAGCACTTGCCGAGAGTGGAGACAACACTATAGTCTCTATTCACGACCACGGCGCAGGTGGCCATCTTAACTGCCTCTCTGAACTTATAGAGGAGACAGGAGGAGATATAGATATTAGCAAACTCCCTAAAGGAGACCCTACCCTCTCTGCAAAAGAGATAATTGGTAATGAGTCTCAAGAGAGAATGGGGCTAGTTATGAAAGAGAAAGATATTGAACTTCTTTCTAAAATCTCTGCTAGAGAGAGAGCTCCAATGTATGTAATTGGCCAAGCAACAGGCACGGGCAACTTCAAATTAGAAAACAAAGAAAATGGCGATAAGCCAATAGACTTAGCTTTAACAGATCTCTTTGGTTCTACCCCAAAAACCATAATGGAAGATGTTTCGGCCCACGAAATATGGGACCCTTTGGAGTACGATGTAGAGGAGGTTGAATATTATTTAGAGCAGGTAGTTCAATTAGAGTCTGTAGCGTGTAAAGATTGGCTTACAAACAAAGTAGACCGCTCTGTAAGTGGGCTTATTGCAGCTCAGCAGACAGTTGGAGAGATACAACTACCACTAAACAATCTAGGTGCAGTAGAGATAGGATACGGCACAAAAAACGGAATGGCAACCTCAATAGGTCATGCCCCTGCAGTTGCTATGATAAATGCAGCAGCAGGTAGCAGAATTGCTATTGCCGAGGCTTTAACAAATCTTCTTTGGATTCCTATAGAAGCAGGTATCAAGGGAGTCTCACTCTCTGCAAACTGGCAATGGCCATGTAAAAACCTAGGAGAAGATGCAAGACTCTATAGTGCAGTTAAAGCAGCCAGCGATTTTGCAATTGAGCTTGGAATTAACATTCCCACAGGAAAAGACTCCCTCTCAATGACCCAAAAATACCCAGATGGTAGCAAAGTTCTTGCCCCCGGAACAGTCATTATCTCTTCTGTCTGTTCTACTAACCAAGTCTCAAACGTTATAGAACCTGTTCTCCAAAAAGAGCCAAACTCAACTATACTCTACATTCCATTTACTATAATGGATGAAAATAGTTTTAACCTAGGAGGTAGTGCTTTCGCACAAATTACAACACAATTGGGTAACGAAACTCCAGATATAACCTACCCTACCTACTTTAAAGAGTGTTTCCTTGCAGTACAAGAGATGGTGAAAAACAACCTTTTACTTGCTGGGCATGATATCTCTGCAGGGGGGCTAGTGAATGCTCTTTTAGAGATGAACTTTGCAAACAGAGAGGGAGGGCTAGAGATAGACCTATCTATGCTAGAAGAGAAAGACCCAATTAAGATACTCTTTGCAGAGACCCCTTCTGTTGTTGTTCAAGTTAACAACAGTAATCTAGAAGCTGTAAATGAAGTGGCAAGAGATTTTGGTGTTACTCTACTCTCCATTGGCAATTATATTCAAGAGAGAGAACTTAGAATTAAACTTCATAAAACAGCTCTTAACTTAGATATAGACCACTATAGAGATCTCTGGTTTAACACTTCCTATTTATTTGATATAAAACAGGTTGGAGAAGAGCTAGCAACTGAAAGATTTAATAACTATAAGAGCCAGCCTCTAGAGTATACCTTCCCAGCCTCTTTCACTGGAGAGCTAAAAGAGTATATAAAAACTACTCCAGCAAACCATAAAAAACCTGTTGCAGCAATTATAAGGGAGAAAGGTTCTAACGGCGATAGAGAGATGGCATGGGCACTACACATGGCAGGATTCAATGTAAAAGATGTGCACATGACAGACTTAATTAGTGGAAGAGAGACACTAGAAGAGGTTAATATGATTGCTTTTGTAGGAGGGTTTTCAAATGCCGACACTTTAGGCTCTGCAAGAGGGTGGGCAGGAGCATTTATATACAATGAGAAAGCCTCTAAAGCACTTGAAAACTTTTATAAAAGAGAAGACACTCTAAGTCTAGGAGTATGTAACGGATGTCAACTTATGGCCGAGCTTGGGCTAATCACCCCAGACTCCAAAGAGAGCTCACCAAAAATGCAACATAATAGCAGCCACAAATATGAAAGCTCCTTTATTGGAGTAACAGTAGAGAACTCTCCTTCTATACTGCTAGACTCTTTAAAGGAATCTTCCTTAGGAGTTTGGGTTGCACACGGAGAGGGTAAATTCTCTTTTCCAAAACCAATAGAAAATTACAATATAGCCCTACGATATAATTATAATAGCTATCCAGCAAATCCAAACGGATCTCCAGAGGCAGTTGCAGGAGTTTGTAGCAAAGATGGAAGGCATCTTGCAATGATGCCACATCCAGAGAGAGGTATCTACCCACACAACTGGGCATGGTATCCTATTAGTAAGAGAGATAATGAAATAACTCCATGGATTGAGCTTTTTGTTAACGGAAGGCTCTGGATAGAGAAAAATTCTAAAAATTAGAAACATTATGAAAAAGACCAAATTACCTAAAATCTTTGTGCTAGACACCAATGTTATTCTACATGACTTTCGTGCCATTCACAACTTTGAAGAGAACAACATTGTAATACCAATTGCAGTGATTGAAGAGCTAGATAAATTCAAAAAGGGGAATGAGACAATAAACTATAATGCCCGGGAATTTATTCGTGAGATGGATAAAATCACAGACAATAGACTATTTGGCAATGGTATAGAGATAGGGAAAGGAAAAGGTCTTATAAAAGTAGAGATGGGGCACCCCTTTAGCGAAGAGATGGCAGACTCTCTCTTTGAAGATACTCAAGACCATAGAATTCTAGCTACTACCCAACATATTTTTGAAAACAACAAAGAGAGACAGGTAGTTTTAGTTTCTAAAGACATAAACCTTAGAATGAAGGCCAAAGCTCTTGGCCTTATGGCAGAAGATTATCTAACAGACAAAATTACAGAAGAGAAACTAGATAATATAATGCAAGATGTTACAACTCTTGAAGCGGTAAATGAAACTATAGTAGAAGAGCTCTTCTACAAAGAAGAGGGGGTACCAGCAAAAAAGCTAAATATAGAAAACATCTATGCAAACCAACTATTCACTATTAATACAAAAGCGCAAGAGCAAAATATGTTGGTTCGTTATCACAAATCTACCGACTCTCTTGTGCAAGTAAAGAGACAGAAGGCATACGGAATTGAACCAAGAAATGATGAACAAGCTTTTGCACTAGATATCCTTTTAGATCAAAATATAAAACTCATCTCTCTAACAGGTACTGCTGGAACAGGTAAAACTCTACTAGCTCTTGCATCTGCTCTTGCCCAAGAGAGAATGTACAATCAAATACTTCTCTCCCGCCCTGTTATTCCATTAAAAAACCAAGAGATGGGTTTCCTCCCTGGCGACGTCAAGGAGAAACTCGGCCCATATATGATTCCTCTTTTCGATAATTTAGCTGTAATAAAAAGAGCCTTTGGTTCAACAAGCAAAGAGGTTGTAAAAATAGAGGAGATGTTAAAAACAGAAAAGCTACTAATTTCGCCACTTGCATATATTAGAGGGCGTAGTCTTTCAAGTATTTTCTTTATTATAGATGAGGCTCAAAATCTCACACCACACGAGGTAAAAACAATTATTACACGAGCAGGAGAAGATACTAAACTTGTTTTCACAGGAGACGTTCATCAGATAGACTCACCCTACTTAGATATCCACTCAAATGGTTTAACCTATTTAAGTGAAAGGCTTAGTGGCCAGGAACTTTTCGCCCATATTAATTTAGTACAAGGCGAGCGGAGTGAGCTCTCTGAACTAGCAGGCAAACTATTGTGAAAATTTCGTATATTTGCACCCCAACTTATTATTTGAAATATAAACCGTAAATTAATATTTTTTATGTCAGAAATTAAAAGAGTTTATTTCTTTGGAGGCAAAAAGGCCGACGGAAACGGCTCAATGAAAAATCTGCTTGGTGGTAAAGGTGCCAACCTTGCAGAGATGTGTTCTTTAGGCATGCCGGTTCCTGCCGGATTCACAATCACTACAGAGACTTGCGTTGAGTATTACAAAAATAACATGCAATATCCAGATAGTTTAAAAGAAGAGGTAGAAACCTCTCTTAAAAACGTAGAGTCTGTTATGGGCATGAAATATGGAGATAAAGAGAACCCGCTTCTTCTATCTAGCCGTTCAGGAGCAAGAAGCTCTATGCCTGGGATGATGGAGACTGTTCTTAATATTGGCCTTTGCACTGACACAATTGAGGGTCTTATTAAAAAGACTGGCAATCCTAGATTTGTCTATGATGCATACCGCCGTCTTATTATGATGTATTCCGATGTAGTTATGGAGAAGGCCGAGGGGATAGATCCCGAAGAGGGAAAAGGAATCCGCGTTCAATTAGACGATATGCTCCACGATTTAAAAGATAAAAAAGGATATAAAAGCGATAACGACCTTAGTACAGAAGACCTTATAGAACTTTGCGACGCTTTTAAAGGGCGCGTTATTGAGGTTCTTGGCAAACCATTTCCAGATAATGCTCAAGAGCAGCTATGGGGAAGTATTGGAGCTGTATTGAAATCATGGAATGGCAAAAGAGCCATCTCATACAGAAGAATAGAAGGTATTCCAGACGAATGGGGAACTGCAGTTACTGTTCAAGCCATGGTATTTGGAAACATGGGAGATAACTCTGCAACAGGTGTTGCATTCTCTAGAAACCCTGCTACAGGAGAGAATGTATTCTACGGAGAGTGGCTTGTAAATGCACAAGGAGAAGATGTGGTTGCGGGTATCCGTACTCCAAACCCTCTTAACGAAACCACCAAAAACGAACAGAACAAACACCTTCCATCTTTAGAAGCTGCTATGCCTGCAGCTTATAAAGAGTTATATGCTATTCAACAAGGTCTTGAAGATCACTTTAAAGATATGCAAGACATTGAGTTTACTATACAAGATGGCAAACTATGGATGTTACAGTGCCGTGTAGGTAAAAGAACTGGTCTAGCAGCATTGAACATGGCAATGGATATGCTTCATGAAGGACGCATAGATGAAAAAACAGCAGTAATGCGCGTTGCTCCTATTCAATTAGATGAGATTCTTCACCCAATTCTAGACCCAATGTCTGAAAACAAGGCAGATGTTATTGCCAAGGGGCTTCCAGCTGGGCCAGGTGGTTCTGTGGGAAGTATTGTTTTCACAGCAGAAGATGCAGTTTTAGCTGCAGAAAAAGGGAAGAAGGTAATCTTAATTCGTGAAGAGACCAACCCAGAAGATGTAGAAGGAATGCGTGCAGCAGACGGCCTACTCACCGCACGTGGTGGAATGACATCTCACGCTGCTCTTGTTGCTCGTGGTTGGGGAAAATGTTGTATAGTTGGCTGCGATGCTCTTAAGATTAACACAAAAGCAAAGACAGTTACTATAAAAGATAAAACCTACAAAGAGGGAGATGTATTCAGCCTTAACGGAAGTAAAGGTCTTATCTACGACAGCGCCATTGAAACTATGGATGCTACAGAAAACCCAAGATTTGTAGAGTACATGACTATTGTAGATAAATACCGTGTTCTTGGTGTTCGCACAAATGCAGACACTCCAGAAGATGCACTTAACGCTATTAACTTTGGCGCAGAAGGTATTGGTCTATTCCGTATTGAGCATATGTTTTATGGTATTAACTCAGAGCAACCACTTGCTAAACTTAGAAAAGTAATTTTATCTGAGAATCTAGAAGAGAGAGTAAGTGCTTTAGCAGAGCTTGAGCCATACATTAAAGAGACCGTAAAAGGCACTCTAAAAGTTATGGACGGAAAACCAGTTACTTTTAGACTTTTAGACCCACCACTACATGAGTTTGTTCCGCAAACCAAAGAGAAACAAGCCGAACTTGCAAAAGAGCTTAATATCTCACTAGAAGCTGTACAAGAGAGAGGAGCTTCTCTTCATGAGGTTAACCCAATGATGGGTCACCGTGGAGTTCGTTTAGGTATTACATACCCAGAGATTTCTGAGGCTCAAATGAGAGCAATCTTTGAAGCCACTGCCGAACTTATAAAAGAGGGCTTTAAACCACAACCAGAACTTATGGTTCCAGTAACTATCTCTTCTAAAGAGCTAGACCACCAGAAAGTTATATGCGATAAAGTTCATGCTCAAGTAGAGAAGCAATTTGGAGTTAAAATCTCTTACCTATATGGTACAATGATAGAGATTCCAAGAGCAGCTATGCTTGCAGATGAGATGGCAAAAACTGCACAATTTTTCTCATTTGGAACCAATGACCTAACACAAATGACATATGGTTTCTCTAGAGACGATATTGGAGGTTTCATGAACGAATATCTTAACCTAGATATTATCCCTTCAGATCCTTTCCAAACATTAGATCAAGGTACTGTTGGGAAATTAATAGAGATGGGTATAAAAGGTGGGCGCAACACAAATGACAAACTTAAAGTTGGTATTTGTGGCGAACATGGTGGAGACCCAGATTCAGTTGAGTTCTGCCACAAAGCAGGCATGAACTACGTTTCATGCTCTCCATTTAGAGTTCCAATTGCAAGACTTGCAGCAGCTCAAGCCGCTATTAAAGAGTACGAATAAACTCTAATTACACTTTTAAAAAACTCTCAAAGCTACAGTAGCTTTGAGAGTTTTTTTTACACCATTCACTATTCTATTCTTATACGTAGCAGACATCCATAGTTCATTATAGTTTCCCACCTAGCTTTGCTTCTCATAATACTGGTTATTTTATTTATGAAATTTCTTATAATACTATGGGCTATTAGCTGTTAGCTGTTAGCTGTCTGCTCACCAGCAGCAAAGCAAACTTTGCCAGGAGATGATTACAAGTAAACACCTAGTAGCCAAGTATTTAACTTTTATAAATGAGCCCAAAAGGGCTTATTTAGAAAAGCTAACTACCATGTAATTAGTAGGTTATGTACAATCATCTCCTGGGAAAAAATCAGTTAAAATGTTTGCAACCAACTTTAGTCCCGAAACATATGTTTAAAAAGCTTTGGAATCGCCCCACTCGCTCCACCCTATCTCTATACCTCTGTTTTTAAGATTCTCTTCTAACTTTGATTTAGATATTGCAGCATCGTCTTCTATACCAGGCTTATTTTCATAGATTTGATAATCTTTTCTAACTTGGCTTATTGTCATATTGGGCATAATTACATTTGCCCCTGAGAGCACTGCTTTCTCTCTTCCCTCGGGATCAATTACCTGCATAGCAGTTGTGGCTGCAATATTAATTTTAGGCATTAAAATTCTTAAAAGAGCAACCATCTTAAGTGTCAACTCTAGCCCCTGATTTTTATGTACAATTTTACTCAAAGGAGTTTCTGAGTGTGTTAAGTAAGGCCCCATGCCAACCATATGAATCCCTATCTCTTTCATAAACAACAGATCTTTTGCTAAATCTAGTGAACTCTGGTATGGTAGCCCAATCATAACACCAGTACCTGTTTGATAACCAACCTCCTTTAAATCTAATAACGCTTTAACCCTTCTCTCCCATGAGTGATGCGCATCTTGAGGATGAATCTTACTATATAAATCTGGATTAGAACTCTCTATTCTTAACAAGTAACGGTGAGCGCCAGCATCAAACCACTCTTGAAAAACTTCTTTGCTCTGCTCTCCTAGAGAGAGGGTAATACCCAACTCTCCATTAGAAAGGGCTTTTATTTTTCTTACTAGTCTAGTTATTTGTTTTGTATAGCTAGAGCCTCTTCTCTCTCCTGCCTGTAAAACCAAAGAGCCATAATTTGCTTTCCATGCAAACATTGCTGCATCTAGAACTTGCTCTTGAGATAACTCATAACGAACAACATTGGAATTTGCATGCCTTAAGCCACAATAGAGACAATTCTTAGAGCAGATATTAGATAGCTCAATAAGCCCACGTAAATAGACTTTGCTTCCAATGTTTTTTACCTTAATATTATATGCCGTTGTTAAAAGCTCTTCTATTTTAATTGAATCTTTTTCGTCTAAAAATCTGATTAACTCTTCAGTTGAAAGTTTCTCTCTATCAATCATCTCAAATCTCTATTTAGTAACATTTATAAACAAACATCTCAATGGTTATTAGAGACAAACATCTCTGTAGCTCTCTCATAGATTCCCATACACCAAGCTAAAGTCATACCGTAATTAGTTACCGGGATACCAGCTTTTATTGCTCCCTTTAAACGAGCAGCAAGCTGCCTATTGGTAATCATACAGCCACCACACTGGATAACTAGTTTATATTTAGATAAATCTGTTGGTAATGGATCTAGCCCAGCAACAATATCCCACAATATCTTTTTACCAGTACGCTTAGCAAGCAGAGCAGGAATCTTAACTCGTCCAATATCTTCACATGAACTATGATGAGAACAAGATTCTAAAATTAAAACTCTGTGGCCCTCTTCAAGAGAGTCTATATAAGGAGTCCCTTTAAGATATTTTTGGAAACTCCCCTTACTTCTTGCCAATAAAACACTAAAGCCAGTTAGCGGAATAGTAGCAGGTACAACTTTATCTACTAAATCAAATACTTGGCTATCTGTAACTACTAATGCTACATTATCTTTATTGGTGTACAAATAGTTCTCTAAGTTAGCAGGCTGCAAAACAACAGCAATTACATCTCTATCTAACAACTCTCTAATTGCATTAACCTGAGGTAAAATAAGCCTACCCTCTGGGGCCTCTCCATCTATTGGGCAAACTAGAATAACCACATCTCCTTTAGAGAGTAATCCATCGAATAACCCTCGTTTAGTATAACTAGACTCCTCAAGCGACTTTATCATTAAAGAGATTAGAAAAGAGATAATCTCTTCTTGTTCTTGTTCGTCTAAAAGGGAACAAGAAAACTCTACTATATCTGTTTTAAACTTCTCTCCTAACTCCAGTGCAACACCACTATCTAAGGGAATAATATCTGACTGATTATGAATAATTATAAAAGGAATCTCCTCTTTCTTAAAGTTATTTATAAGATCTTTTTCAAATTTACCTATCTCATTATTAGTAAAAAGTAAAAGAGCCATATCTATTTGAGAAATAACCTGCTTGGTTTTAGTAACCCTTTGATCTCCTAACTTCCCCTTATCGTCTATCCCAGCTGTATCTACCAAAACAACTGGGCCTAAACCAGGTATCTCCATTCTTTTTTTAACAGGGTCTGTTGTAGTTCCTGGTGTATTAGATACAATTGCAACCTCTTGACCAGTAATTACATTAATCAGCGAACTCTTCCCAGAATTACGCCTACCAAAAACACCAATATATTTAGCTTTACTCATAATAACTAGCTCTAAAAGATAAATCAAATTTAAAAACAGCAGAAATAATCTCTACTTACAATAACTCTTTTACAAAAGTAAACAATTTCTCTTTATAAGATCTAAACTCCAACATTGTGATTAGATTTGATAGTAGAAATAAACAGATATAGTATTAGTAAATTGAAATATTAGAACTACAATACCAAAAATAGAGAGTATGAAAAAGAAAATTAAATTAACCTTAAAATGGGTAGTGGCAATTATTGTTATTGGGCTACTAATTATTATTGCTAAAAATTGGCAAACTTTTGTAGATGGATTTCAATCCGTTTAAGTAATCTACTGGCTTAATGTCAAACTCCTTAAAAAGCTTAAGTGTCCATTTCCAGTGCTGGTAACAAAGCTGTACAACCATTGGAACTGCAATTAATGCAATTACTCCTAGCTCTGTATACTTAAGGGTTAAAATAATAAAGAGCAGAGAGACTACAGCAGTAACAGATTGAGCTATATAGTGAGGAACCTCATTACGGCTTAAAAGTACAGAGGTAGAGATTTGAGTTAAAGCCTCTAACATTGAAGCTACAAAAAGAAGAATTATAAGAGAGACTGGCAATAAAAATGTTGAGCTACCTATAAAACTTAAGAGAGTATTTCCAGCAATAGATACAAAAATTGCTATGGGAATAAAAACTGCAACAGTAATTATTGTGGCCTTAATATAGATTCTTTTAACCTCAGAGACTCCTCTTTTTATCTGCTCTCCAGTTAATTTTGGATAGTAGGTAAAAAACCATGCTACAGAGAGTGTTATGGTTATGTCTGTTATCTGCTTAGTAATCCCATAGGAGGCCATTGTTGCTAATGGAACGTAAAGAGCTCCAAAAATTGCTAGCATACGGTTTGTAAAGACCCAACTTAAACTAGCGAGTCCATTTTTATAGGCTGTGTGAAATAGAGTTTTAAGAATATCAAACCACTTTTTAGAAGTTGCTTTTGCAAGGCCTAATTTTGTCTTAGAATCGTAAAATGAGTATCTAGCCAATATTCTATTAACAATTGTAGCTACTGTTTGCCCTATAACCATAGAGATAATTCCAACTCCATAAAGCAGTAATAGAGAAGAGATAACTACATGAAGAGATTGTGAAAAAACAATAATCTGTCTAGATCTCTTTATCATTCCTCGCCCAACTAAGGCGGCATCGTAATAGTAGGTAAAAAACTGATAACAGAGCAATACTCCATATGAAAACCATGCTATTTTAGCATTAGTTATATCTCCAGAAAACCCAATAAGTAGCCTATTAATGTACCAAACTCCACCAGTAGAGAGAAGGAGCAAAAGCAGAAGTGAAACAAAACCATAAAAACGGCTCATCGCTTTCATAGTACCCTTCAATAAAGGGTAGAAAATTTCTGTTTTGCCTGTTACAGGCACAAAGCCTTTTTTTTGTAGAGTAGATGCTCCACTATATATATAGGTTATAGCTCGTGAAAAAGTTTGGAAGAACCCAAAATCTAGCAGGTATATCATAGAGTTCAAACCTATCATAATGGTCCAAAGACCTACCTCCTCTTTGGGCAACATCCTCAATATTAGCGGGAGGACAATAAGAGCCGATGCCACCCTCATAAAGGTGGCACCATAATTCCAAAAGAGATCTGCTCTTGTTACTTTCATTTTTGTAGCCCCACCGCGACTCGAACGCGAATCTGAAGTTTAGGAAACTTCCGTTCTATCCCTTGAACTATAGGGCCATTACTCAATTTAGGGTTGCATAGACTTTATAAATCGTATGCCCATTTATAATACATAGAACCCCAAGTAAATCCTGCTCCAAATGCCGAGAGTATTAATATATCACCTTTTTTGAATCTATCTTTAAATTCCCAAAGTACTAAAGGTATTGATGTTCCAGCTGTATTGCCAAACTTCTCAATATTAATTAGTATTTTCTCTTTCTCCAAGCCCATTCTCTTACCAGTAGCTTGAATAATTCTCATGTTTGCTTGATGAGGAACAAGGTAAGCAATATCTTCAGAGGAGATATTGTTTTTCTCCATTATCTCTACAGAAACATCTGCCATTCTGCTAACTGCATACTTAAACACAGTTTGTCCATCTTGAATAATAAAATGTTCTCTATTTTTAACAGTCTCTTCTGTAGCAGGGTACAATGAACCACCAGCTTTCTGATAAAGATATTTCCTACCAACACCATCTACATGAAGTATAGAGTCAAAAAGACCAGAATTGGGGTCTTGTGTAGGTTCTATCAACATTGCTACTGCAGCATCTCCAAAAAGTGGACAAGTTGCTCTATCTGTATAGTCTGTAATTGCAGACATTCTCTCGCCAGTCACTAGAACAATTTTCTTTGCTCGTCCTGTTTCAATAAATGAAGCTGCGGTTTCAAATGAGAAAATAAACCCAGAACAACCAGCATTTATATCATACCCCCAAGCATTCTCAATGCCAACTTTATCACAAATGACATTGGCTGTTGCCGGGAATAACATATCTGGCGTAACTGTTGCACATAGAAGCATATCTACATCTTCTGGCTTAGTTCCTGTCTTTTCCAGAAGGAGTTTCACTGCCTGGGCACCCATAAAAGAGGTACCAAGCCCATCTTCTTTTAGTATCTTCCTCTCTCTTACACCAATGCGAGACATTATCCACTCATCAGTTGTATCTACTATTTTAGAAAGTTCGTTATTATCTAAGATGTAATCTGGGAGATAGGCTTCAACTCCTGTTATTGCTGCTCTTTTTTTTATGTCCATAAGAGATTGTTTATACATTCAACCTCGGTGAGATTATAGAGTTGCCTTCTCAACTATTAATCTGCCTCTATAAAAACCACACTCAGGACAAACTCTGTGGTACAAAACTGTTGCAGAACAGTTAGAACATGTTGCTAAAGTTGGTACCTCTGCTTTGTAATGAGTTCTACGCTTATTTCTGCGAGTTTTTGAAATTTTGTGTTTCGGATGTGCCATCTTCTATCTATTTACAATATTAATTCATTAATGTTTTTAACTTATCAAAAGGAGACTCTTTTATCTCAATCTTCTGCTCACTAACTACAGCATGACTCTTAAGTTTTTCCAGTATTTCAGGGTCACACTCCTCTTCTTTATGAACTCTCTGAATAGGCAGTGCTAGACAGATATAGTCGTAAAAAAATTGCCTTAAATCTAACTCACTCTCCGAGGGGTCTAGAAATAAAACCTCTTCGCCGCCAATCTCTTCTTCTGGGTCAATTTTCCCAAACCTCACCAACAGAGATGCCATAAAATCTATCTCTAGCTCCAGCTCTCCTAAACATCTATCGCATTCTGTTATTACAGTTCCTTTAAAACCCCCTTTAACATCAATAAAAGTTGCCTGTTTATCTAGGGTAAGCTCTATTTCTAAATTCGCTCCAAAAATTTCGCTCTTTTCATACTCCTCAAAAAAAGAGTTGCCAATAGTAAAATTGTAGTAATGTTTACCAATGGACAACCCTTTTATGGGAATTATATACTCTATATTATTTACTTTTTTCATAAAGGAAATGAGCCTGCAAAGTTAATCTTTTTTTTTAAAATAGCAATCTTCACTAACCCTTTCTTCTTTTCCTATCTACTTCTGTTAAGTAAATTTTCCTTAGCCTTATAGATTTGGGTGTAACCTCAACCAATTCATCTTCTTGTATGTATTCAAGAGCCTCTTCTAATGAGAATACAATAGGCGGAGAGAGAGCAGCTTTATCGTCTGTTCCAGAAGCCCTCACATTTGTAAGCTTTTTAGTTTTACAGATATTTATTCCAATATCGTCACTCCTAGAACTTTCTCCCACAACCTGGCCTTCGTAAATCTCATCTCCTGGATGAACAAAAAATTCACCTCTATCTTGTAACTTATCCATTGAATATGCAATAGCAGTACCAGTATCAATAGAGATCAAAGAACCATTAGATCTTTTCTCTATCTCTCCTTTATATGGCTCATAAGCTTTAAAACGGTGAGCAACAATGGCTTCACCTTGTGTAGCAGTCATTAGGTTAGTTCTTAGCCCAATAAGCCCCCTAGCTGGAATGTCAAAATCTAAATGAACTCTCTCTGCACGGTGTTCCATATGTAAAAGAGCACCTTTTCTTCTAGTAACCATCTCAATAGCTTTCCCAACCATTTGACTAGGCAAATCAATTGTTAGATGCTCTACCGGTTCACACCTAATACCATTTATATTTTTATCTAAAACCTTTGGTTGTCCAATTTGAAGTTCAAATCCCTCTCTTCTCATTGTCTCAATAAGAACCGAGAGGTGAAGAACACCTCTGCCGTTAACTATAAAAGAGTCTGCCGTAAGACCACTCTTCACTTGTAGAGCAAGATTTTTTTCTAGCTCCTTCTCTAACCTCTCTTTAATGTGTCTTGAAGTAACTAGTTTGCCTTCCCTTCCAAAAAAAGGAGAGTCGTTAATAGTAAACAACATACTCATAGTTGGCTCATCTACAGCTATTGGAGGGAGTGCCTCTGGGTTTTCCAAATCTGCAATTGTATCTCCAATCTCAAAACCTTCAATACCTACTACTGCACATAAGTCTCCACTTTTAACTTCCTCTATTTTAGTTTTCCCTAGCCCCTCAAAAACCATAAGTCCCTTAACTTTGCTCTTCTCAATAGTACCATCTCTTTTACAAAGAGAGATTGGCATACCAGATTTTAAAGAACCTCTATGAACCCTACCAATTGCAATCCTCCCAACATAAGGAGAGTACTCCAATGAAGAGATTAACATCTGCGGTGTTCCCTCTAAATATTCTGGAGCTGGAATAGCATCTATTATTGTATCTAAAAGATCAATAATATCTGTTTTAGGCTTTTTCCAATCTAAAGACATCCAACCCTGCTTGGCGCTTCCATAAACTGTTTTAAAATCTAACTGCTCTTCTGTTGCATTAAGTGAGAACATTAAATCAAAAACTTGCTCATTCACCTCATCGGGGCGGCAATTTTCTTTATCTACCTTATTAATTACTACTACAGGAATTTTACCCATAGCAATTGCTTTTGAAAGCACAAACCTTGTTTGAGGCATGGTACCCTCAAAAGCGTCTACCAGCAGAAGAACTCCATCTGCCATATTCAAAACCCTCTCTACCTCACCACCAAAATCTGCGTGGCCAGGAGTGTCAATAATATTAATCTTATAGTCTTTATAAGGTACCGAAACGTTTTTTGATAAAATTGTTATTCCCCTCTCTCTCTCAAGATCGTTATTATCCAATATCAATTCTCCCTGTTTTTCTGCACTTCTAAAAAGCGCTGCTTGGAGAATCATTCTGTCCACCAAAGTGGTCTTGCCATGATCTACGTGTGCAATAATGGCAATATTTCTTATTTTCTGCATAATTGAGCTGCAAAATTAGAAAAAATATTACTTTTGTCTTTATATTTATCATAATAATCTCTCAATGACAGAAAAAATTCTTATTTTAGACTTTGGTTCTCAGTTTACTCAGCTTATTGGCAGAAGATTAAGGGAAATCAATGTCTATTGCGAAATTATCCCTTACAATAAAATACCAGATATAGATTCCAACACAAAAGGAATAATTCTCTCTGGAAGCCCTTTTTCAGTAAAAGATAAACAAGCTCCAAAAATAGACCTAAATAAAATAGAAGGAAAAGCACCTATATTAGCAATATGCTATGGCGCACAATATTTAGCACATTACTATGAAGGTGAAGTAAACAGCACTTTAACTAAAGAGTATGGAAGAGCTATTCTAAAAATAGATAATAGTAGTAGTCCACTATTCAAAGATATTCCTAATAATTCTCAAGTATGGATGTCTCATGGAGATACTATTACAAAGCTACCATCTAATTTTACACCTATAGCTTCTACTCAAGATATAGATAATGCAGCATATGAAATAGATGGAAAAAATATTTTTGCTCTACAATTTCATCCAGAAGTTTATCACACCCAGCAGGGAGCTGCAATACTCAATAATTTTGCAAAGGATATATGTGGTTGCTCTGGAAGTTGGACCCCTGCCTCTTTTATAGAGGGCACAATAGAGAAGATTAAAAATGAAGTCAAAGAGCAAAAAGTAATTTTAGGACTATCTGGTGGAGTAGACTCAACTGTTGCAGCAGTGCTTCTTCATAAAGCAATTGGCTCTAATCTACACTGTATTTTTGTAGACAATGGCCTCTTAAGAAAAGGGGAGTTTGAAACAGTACTTCACTCATATAAAGATATGGGGCTTAATGTTACTGGAGTAGATGCATCTACCCTTTTTATGGATGCTTTAAAAGGAGTTACAGACCCAGAGAAAAAAAGGAAAGCTATTGGAGGAGTCTTTATAGATGTTTTTGATGCCGAGTCACATAAAGTAGAAAACGCTCTATGGTTGGCACAAGGAACCATCTACCCAGATGTAATTGAATCTATCTCTGTAAATGGCCCCTCGGCAACAATTAAATCTCACCACAATGTAGGAGGGTTACCAGACTACATGAAGCTAAAGATAATTGAGCCGCTTAGATCTCTCTTTAAAGACGAAGTTCGCAGAGTGGGTAAAGCTCTAGGAATTAAACCCGAACTCATATCTAGACATCCTTTTCCTGGCCCTGGTCTTGGAATTCGTGTACTTGGAGAAGTGAGCCAAGAAAAATTAGATATATTAAAAGAGGCCGATTCTATATTTATCAACTCACTTCGAGAACAAAATCTATATGATTCTGTATGGCAAGCTGCAGCAATTTTACTACCATTAAAAAGTGTTGGAGTGATGGGAGACGAAAGAACTTATGAATATACTATAGTCCTTAGAGCAGTAACCTCTACAGATGGAATGACTGCAGATTGGGTTCACCTTCCATATGAGTTCCTTGCTAAAGTATCAAACGATATAATTAATAAAGTAAATGGAGTTAATAGAGTAGTTTACGATATATCATCAAAGCCACCTGCAACAATAGAATGGGAATAACCAATTAATATTTTAAAGAGAAAAGGCTCCCTTATTAGGAAGCCTTTTTTCTTAAGTCAAAAAGAGTTTACTCTTGAACAGCATCTGTAGTTTCTGTGCTATCACCTGAACAGCAAGATGTTGAATCTGCTGCATTAGCTGCAGTACTATCTGCTTGCTCTACTGCTTTTTGTTCTGTTTGCTCTTGAGCATTACCTCCGCATGATGTAAGCACAAATCCGGCTACTGCGAATAATAAGAAAAGTTTTTTCATTTTAAGTATTTGTTATGAGTTAATCTATTTAAGTACAAATATAGAAATTTAATAGCTAAAATCATTAAATTTATTAAAAACTAACATCAATTCCAAAAAGAGCAGTAGCACCTGGCATAGGAAAGCCCTCAATAACAGAGTAAGAGGTACCTGTTATATTATTACCATTAATAAAAACACGAGTGTCAAGCCCCATAACCTTCACTTTATAAGAAGCGTGTAAATTTAATAGAATATAATTCTCTTTAGCTTTAGTTGCTGTATTTATATACATATCTCCAATATATTGTATATTAGCATTAAGCAATAATTTATCATGAGAGTAATTAGCAGCAGCAAATAGTTTATGAGTGGGTGCCGAAACCATTGGTTTACTTGTTTTCAAAAAGCTATAATTAAAGTCAAACTTAAGTTGTGGTTTCACTCTATAACTAACCTGCAACTCTACTCCATTGTTATTAAAATAACCTGTGTTTAAATTTTTAGGAATACCGTTTATTATAACTGTTTCTATCATATTCCAGCCATCTATATAAAAGAGATTTAGTTCTGCCGTCATCTTAGAGTCTAAAAATGTTTGGCCAATAGATAACTCATAATTTATCATGTTCTCTGGCATTAAGTATGGGTTTTGTGGGGGAAACATATACATCTCCTTAATTGTAGGGCTTTTATACCCTTTAGAGATAGATGCCTTAACTACACTCCCTTGAATAGGTCTTAGAGAGAGACCTATTTGAGGGATCCAAGCATCTCCAAAAGAGGAGTTATATTCAAACCTAAGCCCCGCACTTAACGTAAGCATCTCAAGAAACTCCTGATCAACAATAAAATAGCCTGCAGTTTCATATGTAGCTCTATCTGCTAAATAATTTTTGACACCACTCTCTTTCTGTTCATTCCAAGCCTTTCCACCCCAATTTTTATAATCAAAACCAATAGTAAATGAATTCCCAGAAAAGATGTTCAAACTTTCATATACCATTATTCCATAATTATGATCTGCCGAGTTAAATAGATATGTTTTTGGCATTTCATTCAAGGAGTAACCATCGTCAATAAGATGATCTCCACTATTAAAAAAGAGCTTTACAGCACCAGAACCATACTTATGACTATTCTCTATAGCTAAAGAAGCAGAGCTTCTTATAATATCCATTTTGTTATCTAAGATAGACTCTCCTACTTTGCCTGGGTTTTCATTGTATATTTTAGCTAAAGAGATATGGGCATTTAAGTTAAAATAGTTATTTAACTTATAACCAACCTTAGCAAGTCCATTAGTAATGTTGAACTTAGAGTTGTTTCTATGCCCTCCAGTTCTGTCATGATTGAGACTTATAAAACTAGAAAACTTCCCAGAGTTATAACTATTATTAACCATAAAACGGGCTGTATTATAAGCACCGTAAGAGAGCCTTGCCTTGGTAAACCTGCCATCAATTAAGTTAGATCTAGAGATAATATTTACTACCCCACCCATTGCATTTGAACCATACATAAGAGAGCCAGGCCCCCTTATCACCTCTACTCTCTCTACATCTGAAGAGAGATAAAGGTCTGGTATAGAGTGACCAAACACCCCTGCCCATTGTGGCTGGCCATCAAAAAGCATAAGAACCTTACTTCCCTGTCCCACTCCTCTAATATTTATTACACCAGCAGAACCCGATGCCACACCAAAACCCAGCATCCCCTTTTGAGTAACAAACAACCCTGGTACTAACTGAGAAAGTACTGGTAATACAGAGGAGCCTCCTGCAGTTTCAATCTCTGCACGTTCAATAACAGATATGGTTAAAGGAACATTGCTGCGATTCACTCTTGCTCTATTTGCAGTAACTACAACTCTATTGAGATTTACTGCCTTGAAGCTATCATTATCTTGAGCAGCTTGTTGTACTGAGTCTTTAGCAGATAGAGAAGTTATGCTAAGAGCCGAATTAGCCATAAGCTCAACAAACATAAAAGAAAACAGTGCAAAGGTGGCAACTTTATAATATAGATAATTAGTTTTCATTAATATTTTTAATAAATTTAAAACAAGAGACAAATATAATTTTTATTTCACTCTGGGGTGGCATTTAAGAATACTTTCTCTCCACTTTTCACTATTTACATGAGTGTAAATCTCTGTAGTAAGAATACTTTCATGACCTAGCATCTGCTGAACAGCACGTAAATCTGCTCCATTCTCTACAAGATGAGTAGCAAAAGAGTGTCTAAAAGTATGCGGAGAGATATTTTTCTCTACTCCTGCAGTAGCCGCCTGCTTTTTAACTATTAAAAAGAGCATCTCCCTTGTAAGATTTTTTCCTCTTCTATTTAAAAATAGAATATCTTCATTTTTTTCATCTATTGGCCCTGCTTTTCTTATTTTCATATAAAATTGAACAGAATCTATAGCGGGCCCTCCAATGGGCACCAACCTCTGTTTACTCCCTTTTCCTGTGACCCTTATAAAACCCTCTTTAAAAAATAGATCAGATATTTTAAGAGTAATTAACTCTGTTGCCCGTAAACCGCAAGAGTAAAGAACCTCAATCATTGCCCTGTTCCTATGGCCTTCAGGTAAAGATAAATCTACACTTGCCAATATCTTTTCAATTTCTGAAACAGAAAGTATAATAGGAATGTAAGGAGTTATTTTAGGAGAATCTAACAACTCTGCTTGGCTTTTTTTTACAACTCCCTCAATCTCTAAAAAGTTATAAAAAGATTTTAGAGCACTTATTACTCTAGATTGAGAACGTTTAGAAAGTTTCTTGCTGCTCTCCTCTACAATAAAAGCATTGAGCAACTCAATATTCACTCCCTCTAAAGTAGATATACCTGTTTTATTACCACTTGAGTTTAGGAAGTCATACAGCTTATCTATATCGGAACAATATGCATTTATACTATTTACCGATAACGACCTCTCAAGCCTTAAATAAACAGAGTAGTCATCTATCAAACTATGGTTAAATCTTTTTTTCAAAAAAATTAAATTACTTTTGTACAAATTTAGAAGAATTATGAAGGAAAAGAAAACCAAAATCATCTGTACAATATCTGACAGAAATTGTAGTGTAGAGTTTATAAAAGATCTTTATGAGCAAGGAATGAACGTTGTTAGAATAAACTCGGCACACACTACCCTAGAATCTTCTCTTCCCATAGTAGAAAACACAAGAAAAGTATCTGACAAAATAGCTATTCTAGTAGATACAAAAGGGCCAGAGATAAGAATAACCCATATGGGAGCAGAGGGAGGTTTTGACGTAAAAGAGGGCGACGAGGTTATTTTTGAAAACAACCCCCTAGGTATTTCGGGAAATGGCCTTTTATATACCAACTACAACAACTTTATTGAAGAGGTACCAGTAGGTGCAAGAATACTTATAGACGATGGCGAAATATCTTTAACAGTTGTAAAGAAAAACAGTATACGTCTCTACTGTAAAGCCAATAATAATGGGGTAATAGAGGGTAGAAAAAGTATTAATATACCAAATGTGACAGTAAACCTACCATCTGTTTCTGACAGGGATAAAGAGTATATTATGTGGGCAATAGAAAACAACCTAGACTTTATTGCACACTCATTTGTAAGAGACAAAGAAGATTTAGTTGAGATACAAAAAATATTAGACAAGAATAATAGCCATCTAAAAATTATCTCTAAAATAGAGAACCAAGAGGGGGTAGACAACTTAGATGAAATCCTCTCTAATTGCTACGGAGTAATGGTTGCTAGAGGAGATTTAGGAGTAGAGATAGAGTACCAAAAAATACCTGTTATACAGAAAGAGATAACCGAGAGGTGCCAAGAGAGAAAAAAGCCAGTTATAATTGCTACGCAAATGCTCCACTCTATGATAGAGAATCCTAGGCCCACTAGAGCAGAGGTCACAGATGTTGCAAATGCAATTTATCAAGGTACAGATGCTGTTATGCTTTCTGGCGAAACGGCAAACGGCAAATATGCAAAGGAGGCAGTTGCAACAATGGCAAATATAGCTATAGAGACCGAGAAAAAACTTAAAACTAATTTCGATCTAGAGCTAAAAGATGTTACTCACCCTGTAGCTGCAGTTCTTAGCTGCCAATTAGTTAGCGCAACACGTAAACTGCCTATTAAAGCCATGGTGTTTGATACTAGAACAGGGCGCACTGGCAGGTATCTCTCTGCCTTCCGCCCCAGAACCCCTATTTATGCAATGTGCTACTCTCCTCATGTTATGAGAGAACTGGCACTCTCTTTTGGAGTTCATGCATACTATATGGACCCAACACAAAGTAAAGATGAGTTTATTAGAAGTTCAATTAATAAGCTTCTAAGCGACAAACGCTTTAAAAAAGAGAATATGATTGGAGTTGTAGGAGGAAGTTTTGGTCCATCAGCTGGAGCCACCTTCATGGAGATTTGCCCTGCGGGACTTATGGTAATACCGGCAGAACTCAGATAGCCCACAGCTCTCGCATTTTGGTTTTCTAGCTATACAAACATATCTTCCATGAAGAATGAGCCAGTGGTGGGCAATTGCCCTTATCTCCTGAGCAATATTTTCAGTTAAATCATTTTCAACAGCAAGAGGTGTCTTTCCTGTAGAGAGACCAATTCTGCGCGATACTCTATAGACATGAGTATCTACAGCAATAACTGGTTTATCATAAATAACAGAAGCTATAACGTTGGCCGTTTTCC
The DNA here is from genome assembly GCA_028708215.1 of Bacteroidales bacterium. Taxonomy (GTDB): domain Bacteria; phylum Bacteroidota; class Bacteroidia; order Bacteroidales; family UBA932; genus Bact-08. The sequence goes on from JAQVZL010000020.1 coordinate 24,281, forward strand.
TCCCTACTCCAGGTAATTTTTGTAGCTCCTCTGGTGTATCTGGAACAACATTGTTAAAGTCACTGTAGAGCATTTTAGCCATCTTAACAAGATGTTTGCTTTTATTATTTGGGTAGGTAACAGATTTTATATATTCAAAAACCTCTTCTGGTGTAGCAACCGAAAGAGCTTTTGCATTAGGATATCTTTTGAATAGAGAGGGAGTTACTAAATTTACTCTTACATCTGTGCATTGAGCAGATAAAATAACTGCCACCACAAGCTCATAAGGGTTGTTATAAAAAAGCTCACTCTCTGCAACAGGCATGTTTACTTGAAACCAGCTAATTACTTTTGCATAACGCTCTCTCCTTGTCATATTACATATCTAATATTTGTGAGATATCTATCTCTTGACTCATAACTAACTCTTGACAAGTCATATTTTTACAGAGAAGTACTCGCCCAGGATATCTTTTATAAAGAGATCTATTATGAGTCACAAAAACAATAGCAGGCTCGTACAATCTATGAATATTTGTAAATAGCTCCATTATTTCACTTGCAGTTTCGGAGTCTAAATTCCCAGTTGGCTCGTCTGCCAAAATTATTTCTGGATTGTTCAAGAGAGCTCTTGCAATAGCAACCCTCTGCTGCTCCCCTCCAGAGAGTTGATGAGGCATCTTATGGCTTTTCCGTAGCATATCTACACTCTCTAGCCTCTCTTTGATTACACCATCTATCTCTTTACGGTTTTTCCACCCCGTTGCTAAAAGCACAAAGAGCAAATTTTCATAAATAGACCTATCTGAAAGAAGCTGGAAGTCTTGAAAGACCACACCTATTTTTCTTCTAAGGTAGGGTATCTCTTTTCTTTTTAGCTTCTCTAAAGCAAAACCCGCCACCATACCAGACCCTTTCTTTAAAGGGAATTCGCCTATAATTGTTTTAACTATAGAGGTTTTACCACTCCCCACTCTACCAATAACATATACAAAATCTCCCCTCTCAATAGAGAGATTAACATCTGTCAAAATAAGATTTTCATCTTTGGCTATATGCGCCTCAGTTAACTCAATAATTGGCTTTCTCTCTTCAGACATAATAAATATCACTGTTATTAGAGGCAAATTTACTAAATTTGAAACTTAAACCCACATTAAATTAAAATGATTACATAATGAGAGTAACATTAAACCATAAAGTTGTTTTACTGCTTACAGCATTTGCTCTTCTATTTAACTCTACTCTTTTTGCACAAACTGCTCAAGATGATTTTCTAAATAGATATAAAATTGGCGTAGAACTATTCCAAAAAGGGATGTTACATGCAGCAGAGGTAGAGTTTGAAGCTCTTTTAGAAGAGAACTACCTAAATAAAGAAAAATTTACTAGTGATATTCAAGCATATCTAACGCTTATTGCAATAGAGAGTAACCATGCAAATAGAGATGCTAAATACTCTCAAATGGAAAAGCAGTGGAGTAACAGCTCTTTAATCTCTATTGTTCGTTTACGATTTGCGTCTGAACTTTTTGACATAGAACAATATAACCAAGCCATAGAGATCTATAATAAAATAAACATCAAAAATTTATCTAAAACTTACCGCAATGAATATTACTTTAAAAAGGGATACTCTTTTTTTAACATAGGTGATAGCCAAACAGCTACTATATTAATGCAAAGGGTAATAGAAGCACCTTTTGACAGTTATACAAACCCCTCTTACTACTACTCTGGCTATATTCATTATGTTAGAAGCGAATTTCAAAAAGCTATAGCTCTATTTGAAAAGATAAGTCACGACCCTAGGTTTTCTCTCTTAAGTAAATATTACACCCTTGAGAGCAAATTTATGCTAAAAGATTACTCCTATGTAACAGAAAAAGGAGAACTACTTTACAACCAACTTACAGGAGATCTCAAAACAAAAAGCGCAAGAGTTATATCTGAAGCCTTCTTTGCATTAAACAATACAGACAAAGCAAAGTTCTACTTAGATAAATACAGTCTATCTAACACCCTCCTCTCCCGAAAAGACCTCTACTATGCAGGTATTTTAGCCTACTCTCAATCTAAATACGAAGATGCTATCGAACTCTTTAACCAGGTTGTACCCCATGAACAAGAGACCTACCAACAAGATAGTATTGCTCAAAATGCCTCTTATCATCTTGGAAGATGCTATATAGAGATCAAAAACAAACTTGAAGCTCTAAATAGCTTTGCAACGGCCTCACAAAGCAGTTTCGACCTCTCTATTAAAGAGGATGCAATGTTTAACTATGCAAAATTATCATTTGATTTAAACTCAGATATTTCAAAATTCAAAAATTACTTAGAGATATACTCTCCTTCTGATAATAAATTTAATGAGATACAGAACTATATTGCTACATCTTACTTAGTTAACCAAGATTATAAATCTGCAATAGAAATTTTAAAAACAATTAAGAGCCCTAGTACAAAAGATATTGTAAATCTCCAGAAAGCAACTTTTCTAAGAGGAATGCAACTTTTAAATTTGGGAGCATATCGCGCTGCTATTCCAGTTTTCGAACTCTCTTTAAGCAATGGTGCATACAACAACAATCTATATAATGTAACCAACTTTTGGCTAGCAGAAGCATATTACAGAAACAATCAATTTAAAAGAGCAGTAGATATAAATCTTAATCTTATAACTAAAAATAATAGTTTTAAAGGTAATAAAGAGTACCCAACCTCTCTCTACAACCTTGCCTATGGCTATTTTAAAATGGGAGATTTTGCTCAAGCCGAACTCTGGTTTAAACGCTATTTAAATATACCTAGAGGCCAAATTTTATACTATAACGAGGCCATGGCTAGATTGGGCGACTCCTACTTTATGCAAAAGAAATATAGAGAGTCTACTATTGCCTTCTCTAGTGTTTCTGCAGAAGATAAAGAGCTAAAGCAATACTCCCTCTACCAAACATCAATAGCCAAAGGCCTATTAGGAGAAGAGCAGGCCAAAGCAACTCTTCTAAAAGAACTTATCTCAAACGGATTAAGTAAAACTCTCTATCCAGAAGTGTTATATGAATTGGGTAGAACTCTTATTCAAAATGGAGATAATAAGTTAGCAACTAAATACCTCACAGAGTTAAGTCTAAAGTTTCATAACAGCCCTTACTTTCCTAAAGCACTACTAGAGTTAGGGCTAATAAGCTTAAATAGTGGAGATAATTCAACAGCAATAAAGCACTATAAAAAAATTCTTGAAGAGACTCCTCAATCGCCTGAAGCACAAAGTGCAATAGCAGGGCTTGAAAACATTTATCAAAACATGGGTAACGCACAGGAGTTCCTTACTTATCTTGACAATATTGGCTTATCACAAACTAGAACTGCTTCTGAGCGAGAATTTGTTCTGTTCAACTCTGCAGAGAAACAGTTTGTTTCTGGTAATTATGCTGTGGCCATAGTTTCACTTAATAAATTTCTAAAAACATATCCACAAGGAGCTAAAACCGCACATGCATGGTTTTACTTAGGTGAGTCTTACCATAAGAGTGGCAAACCAGATCTTGCTTTGGATGCATTTATGAAAGTTATGGAGATTGGAGAGGGCTCGTTTACCGAACTAGCTACATTAAATTATGCAAGAATTTCTTATACATTAGAAAACTATAGGGAAGCAGCAAAAGCATACTCATCGCTTAGTTCAATAGCAAAGCTAGAAAACAACATTGTTGAAGCCAACACAGGCCTTGCTAACTCCTATTTTATGGACAAGCAGTACCAAAATGCAATTGCTCAAGCCAATAAAACTATGCTTCTAAATATATCTCGGCAACAAAAGTTACGCTCAAAATATATTATTGCAAAATCTTACTACTCGCTAGGTAATAGAGATAAAGCAATGCAATATTTAATAGATCTCTCTAAAGAGAAGATAACTCCAGAGGGAGCAGAAAGTACCTACCTTATTATCTCAGATGCATTTGACAAAGGAGACTTTGAAAAAGTTGAAAATGAAGTCTATAAGTTTTCAGATTCTAAT
>JAQVZL010000021.1 GCA_028708215.1 Bacteroidales bacterium
ATCTATAATTGTAAGATCTGCCAAAGCTCCCTCCTCTATAACTCCACTGTTAACTCCAACTGCTACCCCTGCATTCTTTGTTGATAGATCCATCAACTCATTAATAGGCATTGCAGTAGCATCTCCTCTCCACCCCTTTTGAAGTAGAGCTGTAGTTTTCATTGTCTCAAGCATATCTAGGTTATTTGAAGAGGCACACCCATCTGTTCCCAAGGTTACCACAACACCACTATCCCTAAACTCATTATAGCGAAATTTATATCCAGAGGCTATCTTTAAGTTGGAATTAATATTGTGAACAACTTTCACCCCTCTTTTTGCCAAAATAGCCATATCATCGTTATCTATCCAAAGACAATGTGCAGCAATTACATTTGGCCCTAAAACTCCTAACTTATCTAAATATGCTGTAGGAGTAAGCCCATGTTTTGCAATTGACTCCTGGTTTTCACTCTCTGTCTCCGACACATGGATATGCACAAGTAAATCTCTCTCTTTAGCAAAATTGGTTGCCCATACAATCATCTCTTCAGATACACTATAGGGTGCATGAATGCCAATTGCAAAACTATTTAAAGGGCCCCATCTTTTAGAGTTTTCCCAAGCCTGAGTACACTCCTCTTTTATTTTAGAAGCTTTAGACCTATCTCCTAAATCTAATATTACATAGGGTTGAATAGATCTTAGCCCCATCTCTGCCGTTGCTTTAACAGCCTCTTCTAAATACCAATATTGGTCGTTAAAAAATGTTGTTCCTGTCTTTAACATCTCTAGACAGGCCAATTTAGTGCCCCAATAGATTAACTCTCCATCTAACTTCTGCTCTGTTGGCCATATCTTGTTAAAGAGCCAATCTTTAAGAGTCATATCTTCTCCTATACCTCTCATTAGAGTCATAGCAGCATGGGTATGCATATTCATAAAACCAGGAATTATAGCTTTGCCATTACCATTAATAACTTCACAAGAACTACACTCCAATGAGGGGGCAATTTTTGCTATCTTGTTACCTTTAATAAGAATATCTATCTTGCTGTTATTAAAGAGAATATCTTTAATTAATATAGTGTCTTTCATCTGTTTTCAAAATTTTACAAAAATAGTTAAATTATATTGGATTAGAAAAAAAGTAAATTGAGATTAAATTGTAACTTTGCATAAAAATGAAAATTCTGTGGCTAGATATAAACTCCTCATACTCACACTCTTCTTTAGCAATACCTGCTCTTGACTCACAACTTTCTAAAGTTCAAAAAGAGCAACATCAATGGGAATCAGTAAGTGGCACTCTAAAAATGAGCTCCAATTGGTATATAAGCCAAATTGTAAATTTTAACCCAGATATAATACTCTCTACCGCTTGGCTTTACAACCACCTTCTACTAAAAAAAGTTCTTATTAAAGTTCACGCTTTAAGGCCACACATTAGAGTTGTTTTAGGCGGTCCCGAATTTTTAGGAGATAACAGCAACTACTTAAAAGAGAATAGTTATGCCGAGGCTGTTTTTAGAGGAGAGGGAGAAGAGGTTTTCACCTCTTTTATTTGCTCTATAGAGAACCCTAACCAATGCTACAACTATAAAGGGTTCTGTTACTTAAACAATAAAGGTGAATATGTAGATAATGGCGAGGCAATAGTATCAAGTTTTACTACACTCAACCCACCAGAAGAGTCAATTTTCTTTAATTGGGAGAAGCCTTTTGTTCAAATAGAGACCTCTAGAGGGTGCTTTAATAGATGTGCCTTCTGTATAAGTGGAGGTGAAAGAAAAATTGAAGATATACCTATAGCACAACTTGGAGAGAGAATAAAAAAAATTTATGATAAGGGAGTTAGAGAGATAAGAGTTCTTGATAGAACCTTTAATGCTAACCCCAAAAGAGCACTAGAGTTAATCTCACTTTTTAGAGAGTTTAACCAAGAGATAGAGTTTCATGTAGAAGTACACCCATCACTTTTTAATAGTGAACTCAAAGAGGCTATAGAAACTACTCCCCCAGGGGTACTTCACCTAGAGGCTGGGGTTCAGAGCCTCCAAGATAATGTGCTGGAAGCTTGTGAAAGATATGGCAACTCTAAAAGCACTTTAGAGGGAATAAAATTTCTTTCCAAAGTAGTAAATCACGAAGTTCATACAGACCTTATTGCAGGCCTGCCACACTACTCATACAAACAACTTATAGAAGATATTAAAGTACTACTAGAGATCTCTCCAGATGAGATTCAACTTGAACTTTTAAAACTTCTACCAGGCACAAAACTTAGAAACCAAGCTCACTCAATTGGAATAAAATATAGCTTACTCCCACCCTACGAAGTTCTTGAAACACCATGGATTAGTTACAATGAATTAGAATTATCTGTAGCTCTCTCTCGAATTCTAGATATCTACTACAATCACTCAATTTGGTTACAACCATTTACAAAAGCCTCTCTTGAAAACCCCTCTTTTCTAGAGGAGTTTGCACTCTACTTTCATAATAAAAACCATACCCACGGTTTAAGCCCAGAGAAAAAAGGAGTTATAATATGGGAGTTCTGCTCCCTCTACTTTAAAAATAGTTTACCTTCTATTGCAGTTACATGGATGGAAAATGGTCTCTCTTTTCATGCTGGACCAGGCCTACTATCTAAGCAGTGGAGATTTGGCTCTACTATGCACAACCCACTATTAAATAAAGAGGTTAGAAATAATGTCTATCGCTATTTAGAGTTTTCAGAAAAAAGAGAGTGGTTTGTCTATAACAGAGGAACTAATAGTTCTAAATCAATTATGAGATTTACCGAGATAATGTAATCTATTGTCCTCTTTTTAGTTACTTTTTATTATATTTGCATACAAATTTTTTTAAGCATGATAAATAAAGAGTTAATCTCTCCTAAGAGTATTGTAATTGTAGGCGGTTCAGAAAGTTTTCAAAAACCAGGAGGCAATGTCCTCAGAAACTTAATTGAAACAAAATATAGTGGAAAATTATATGTAGTTAACCCTAAAGCAACTTCTGTTCAGGGAATAAAATGTTATCCATCTGTTTCAGACTTACCCCAAGTAGATCTTGCAGTACTTGCAATTCCTGCCCATCTCTGCCCAGATGTAACAGATATACTTTGTAATAAAAAAAATTGCCGAGCTATTATAGTTTTCTCTGCTGGGTTTCATGAAGATGGCCCACAAGGAGCACTTTTAGAAGAGAAACTGGTAGAGATAACAAATAATGCAGGGGCGTCTCTAATTGGCCCCAACTGTATTGGAGTTTTAACTCCAGATTATTCTGGAGTCTTTATAAAACCAATCCCCCAACTAGACCCAATGGGTGTAGATCTCATATCTGGATCTGGTGCTACAATTGTCTTTATCTTAGAGGCATCTATGCAGCTAGGGCTTAAATTTTCCTCTGTCTTCTCTGTAGGCAATAGTGCTCAAATTGGAGTAGAAGAGGTTCTAGAGTATCTAGACAACTCATATATTCCAGGGAAAAGTTCTCCTGTTAAACTACTCTATATAGAGAGTATTAATGACCCCCAAAAATTACTGAAACACTCCCGCTCTCTTATTAAGAAAGGAGCTCGTATAGCTGCAATAAAAGCAGGGTATAGCTCTGCCGGAAGCGGAGCAGCATCTTCTCATACAGGTGCACTTGCTAGCCCAGATAAGGCTGTTAATGCTCTATTTCATAAAGCAGGTATAATTAGATGTTATGGACGTAACGAACTTGCAACTGTAGCATCTGTACTTACCTACCCAACTCCTAAAGGTAAAAAAGTTGCCATTATTACTCATGCAGGTGGCCCAGCTGTAATGCTCACAGATGTTTTAAGTGCAAATAAAATAGATGTTCCAGAGATAAAAGGAGAGAAAGCCAACCAACTCCTTGAAAAGCTCTTTCCAGGCTCTTCGGTCTCTAACCCTATAGACTTTCTAGCCACAGGTACAGCAGAACAGCTTGGCCATATTATAGATGCTTGCGAAAACAATTTTGACGTAGATGCAATGGTTGTAATTTTTGGGTCTCCAGGTCTAACAACTGTTTTTGACGTATATGAAGTATTAGAACAGAAAATTAAGAGTTGTAAAAAACCAATTTACCCTGTCTTACCTTCTGTAGTAAATGTAGCAGAAGAAATTGCTCTTTTCCAGAAAAATGGTGGCATTAGCTTTCCAGAAGAGACTATTTTTGGAACAGCACTAGCCAAAGTACTTAATAACATTTCAGATGTTCAAGAGATTGAATTACCACCTGTAGACAAAGAACTAATAAGGTCTGTAATAGACAATAGTGAAGATGGCTACCTTGCTCCTACAGAGGTGCAAAAACTTTTAGATGCTGCTGGGATAAATAGAGCAAAAGAGGCTGTTGCCCAAACTGTTTCACAAGCTCAAAAAATGGCTAAAGAGATAGGTTTCCCTCTAGTTATGAAAGTTGTAGGGCCAGTACATAAGTCAGATGTTGGTGGTGTTGTTTTAGATGTTACAGAGATGGAGACTTTGGTAGTAGAGTTCAACAGAATGATGAAAATACCAGAGACAACATCAATTCTTTTACAGCCTATGTTATCTGGCACTCAACTTTTTATAGGTGCTAAAAAAGAAGATAAATTTGGCCATTTAATTATGTGTGGTCTTGGTGGAATATTTGTAGAGGCAATAAAAGATATAAATAGCGCTCTAAGCCCTGTTTCTAAAAAAGAGGCAACCTCTATGATAAAAACATTAAGAGGGTATAAACTTATTGAGGGAACTAGGGGACAAGAGGGTGTAAACGAATTTTTATTTGTCAACTCTATCCAGAGAGTATCTGCTCTGTGCAATGCAGCTCCAGAAATATTTGAGATGGACCTAAACCCTCTTCTTGGTAACTCAAAGCAGGTAATTGCTGTAGATGCAAGAATTAGGATAGTAAAAAATCACTTATAAAACCATGCTCTCTAAGTTAAAAAATAGATTCAACCAGCTTTCTCCATTTACTCAAGGCTCTATCATACTTATACTCCTTCTTATAATAGGTATCATTTTAAGATGGGATATCATTATGGAAGGTATAAATAAGGGATTTAAGTTTTTTAGTAAATAATTATACTGTTTTCCTTATAAATCCTTTCATTTTAGATCAAATTTTAATACTTTTGTAAAAATTATAAACTAACTAAATAGAATATGGCATTAAGAGGAGCTATTGTGGTAGACACAGAAAAATGCAAAGGCTGCAGTGTTTGCGTTGTTAACTGTCCTACCAATACCATTGCTTTATCTAAAGAGGTAAATAGCAAGGGTTACAATTATGCCTATATGGCATCCCCAGAAAACTGCACTGGTTGCACAAATTGTGCAACTGTTTGTCCAGATACCTGTATAACAGTATATAGGGTTAAAGTTTAATGGTAAAAATTATTTATTAATATGGCAGAATACATTTTAATGAAAGGAAACGAAGCCATCGCAATCTCTGCTATCAGAAATGGTTGTGACGGTTACTTCGGATATCCTATTACTCCACAATCTGAGGTTATGGAAACCTTGATGTTAGAGGAACCTTGGGACTCTACAGGAATGGTGGTTTTACAGGCCGAGAGCGAAACATCATCTATTAACATGCTTTACGGAGGTGCTTCTTGTGGTAAAAAAGTTATGACTTCTTCTAGTAGCCCTGGAATTAGCCTAATGGCAGAGGGTCTTAGCTACTTAGCTGGGGCCGAACTTCCATGTTTGGTTGTAAACGTTGTTAGAGGTGGCCCTGGATTGGGTACAATACAACCTGGCCAGGGAGACTACTTCCAAGCTTGTAAAGGTTGTGGTCATGGAGACTATAAAATGATAGTACTTGCACCCAATTCGGCACAAGAGATGTACGATTTTGTAGATCTTGGGTTTGAATTAGCTTTCAAATATAGAAACCCAGCTCTTATTCTTACAGATGGCGTTATAGGCCAGATGATGGAAAAGGTAGAACTTAGAGAGATGAAGCCAAGATGGACAGACCAAGAGGTTATAGAAATGTCTCCTTGGGCAACTACTGGTAAAACTCCAGATAGAAAACAGAACGTTATTACCTCTTTAGCTTTAGATGCTGCTGTACATGAGGCTCTAAACCACAGACTTATAGAAAAATATAAGAAAATGGAAGAAGAAGATGTAAGGTTTGAAAACTACAAATGTGAAGATGCCGAACATCTAATTGTAGCATACGGCTCTATGGCTAGAGTATGTGAAAACACTATAGACCTCGCTAGAAAAGAGGGAATTAAACTTGGTCTTTTACGCCCAATTACTCTTTTCCCTTACCCAACAAAAGAGATCCAAAGAATGGTACCTCAGTTGAAAACTATTATGTCTGTAGAGCTTAGTGCTGGACAGATGGTAGAAGATGTAAGGCTAGCAGTAAATGGTAAAATTCCTGTTAACTTCTACGGAAGACTTGGCGGTATTGTTCCATCTCCAGAAGAGGTACTAGAGGCATTTAAAAAAGAGATCAATAAATAAAATGCATACAACTATGGATATAAAAGATATAATTAAACCCGAGAACAAAGTTTACTCAAAAACACCTGTTCTTCTAGATAATGTAATGCACTATTGTCCTGGATGTTCTCACGGTACAGCACACAAGCTTGTAGCAGAAGTAATTGAAGAGATGGGTATTCAAGAAAATACCATTGGTGTATCTCCAGTTGGTTGTTCTGTATTTGCTTATAACTATGTAGATATAGATTGGCAACAGGCTGCTCATGGTAGAGCTCCTGCTTTAGCTACTGCAACCAAAAGACTTTATCCAGACAAATACGTATTTACATACCAAGGAGATGGAGATTTAGCTTCAATTGGAACTGCAGAGATTATGCATGCCTGTAACAGGGGAGAGAACATTGTTGTTATTTTTATTAATAATGCAATTTATGGTATGACTGGTGGTCAAATGGCCCCAACTACCTTAATGGGCATGAAAACAGCAACATCTCCATATGGTAGAAGAGAAGACCTTCATGGAAAACCTCTAAGGATAACAGATTTAATATCACAACTAGAAGGTACTTGTTACGTTACTAGACAATCTGTGCAAAATGCAGCTGGTGCTCGTAAAACAAAAAGAGCTATTAGAAAAGGATTTGAAAACTCTGCCAAAAAGAAAGGAACATCATTCATAGAGATTGTAAGTTCTTGTAATTCTGGCTGGAAAATGTCTCCAGTTAAAGCAAATGAATGGATGGTAGAAAACATGTTTCCTAGTTATCCTTTAGGTGACCTTAAAGACATTTAAAAAACGACAATATGAAAGAAGAGATAATTATAGCAGGTTTTGGCGGTCAAGGTGTTTTGTCTATGGGTAAAATACTTGCCTACTCAGGCATTATGCAGGGGCAAGAGGTAACATGGATGCCGTCATATGGACCAGAAATGCGCGGTGGTACAGCTAACGTAACAGTTATACTAAGCGACAAAAAAATAAGTTCCCCAATTTTAAGTAATTTCGACACTGCAATTATACTTAACCAGCAATCTATGGATAAGTTTGAGAGTCAAGTAAAACCTGGAGGTTTATTAATATACGACCCCAATGGTATAACTCGCCACCCTCAAAGAAAAGATATAAATATATACTCTATAGAAGCTGTAGATTTATCTGCAGAATTGGGAAGTTCAAAAACATACAACATGGTAGTTCTTGGAGCCTATCTAAGTAAAAAGCAGATAGTAGAGATGGAGAGTGTGATTAAAGGTCTTAAAAAATCTATTCCTGAGCGTCACCACAAACTAATTCCTATGAACGAGAAAGCTATTGAGGTTGGAAAAGAAAAAATTATTGAGATAAATAAAGTGTAATTTTTTTTATCAAACTAAACAATGCTCCTACTTGTTATAAAGTAGGAGCATTTTTTATTTATAATATTTAAAATTTACTATCTTTGTGTAACAGTAAAGATTATTTTGCATAATTGCATAGATATATGGAAAAAGACTATCAATCAATAATAAACAGCCTTAAAGGGAAAATTGAATTGATTATATCTAGATATGAGCAAGTTATAGCAGATAACCAAGAGTTAAGTCAAAAGTTAAATCTTTGCAGAGAAGAGTTAAAATACAGTACTAATAAAAATAAAGAACTAGAAGAAAAAGTAAATAAATTACAGTTAGCTGAAGCTTTTAAAGGAACATCTACAGATGTAAAAGAAGCTAAACAGAAGATTACAAAGATAATAAAGGAGATTGATAAGTGCGTAGCACTGCTAAACGATTAAACTTAATGGAAGAACAACAGTCAATACAGATAAGCATAGCAGATCGCTCATATCCTTTGAGAATTCCAGCTGCCGACGAAGAAAAAATTAGAGCAGCTGCAAAAATAATTAATGAGAAGATTAATCTCTACAAAGGTCGATACGCTAATAGAGATACCCAAGATGCCCTATCTATGGCTTTGCTTCAATTTGTTATAAGACTTATAGAAGCAGAACAGAGAGAAGAAGCAGTAAGAATGGTAGAAGACCTTAATAACTTAGACAATCTTTTAGACGATTATATCAAAGTAAATTTATCTAATTCAGCTATCTGATATAAAGTTAGCCGTTGGTTTAGCTCTTTGCCAAAATCAACATTATAAAAATACCGAGTAAACTCGATAGTCAAAAACAGGCCTATTTTACCCTTCGGGGGATTCTGTTTACAGGACGTTGGACGTTTGCGACTAATATCGGAGCTCAAATCTTGTTTTAAAGAGGTTTTTGCTAAACAGTTAGACCAGCGGCTTTTTTAATTAATTCAACACACACTATATATACAGATAAACTTAAATGGAGATAATAATAACTATTCTACTGCCCGCGTTGGCAGGTTTTGGTATTGCTTACTTTGTAGGAAATAATATTGTTTTAAAGAAAAAACGTGAAGAGGTTTTAAGATGTGCCCAGCAAGATGGAGAAAACATTAAAAAAGAGAAAATCTTTCAAGCTAAAGAGAAATTTCTACAGCTAAAAACAGAACACGAACAACAAATTATAGAGAGAACTAACAAAATTAATCAGTTAGAAGCAAAGCTAAAGCAGAGAGAGATTCATGTTAATCAACAAAATTCTGAATCTCAAAAAAAGCAAAAAGAGATTGATGCTATAAAAAACAATCTTAAACATCAGTTAGAGCTAGTAGAGAAAAGAGGTGAAGAGTATGAGAAACTACGCATAGAGGCAATTAAAAAAATTGAAAACATTGCGGGTCTTTCAGCAGAAGAAGCCAAAAACCAGCTTGTAGAGACTATGAAGTCCGAAGCTAAAAGTGAAGCTATGTCTTATATAAGTGAAGTTATTGATGAGGCAAGACTAACAGCTAGCAAAGAGTCTAAACGAATAATTCTAAATACAATACAAAGAATTGCTCCAGAAACAGCAATAGAAAATGCTGTTACCGTTTTTAATATTGAAAGTGACGAGATTAAGGGCAGAATTATTGGTAGAGAAGGTAGAAACATTAGAGCTTTAGAGGCTGCTACAGGCGTAGAGATTGTAGTAGACGATACTCCCGAGGCTATTTTACTCTCTGCATTCGACCCTGTAAGAAGAGAGGTTGCTAGATTGGCCCTTCACCAATTGGTTACAGATGGCAGAATACATCCTGCTAGAATTGAAGAGGTTGTTGCTAAAGTAAAGAAACAATTAGAAGACGAAATTCTTGAAACAGGTAAAAGAACCTGTATAGATTTAGGTGTACATGGGCTTCATGTAGAACTAATTAAACTTATAGGGAGAATGAAATATCGCTCTTCTTACGGCCAAAATCTACTTCAACACTCACGCGAGGTTGCTAATATTGCAGCTACAATGGCATCTGAACTTGGGCTTAACACAAAAATTGCTAAACGTGCTGGCTTACTCCACGATATTGGAAAAGTTTCAGACGAAGATGCCGAGCTTCCACACGCAATTCTAGGAATGAAACTTGCAGAAAGGTATAAAGAGAAGCCAGAAATTTGTAATGCCATTGGAGCTCACCACGAAGAGGCAGAAATGACCTCAATTATCTCTCCACTAGTGCTTGTGAGCGATGCTATATCTGGGTCTCGCCCAGGTGCAAGAAGAGAGGTTATAGAATCTTACATTAAGCGTCTTAAAGAGATGGAAGATTTAGCACTCTCCTACCCTGGAGTAACTAAATCTTATGCTATACAAGCTGGAAGGGAACTACGAGTTATTGTAGGTAGCGAAGCTGTAACAGACCAAGATTCAGAGCAACTCTCTCTAGATATTGCTAAGAAAATTCAAGATGAACTTGTTTATCCAGGGCAAGTTAAAATTACAGTAATCCGTGAAACACGCTCAGTGAGTTTTGCAAAGTAATATGTAAATAATCGAAAAAGGCTGTTCTAATTATATAGGACAGCCTTTTTTTATTTAAGTGATTATTAAAATAGAATACTATAATCTCTTTCAGCCAATTTAGTGACTATTTCTTCTGGTATAAATTTCCAATGGTTTAACTTTTTTGCCTCTAAAGAACCCTCTTCTTGAATCTGATTAAATATTAGTTGTCTTATATCTTCCATTCTTGTTATTAGCCTATTTGAAATCTCCTCTTTGGGAATACCTGCACCTAACATTAGAAGATCTCCACCACCACTTGCTCTATAAGAAGTTAGTGCTACTTTATATTTAGATTCTAAATTAAATATATCTCCATTTGCAAGAGAGATAATATTAACTCTCTCTCCATCTCCTTTTGTAATATCTACTTCATATAGTATTCCAGCTGCAGAGTCGAAGTTAAAATATTGGCTGTTAAAATGGCCTCTATTGCCATTGCCTCCCTCTCTTAAATTAAGTAAGTGACCACTCTTTATAGGGTTGGGATTTACCCACTTAGAATATGAATATTCTAAGTAATTTTTTATCTCTAAACCAGTCATCTCAATAACGTTCAACTGGTTTTCAAAAGGATATATATCTAATAAATCTTGATAATTTAACACTCCTCTCTTTTTATTTAAATCTAAGGAGAGTGGAGCAGCAAATGAGATATGTGCGCCAGATGCTTTTAACTGAAGCGTGTGTAGCATATCTATATATTCGCTCGGCCCAAAATAGGCATCACGGCTAGTGATACTATTATTGAGCATCCCAACAGGACGTTTAGTAAACTCTTGGACTGTTAGAAACTCCTCTCTAAAGAGTTGATTATAGAGCGAATCTGCTTTAACACCACTCATACTTATATTATAGCCTGTGATATTAGTAGAAGCTATTTTGCCACCTTCAATTGTAAGAGTAATATTTGCCATTGAAAGCATAGAGGCTCTAGAGCCTCCCTCTAAAACCCATACTTCTCTCTCTTCGTTAACTATTTTTTCTGCTGTTACTTTATGATCGTGAGCTGCAAAAATTATATCTATCCCTTCTATGTTTTTTGCTATAAATCTAGCTGGATTTTCTTTATTATTCACCTCTTGGCTACCTAAACCTGCATGCATGGCAGCTATTACAATATGTGGGTTCTCATTTTTTCTTACATAGTTCACCCAATACTCTAAAGATGAAACAATCTCTTCAAACTCAATTCCTTCCCATAAATGGGGAGAGAGCCAATTAGGAATATTTGGGTTTGTCATTCCTATAATTGCAATTTTAACTCCATCTCTATTTAAAATAGTATATGGCTCAAAATAGGGTTTGTCTGTTTTAAGTTCAATTGCATTAGCAGCCAAATATGGCATTTCCAACTCCTCAATGAGTTTGTCATAAACTCTATGACCTGCCTCAATATCGTGATTGCCTACAACAACAGCATCAAATTTAAGATAGTTAGCTACTTTAGAAAAAATATGCTCATCTTCTATATCTATAAAGTTATAGTAAAAAACAGAATTGTCTCCTTGTAGATGATCTCCAATATCCAATAAAATCACACTATTTTCATTAGTGGTATCTCTTACATTTCTAATATATCTAGCAACAGAAGCCAAAGAGTAGTTGTGAACTTGTTTTTCTGGGCTCTGAATGTATAGAGAGTCAAAAAACCTTCCGTGTAAATCGTTGGTAGCAAAAATTTTTAAATTGTATACTCCATCTTCTACCTTAGATTCTCTACAAGAAAAAAGTAATGTAGTAAATAGAAGTGTTGTTAATAATATTCTAATATATCTATACATGTTTTTATTATTTATTTATTATACTATATTGAAACAGTTGGTACAAGTTGATTTTTTGCAAATATACCAGCCATTTAGATTATATTTACAAATAATTTACAAAACAGTTCATCTTTGTGATTTGAAATAGTATATATTATGATAAAAGTTAGCTTCTACATCCCCTATAAGACAAAATATGGACAAGAAATTCTTATCAAAGGCTCTATCCCTGAACTGCAAGGAGACTATTTGTGGAGTTCAAAGCAGATGGAATATTCTAATGGAGTGTGGAGTTTAACTATCTATATAAAAAACGATGTAAGTTTCTCTTATCAATATATTTTAAAAGATGGTTCAGAGCTAATCCCAGAGGCTGGGACATCTAGGAATTTTACTACAGTAAGTAAAAAAGATCATATTATATATGATAGCTGGAGAGAGATAAGCTACGAAACTCCATCTCTCTCTATGGCTTTAAAGAAAGGGTTTTATAATCCTAATAAGAACAATAAATTATCTGAAGATTTAATTATTAAAGTAGGAGCAAATAACATTTCAAGTCTAGAAAAAGTTTTAATTTGTGGCAATTGTGATTATTTGGGCAACTGGGACCCAAATAGTGGAAGAGAAATGACTATTAATAAAGAGGGATTAATGGAGATAGAGATTCCTATCTACTCAATACCAGATGAAATTGAATATAAATTTGTAATAAAACCAGATAATAAAAACAATAAGAGAGAGAGTAACAACTCTACATATTATATATGGGAAGAGAGAGAAAATAGAGTTTTCAAGAAAAAAAACACTCCATTAGAGACTCAGTTTATTATTAATAATTTTAAAATTGAACTTCCAACTCAGATGTCTCGTTTTGCTGGTACAGCAATCCCTCTTTTCTCTTTGCGCTCTAACAATAGCTGTGGGATAGGTGATTTTGGCGATCTTAAACTTATGATAGATTTTTTAGAGTCTACAAATCAAAATATTCTACAACTACTTCCAATAAATGATACCACTGCAACTCTTACTAAACAAGATTCATATCCATATAATGCAATATCTGGTTATGCATTACACCCCATATATATAGATTTAAACAAACTGGGGAAGGTTAAAGATAGAGAGTTTCGCGAAAGACATTTAAAAAAATGCGCAAAACTTAACGCTCTTAGTGAAATTGATTACGAAGCTGTTAGTAGGTCTAAGTTTCTATATATAAAGCAAATATTCAATCAAGAACATGAGAAAACATTTAAATCAAAAGAGTATAAAAAATTCTTTAAAGATAATGAGCAGTGGCTTCTCCCTTATGCTTTCTTCTCTTTTTTACGTAATGTTAACAAAGATGCTAACTTTAGGAAATGGCCAGAACATTCAGAATATAATGTAGAAGAGGCTATTAAAATGAGCTCTATAGATAGTGAATATTACAAAGAGATTACTATCTACTATTTTATACAGTATCACCTTTACAAACAGCTAAAAGAGGTAAGTAACTACGCTAGAAGTAAAAAAATAGTGCTCAAAGGAGATATTCCTATTGGGATTAATCCAAATTCAGTTGAAGCGTGGACAGAGCCAGAGATTTTTAATTTCGATTTTGTAGCAGGTGCTCCACCAGATGGTTTTTCTGCTAATGGGCAAATTTGGGGCTTCCCTGTGTACAACTGGACATCAATTGAGAAAGGTGAGTTTGATTGGTGGAAAAGAAGACTAAATAAAATGTCTCAGTTTTTTGATGCTTGTAGAGTAGATCATATTTTAGGATTTTTTAGAATCTGGCAGCTGCCTCAAGGGAGCAACAATGGTTTAAAAGGTTTTTTTAATCCAGCCCTTCCTTACACACAAGAAGAGATTGCAAGCTTTAAATATAACGAAAGTACAAATAACAACCTCTTTATTACAGATATAGACAAACCAAACAATTTGCACCCCACTATATCTCCTAAACTTACTCCCGAATACAATGAGCTAGGAGAACTTCAAAAAAGAGCCTATGATAAACTCCATAACAACTATTTTTATAAAAGAAATAATGAGTTGTGGGCCAAAACTGGTCTCAAAAGGCTTCAAAACATTGTCTCATCTACAGATATGCTAGTTTGTGGAGAAGACTTAGGTATGATCCCAGAGTGTGTCCCTGAGGTTATGGATAAACTCAAAATTCTCTCTCTAGAGATAGAGAGAATGCCAAAAAAAGCAAACATGAAATTTGGCAGCCCATTGCACTACTCTTATTTATCTGTTTGTTCTACTGGCACTCACGATATGCCTACATTAAGAGAGTGGTGGGAAGAGAACTCACAAAACTCTCAAGAGTATTATAACAACAGTCTTAAAATAAAAGGGAAAGCACCACAAGACCTCCTACCTAATATTGCAAAAAAAATTCTAGAAAAACATCTAAACTCGCCAGCAATGCTCACAATTTTACCACTACAAGATTGGCTCGCAATGTCAGGAGAGTTAAGAAGAGAGAACCCAGAAGAAGAGAGAATTAATAACCCTCAAAATCCCAATAATTATTGGGATTATAGAATGCACATATCTTTAGAGTCTCTATTAGAAAAGACAAACTATATAGATGAGATTAAGGAGATGATTAAATCTAGTGGCCGAGGGGTATAAACCCACAATGGCCTAGAGGTAAAAAATCATAAATTGAGTTTTTCACCTTCTGAGTGGGCTACCACTACAGAGGCAGAAGCATCTCCATATACATTTACAGATGTTCTAATCATATCGCATATAGGCTGAACTGCAAGTACTAATCCAATACCCTCTAAAGGTAATCCAACTGCCATTAAAACTACGCCAAGCATAACTAAGCCTGCCATAGGAATTCCAGCTGCACCTACTGCTGCAAGTACAGAAGTAAGAACAATTACCACCTCTTGAACAATAGTTAATTCAATCCCGTATGCTTGAGCTATAAAAATTGCAGTAACCCCCTCATATAAAGCAGTACCATTCATATTCACAGTACTCCCTAATGGAAGCACAAAACTTGCTATTTTATTTGAAATACCAGTCTTTTCTTGGGAGTCTCTAATTGTAAGAGGCAATGCTGCTCCAGAAGAGCAAGTAGAGAATGCAGTTAATAGAGGAACAGACATCTGTTTAATATGTTTGTAAGGGTTGAGTCTTGTAAATCCATATACCAAGCCAGGCAATACCAACCCTCCATGAATAAGACATCCGCCCCAAACGACAAGTGTATAGAGGCCTAAACTACTTATAATAGCATATAACTGTGCCGAATCGCCCTGCTGCTCGGCTATAATATTTGCTACTATCGCAAAAACTCCTATTGGAGTAAACTTTACAATAAAAAGAGTCATCTTCATAAAAACCTCAAAAGCAGCATCAAAAAAACTCCTTAAAGTTTTACTGTTCTCTGTAGAGACCTTAGTGATAAAAAAGCCAAAAAAGATAGCAAAAAAGATAATTGGAAGCATATTCCCTTTTGTGAGATCTGCAAAGATATTCTCTGGAACTATAGATACAACTTGGTCTTTAAAAGAGAGTGAAGTTACTTCTAGATTAGAAACATCTGCGGTAAAATTTAAATCGGCACCTACTCCTGGTTTTATTACATTTACTAATATAATTCCAATAGTTGCAGCTAGAGCAGTTGTTAAAACATAAAATGAAAAGGTTTTTCCTGCAAGCCTCCCTAAATCTTTGTAACCTCCAAGACTAGAGACACCCATAACTAAAGAGGTGAATACAATGGGCACTGCAATCATTTTTAAAGCTCTTATAAAAATATCTCCTATCCATTTAATTGAAGGTGCTAACTCATAAAAGAAAATACCAAAAGGTACAGCTAAAGCAATTCCAATTAATATCTGCCAATGCAGAGCAATTTTTCTCATTTCTTAAAAGATTTATTTATTTTATTCATAACTAAAGCAATAGCTCCATCGCCAGTGATATTACAAGCTGTTCCAAAACTATCCATTGTTATATATAGAGCTATCATGAGCCCTATTAAAGTTTGATCAAACCCTAACATAGATTCTAAGAGCGCTACTGCTGCCATAATAGCCCCTCCAGGAACACCAGGAGCTGCAACCATTGTAATACCTAACATCATAATAAAACTAGCAAATATAACTAAAGGAGTGTCCATTCCTATCATAAACATTACAGCAAAGGCACATGCAACTATTTTAAGCATACTTCCAGAAAGATGTATAGTTGCACATAATGGTATTACAAAATCTGCAACATCTTCCTCTACACCGTTCTTTTTTGCTTGCATTAGAGTAACAGGTATTGTAGCTGCAGAAGATTGAGTGCCTAAAGCAGTCATATATGCAGGCATCATTGTAATAAGCGCCTTAAAAGGATTCTTTTTTGTGATTGCCCCAGCTACTATAAATTGAAAAAGGAGCCATAGCACATGCATTGCAAATATTACAATTATTACTTTAAAGAAGAGCCCCAATACAACAGAGACTTGCCCCTCGGCACCAATCTTTAAAAAGATACCAAAAATATAGAGTGGCAAAAGTGGTATTATTACATGTTCAATTACAGCAATAATTATTTCTCTAAATTCTCTTAAAGCATGCTTAATCTTGTCTCCTTCAATTGAAGCTACACCAAGACCTATTACAAAAGCCAAAATTAAAGATGTAGTAACACTCATAAGTGGAGGCATATCAATTGTAAAAAAAGAGGTAACACTCTCTACAAAGTTTAAATTACTCCCATCTGCTAGCTCTTGAGAAGTAAGCAAATAAGGCAGAGACCAACTTGTAGTAAAGTAAGAGAAAAAGCCAGCTAGAATTGTTGACCCGTAGGCTATTAGAGCAGTAATGCCTAGCAATTTTCCTGCTCCTTTCCCAAGATCGGCAATACCTGGAGCTACTAGCCCTAAAATTATAAGGGGAATAACAAATGATAAAAAGTTAGAGAAAATCCCTGTTATGGTCACAAAAATTTTTACAGCCCAAATTGGAAAAAAGAGCGATGTAACTATGCCCGCAGCAATAGCAATTATAACCTTTGGTAGCAATCCTAACTTTAATTTTAATCCCATTGTTATAATAGTTATTAATGCTTAATAAATCTTTTTTCTTCTCCTTTAAGAATACCTACCCCGTATTCACCCGTAGATTTTGCCCACGCCCTGTGCATAAGATCTG
The DNA here is from genome assembly GCA_028708215.1 of Bacteroidales bacterium. Classification (GTDB taxonomy): domain Bacteria; phylum Bacteroidota; class Bacteroidia; order Bacteroidales; family UBA932; genus Bact-08. Next base: position 17,271 of record JAQVZL010000021.1, read on the forward strand.
TATTAAACTCCATAGATATATTCCCCTCTTTATCTACTGCAATAATACCACCACCAGAGCCCCCCATAGGATCAATTTTTTTAAATATAACCTCTTGAGCAGCTTCCTGCAAAGAGAGTCCTTTATACTCCATTAAAGCAGAAATATCAAAGGCCACTACTCTTCTAATCCAATATTCTCCATGACCAGTACCCGATATTGCTGCACTACTATTGTTTGCATAGGTACCAGCACCAATAACAGGTACATCACCTACCCTCCCCCATTTTTTACCAGACATACCACCTGTAGAGGTTGCAACAGCAAGGTTTCCATGTTTATCTTTTACAGCACAACCAACAGTTCCTCTAGGGTCACCTGCTTCTCTTCCCTCAACTACTTTTTTATACTGCTCCTCTCTGCTTTCTGTAGAAAAATAACTATTATCTACCATCTCAAGTCCTTTCAATTTCGCAAAAAAAGAGGCTCCCTCTCCAATTAAAAAAACGTGGGCAGAGCTATCCATTACAAGCCGAGCTGCTTTTATAGGATTCTTTATCTCTTTTACTCCTGCAATAGCTCCTGCTTTAAGGTTAGAGCCATCCATAATTGCAGCATCTAACTCATGAATGCCCTCTATGGTTTTAACCGCACCTTTGCCTGCATTGAAAAGGGGGCAATCTTCCATGTAGACAACAACTGCCTCTACTACATCTAATGCAGTAGCGCCTTGTGCAAGCATTTTACTCCCAAGCTCTGTAGCCTCTAACAGGCTACTCTCATATTCTAATTTTTTTTGATCACTCATATTACCAGATGAGCTACCAGCACCACCATGGATTACAATTGCCCACTCAACCTTTTGATACCTAGACTCTATGCAAGATATTACCAGAAAAGCTAACAAAATAAGAAAAAATGATTTCTTTAACATATTTAAGAGTTTAACATTTTTACAATGTATATAGCAGCGCAAATATAGCAAAAGTATGCAGAAGTCTCCCCACCCAAGTCAATATCATAAAACTCACCTAGTTTTATGCATTATTATAGACTATAAGAAGAGATTCGTGGAGATGAGTTCGTCTAAATCTCTAATTAACAACAGAGTAGCTTTTTAAAATTATTATCCATCAGATAAATTAGCATGTTGTTGACTTACAGGGAATTGTATAGTGTAAAAGTCTTTGAATAAAACTAAGCATCTACTAAATATAATATTTCGCTAACAAAATAATGATGGTTTAGCCAATATAATAGTTCCAGTTTTTATAAGTAAAGTTGTATTTAACGGCTTATTATTAAGAACTTATAAGGTGGGAAACTTTATATCAGGAGATGATTACAAGTAAACACCTAGTAACCAGATATTTAATTTTTCTAAATAAAACCAAAAGGGCTTATTTCCAAAAGCTAACTACCACTTAATAAACAGGTTACGATTAATCATCTCATAGAGAAAAATCAGGAATTATCAGATAAAATGTTTGCAACAATAATATAATTGAAATTGCACCAATACGGTGCCTAGGGGCGCTCAACAACTGTAAGCTCATCTAACACATAATCTGTTGGAGCATAATTGTCTAATATAAATAAGATATATCTAATATCTACTCTTGACCAGTAGTAAGATAACCCATTCCAGTTAACTTATCAATTTGTTTAAGACACTCTTCTAGTGTCGCATTTTCTACTTTGAAACTCTTTATTATATTTTTCTGAGCAACTACTTGATTAGAAAAACTCATTAAAAACAGAAGAGCTGAAAGGAAAAACAGAGATGATATTCTCTTTCTCATAGATTAGTATATAAATAATGTTGTATAATATTTGTTTTTTTGCTGGGCATAATTATTAATCTTTATATCTAACTACAATCAGTTTTTTCTCAATTTGGAACTCAACTTTAGAGACTGTAGATATTTGCTCTAGAATAACATTTAGATTATCGTTAAGAGGAATTTTACCGCTAAAAACCTCGTGCTTGGTACCTTCGTCACTATAAAACAGGTCTATATCGTAACGTCTAACTAGAATTTTAAAAATATCTTCTAAAGACATCTGCTTAATTCTCAAATTATTATCTACCCAAGATGTATATAGCTCTGTGTCTACTTTTGCAATTTCTCTGCTTTTATTTTTTTTATTATAGCGATATTGCTCTCCTGGAGCAACAACTACCTCCTCTACTTCATTACTATTATTGGAAGAAATAGAGATAGAACCAGAAACTAATGTAGCAGCAGCAACCTCTTGGTCTAAGTAAGAAGAGATATTAAATTTAGTTCCCAACACTTTAATATTGTACTCTTCTGTTTCTACTATAAAAACATTGTTGTTATGGTGTTTAACATCAAAAAAAGCTTCTCCTGTTATTTTTACTCGGCGCTCCCCTTCTACAAAACTAACTGGATAGCGTATTGAACTTTGAGCATTAAGCCATACACGTGTACCATCGCTCAAAACTAGTGAGTAAGACCTTCCTTTTGGTATGGTCAACTCGTTAAACTCTTGTTGGTCGCTATTTTTAAAACCTTCTGAAGTTACGTTTAAAGCTTTAACACTATCTCTCACTCTGTTGTAAGATATTTCTTGTTTCACACTATCTAACTCTACCCCAAAAAAACTTGCTTGCATAGAAGAGATTGAGTCAATAGAGACTACCTCTCCGCTAGCTAGTTTTAGGCTAACAACACCACTAGCAGGCTTAATCTCTTCTTGAAAAGAGAAACTATTATTGAGGCGATTATTATTTGTAGGAGTAAAAATTAATAAGGAAATTAAAAATAAGATAACAGCTGCAGAAGCAACAGTATAAATATATCTACTGTTGAAACGTAACCACAATTTAATCCATGCATTATCTATATTAACATCTTTGCGATTTTGTTTGTTTGTAGAGTACTCTTTAAGAATAGACTCCTCTTTGTCATTCAAAACAGAATCTTTATAAAAAGTGCTGGAATTGCTAAATTCGTTAAGAATTTTTTCACTCAGCCTTTGAGACTCTTTAATAGCCTCGCTATATTTTTTATTCATCAATTTCATATCTCTATTAATTAAAACGTATTTATTAAAAAGAGGGTGACATTTAATATAGATTTTTTAAATTCTATATAATATTACTTAAAGTAGAAAAATGTAATTATAAAGAAATATAAGTGAGAAGTATTGCTACAAAAGATTTACCGTAAGTTTCTCTGAGCAGTTTATATGCTCTTGACTTTACAGTTTTTACGGTATTTACAGATATTTTCAAATCTTTAGCAATCTCTTTAACAGAAAGCCCTCTTAAAGACAAATTAAGCACCTGTTGAGTTTGAGGAGACAACGTTTTTATAGCTTTATCTAAAATCCTGAAAGCCTCCTCTTTTATCAAATAGTCAATCTCATTAGGCATCTCTTGAGCCAAATCTACAGATTCAAATTGTGGTCTATTTTTTCTTAGAAAATCTATACATCGGTTTCTAGTAGAGAGGTAGAGATAAGATTTAAAGGCAATTTCATTTTTAAACGCTGGCTTTGCTCTCCATATATTTAGAAAAACATCTTGCACAATATCTTCGGCATCGTGTCTATTTGATATTAACCTCATAGCAAAGAAGAGCTGAGAAGAGTAAAACTCTTTAAATACATTTTTAAAAGTGTATCTCTTATCAGATATATATATATGATGCCTTGAGATTGAATTCATAGTGAACAAAGATATAAAAAAGGAGCAAAAGCAATGATTTCAAAAATTACTATATTTGTGACAATAATATAAATAAGAGAGACAATGAATAAACCCTACGTTGCCGGTATAGATATTGGAGGTCAAACAACAAAACTTGGAATAGTAGATGCTAGAGGTTCGGTTTTAGCACAAACAACTATAAGAACAGACAACCATACAGATGTAAATCTTTATATAGAAGAGCTTAATAATGCTTTAATAAAGCTATCAGCTAGAATAGGTAGTACAGAAAAAATAAGAGGGATTGGTGTAGGAGCTCCTAATGGTAATTATTATACAGGGGTAATTGACAATGCTGTAAACCTTGTGTGGGGGGGGTCAAAAGCTATTCCCTTTTCAAAACTATTAAAAGAGAAATCTGGCATTCCTGTTTATCTTACAAACGATGCAAATGCAGCAGCAGTTGGAGAGATGACTTATGGTGCTGCTAAGGGAATGAAAAACTTTATAATGATTACTCTTGGGACAGGAGTTGGTAGTGGGATTGTAATTGATGGGCATGTTGTTTATGGGCACGATGGGTTTGCTGGAGAACTTGGCCACACAACAGCAGTTAGAAGAAATGGCCGAATTTGTAATTGCGGTAGAACAGGATGTCTAGAGACCTACGCCTCTGCAGTAGGAGTAGCAAGAACAGCTCGTGAGTGGTTAGAGATGTCGCAAGAACCTAGCATACTGCGCAACTATGATAACATAACCTCTAAAGATGTATATAATGCAGCTAAAGAGGGAGATAAACTCTCTATTGAAATATTCAACTACACAGGGAAAATATTAGGTGAGGCTTTTGCAGACTTTGTAGCTTTTAGTGCGCCCGAAGCAATCATCCTTTTTGGAGGTCTTGCACGTTCTGGTAACTTACTACTCAAACCAATAGTTGAACATATGAATGAAAATATGCTTTTCATGTGGAAAAACAAGGTGCAAGTTCTTTTCTCTAATTTAAAAGAGTCAGACGCTGCTATTTTAGGAGCAAGTGCCCTAGGTTGGGATAGCTAATGATATAAAAAGCGTTTTATTTTTTGGGTAGCAGTCTTCTCAAAAGGAGCCAACTGGTCTTCTATCTGGGCAATTTTTGAAGATTTGTTTACTCTGTCGTTTACAAATTCTAATAGTTCTCTCTTTATCTTATCTAACTTCTCTTTGTAGCTAAGAGCAGCCGAGTCACTTATTAAATAGTCTCCATTTTTAATCTCGTCATAATTAAAATGGACTTTAGCAATCAATTTGCCTTTCTTCTCAATTACTAAAGATTCCATTACAAGATCAAAATCATTTATAACAGACTCAATCTCTTCTGGATAAATATTTTCTCCATTGCCACTAACTATCATATTATCTTTACGCCCTTTCATAAATAAAAAACCATCTTTATCTATATATCCTAAATCATTTGTTCTAAACCACCCGTCTGGAGTAAAAGCCTTCTCTGTGTTTTTAGGATCTTTGTAGTACCCTTTCATTATGTTAGGCCCTTTTACAACAATCTCTCCAATGTTTTTACTATTAGGGTTAATAATTTTCATTTGAACTCCCTTTAAGGCTTGTCCAGTAGATTGCCATTTCACATTGCCAGGCGCTGCACCAGACAGTAAAGGAGATGTTTCGGTAAGGCCATAGCCTATAGCGTAAGGGAAGCCTGCATCTAAAAGGAACTGCTCTACAGCACCATCTAATTTAGACCCTCCAACTCCAAAAAACCGTAGATTACCCCCAAAAGTTTCAAGTAATTTTTTTCCTGCAATTCTATGAAGTACTCTTCTAATAAATCTAATTGAATAGAGGGCTCTTAAAAAGATATTCTTAGTAAATAGAGGCCTTATTTTAAGTTTGTAAATCTTATCTACAATTAGCGGCACACTAAGCATAATGGTTGGTTTAACCTGGGACAAAGCGGGCATAAGTAAAGATGGAGTTGGAGCACCATTTAAATAGACTACACAAGAGCCTTGAGAAACTGGATATAACATACCTATACTACATTCGTAGGCATGAGACAGTGGCAAAATTGAGAGAAATGTATCATATCTATTTATAGGGAAAAGCCATTTAGACATCTCTACTTGAGCTACTAAATTTGAATGTGTAAGCATAACTCCTTTAGATGCACCAGATGTTCCAGAAGTATAAATTATAGTTGCTAAATCTTCAGAGGTGGGTCTTTCAATCTCTACACTACTAGTTTCAACTTGGCTTTTAGAGCTAATAATATCTAACTTGTCCATATTAATAACAAGCTGCAACCTCTCTCTCAAATTTTTCGAAACTTTATACCCTAACCTAGAAGAAACTACTAAAGCCTTTGCCCCCGAATGTTTAATAACATTAGCTATTTCAAAAGCAGTAAAATCTGGTAATATAGGAACAACCAAAGCAGTAATAGAAATGGTTGCAAAGTAAGATATTGGCCAGTTGGGCATACTAGCTCCAAGAACAGCTACCTTATCTCCTTTTTTAATTCCATTCCCCGCTAATATAGTAGCTAGGCTGTTTACTTTAGAACCAAACTGATCATATGTAATAGTGTCTCCCCCACTAATAGAAAAAACAGGTCTCTCACTAAACTCCTTGATACTAGTCATGAATATATCATACAGAGTTTTTATATTATTTTCTAATTTCATAAGCTTTTTTGAATAAGTGCAAATATAAAAATTATCTCAAACTATTGCAGTGTTGCTATTGGCTTGATTTTTGTTAATTTTGTAAAAATTTTCATCTAACTTTTTTTATGTTTCTCAAAGAACACATTCAAAAAATAAGCCTTAATAAGATTAAGCTCAAAAGAACTCCTAAGTACCTGTCTATCCAAGAAGTTACTTCGGTTGGGCTTCTTTTTAACTTTGAAGAAGACAATATATTAGAAACAATTAGAAGAGCTATTGCTATTTTAGATAGGAGGTCTATAAAAGTTATGGCTCTAGGAGTTTATATTGATAAAAACTCACTCCCTACTGAAAACTTAGATAGCAGAATAAAAATATTAGACAAGAAAGATTTTAAGTATGCCAACGTGCCAGATAAGGCTTCTATAGCTCACTTTTTAGTTGAAAAATTCGATCTATATATAGACTTTACAACTAAAGATTTTTTCCCAAATATCTTTATCTCTAATGCAGCTCAAGCTACTTTTAAAATAGGCCGCCAAAATTATAAAGGCGACCCTTTCGATTTAGTTCTAGATAACTTCAAAAATGGCACATCTAGAAGCTATCTTAACTCATTAATTCACTATTTATCGTCAATTAAAACTAGTTAATGTTAGGAGATGAATTATATAACTTTGGCCAAGAAGAGTTTTCTGAACTAATCTCTAAATGTGAAATAGCTTATAACCAAGGCACCTTGGAGAGCCTAACCTTCACAGAAGAGGAGTTTGAATATCTTATAAACCATTTTGTAGACGAACTAGAAGACCATATAGTCTACACAATTACTAAAATGGCCTCGCAACAGCATCCATACTCAACAGAGCTCATAATTAGATATGCCGATGTGCTAATAGTACATAACCAAACAGATGAAGCCTTAGAAATTTTATCTAAACTAATAGTTTTAGACCCCGGGAACAGCGATATTCACTTTCTTATGGCTAGAGTATATATAAAAACAAAAGAGCCCCAAACTGTTTCAAAGTATCTAGAGAGTGCGCTCTCGTTAGCAACAACCGAGAGTATAGACATGCTTTTAACAGCCTCCCAAGACTACATAGACACCTTTATGTATGAAGAGGCCATAGATCTATTAGAAAGGGCCGAACTGCTTGCGCCAGCTCACCAAGATCTCATAAACGATATAGCCTTCTGCTACGAGCGTATGGGGTTACTCACAGAGAGCAAGCTTTATTATCAAAGATATCTAGAAATAGACCCATTTAACGATAATGTTTGGTTTAATGTAGGTACTATTTATGCTAGAGAGTTCCAGCTAGAAAAAGCTATTGAAGCCTTCGACTACGCATTAGCAATAAATCCAGAAAACTCATCTGTTCTATACAATAAAGCAATCTTACTAGTTAATAGCGAAAAATTTAGCGAAGCAATTAAAACATTCTCTGCTTTTTTAGATATTGAACCAGACAATCTTTTTGCTCTCTCGGGAATAGGCTATGCCTATCTTGCTAAAGACAAAATAGAGCAAGCACAGAACTATTTCAAACTTGCCTTAAATGAAAACCCTTTGTATATAGAAGCATCTACCGGTTTAGCATATATAAGTATGCTTAAACATAACGATGAACAGACAACAATTTTTTTAAAAAGAATAATAGGTAAAGAAGATACAGACTACTCAATTATTGTGGGAGAACTTCTTACCACTTACAAAAGAACAGAAAACCCCGAAATATTAATAGCCTATCTAACAGCCCTCTATAACTTAATGGAGGTAGAACTCTTTTATATAAATCTAGAGATACTTTTAACTCTAGACCCTGTTTGGCTAGCCAAACTCTATGAGCTCATTCCAGAGCTAAAAAAAGACGACTCTGTAACCAATCATATAAAAAAAATTAAAAAAGAACTCTAACTAACAACCACTAGCCATAATGCTTAAATACTTATTAACTTCTCTTAAAGGAATGGCAATGGGTGCTGCCGATGTAATACCAGGCGTATCTGGAGGTACCATAGCCTTTATGACAGGCATATACCAAGAGCTCATCTTCTCCCTAAAATCTATAGACCTTAAATCTTTAAAGCTCCTTTTTACTGGAGATATAAAAGGCTTTTGGAAGGCTATTAATGGCAACTTTTTAGTAGCCGTTTTTAGCGGTGTTTTAGTGAGCGTATTTACCCTTGCACGGTTAATGCATTATTTATTAGTGACGCACCCAATACCTCTATGGTCATTCTTCTTTGGCCTAATCATAGCCTCAGCACTCTTTATCCTACGAGATATAGAGAGATGGAAAATATCATATGTAATTACACTCCTTGTTGGAATTGCAATTGCAGTTTGGATCTCATTAATTTCGCCCAGCGAAACAACAGATGCCTGGTGGTTTGTATTTATTAGTGGAATGATAGCCATCTGCGCAATGATTCTCCCCGGTATCTCTGGCAGTTTTATACTTCTATTAATGGGGAAATATGCATTTATGATGACAGCCATAAAAGAGCTAGATATTGCCATTATAGCCATTTTTGCAACAGGTGCAATAGTAGGCCTTCTCTCCTTTTCCCACCTACTCTCTTGGCTACTTAAGAGATATTACAAACAAACCATATCACTTTTAGCAGGTTTTATGGCAGGTTCACTCATAAAAGTATGGCCTTGGAAAATAGCATCTTTAAACTATGAAGGGATAGACTATCCCGCCCTACCTTCACATTTTGAACTACATACAGGCATAGACGCACAACTCCCCTACGCAACCATTTTCTTGGTAATAGGGTTCGGCCTAGTATTTGCCATAGAATTTATAGCTAAAGCTATGCAAAAGTAAAAATATTTTATATCTTTGCACTCCCAATAAAACAAACCGGTTCGGTAGCTCAGTTGGATAGAGCAACAGCCTTCTAAGCTGTGGGTCAAGGGTTCGAATCCCTTCCGGATCACTAAGCAAAAACACTAAGCCGCAAGTAATTGCGGCTTTTTTATTATGCGCGAACGGCTCAAGCTTGCTTGAAGACGGAAAGCGCATAATAAAAAAGAAGGGCAGTGCGCACCTTATGCACTGCACTTAGGGTTTTAGCTTAGTAAGACCCCACCCCCAGGGAACACCGAGCAAAGCGAGGTAATCCCAAATTACAAAGCAAAGCAAAGCGAGGTAATCCCAAATTACAACGCAAAGCAAAGCAAAGCGAGGTAATCCCAAATTACAACGCAAACAGCTCTATCATTGATAATCAATGCTACCACTCCAGTCATGGTGGTGGGCTGTGACGTGTCCTGCCCTGCGGAGCAGTTACCAACCGCCGGTAGGCACCTATAATACTCCCGCAAATTCAGACCACTGGGTAAATTTAATAAAATGATTAATTTTACTCATTATGAACACAAGCAGAAAAAAACACAGTGCTGCCTTTAAGGCACAGGTAGCAATTGAAGCAATCAGAGAATTGGAAACACTCAGCGAGCTCTCGAAGAGATTTGGGGTACATCCTCATATGATTTCCCTGTGGAAAAGGGAATTTCTTTCTCGCAGTCCAGAGATTTTCTCAACAAAAGCTCCAGACCAGGAGGCAGAAAAAAGAGAAAAAGCATTGTTTGAGAAGATAGGAAGACTGGAGATAGAGATGGATTTTTGCAAGAGGGCCTCAGAAAAGTTGGGGACATTGAAGCCCTCAAAAAAATAGTGTCCCCTAAAGAAAAGGTCAGTATCCGCAGACAATGTGCACTTCTCGGGTTGAATAGAAGCTCTTTCTACTACAAGCCAGTAGATGAAGACCCTGAGGATCTTTATCTGATGCGAAAGATGGATGAGGAGTATTACGAACATCCTACTAAGGGAGTGATTGGGATGGTAGATTTTATCAAGGGCCTTGGTATGATTGTAGGCCCCAAACGAGTAAGAAGACTGCTTAGAAAGATGGGACTAATGGCCATTTATCCTAAAAGAAACCTTAGTAAATTGGGATTGGCGAAATACATTCATCCTTACAAACTTAGAAGGTTAGAAATTACTCATGCAAATCAAGTTTGGGCTGTCGACATCACATACGTTCCGATGGAACGTGGCTTTCTCTATCTTA
>JAQVZL010000022.1 GCA_028708215.1 Bacteroidales bacterium
TCCAGGTATCTCTTTTAAAATTTCCCCTGTAATTTTTGCTTGAATCACAGCCGAAGCAACACCTATCACTTCAATTTCTGGAACTACACCTCTATCTATAGCAGAGATAATATAGTGTTTAGATGGGAAGTTAGAGAGATTGTAATTCATAAAGTAAGATGCTTTATTATCGCTATCTTTAATTAACTCACTCTCATAATCCCAATAAAAATCTGCAATATTCATACTTTGAACTGCTTTGAAAATTTCCTTTTCACATTGGTTCAATGCATTAAAACCTACAAATATTACATTTCTATACTCTCTTAAAGGTTCAAGAAGCTCCTTGTTAAGAGCTACCTCTTGATAAAGCATCCCTGAATATCCTGCCTCTTTATCTTCTAGTTTTTGACGAAACTTAGAGTAAAGTGGGTAGAGTAGCTCCCAAGTAGCTATAAAGCTCTTTTTATTTATGCTATCTCCCTCGGGTAAAAACCCCTCCCAAAAATTCTTTACTGCCTCTAGTTGCACAGGAGATAAAAAGCTATAATCACTCTCTATCTCTTTAAGCTCCTTCACATTTGAAAAGAGCTGTTTTGCATCTACAAGATATTTATCTGTATCGTTAAAATCATTAAGAATAATCTCTCCCCAATAGACAAAATCGTCAAAACTCTCTGGAGTTTTAGAGATCTCTCTATATACATGGTAAAGGTCAAACAGGAGCTCTAACCTATCTGCCTCTCTTTTATTAGAGAGAGAGACAACCATATCTTTAAGTGTAATTATTGCTGGAGAAAAAAGGGGTTTATCTAGAAAACTAGCAATATATTTCCTAAAAAAGAGACCCGACCTTCTATTTGGGAAAACAAAACATAACTCTCTAATGCCAGCTCCCTCTCTTTTGTAGAAATCTAGCGCTAATTTCTCAAGAAATTTCATTGTAAAATCTTTTATAACCTCTCTCTTAGCTTGGTAGCCAACTCTTCAAAACCAGGCTTACCCAACAAAGCAAACATGTTTTTCTTATAAGCTTCTACTCCAGGCTGGTCAAAAGGGTTTATATCTAATATATAGGCACTTATTCCACATGAAAATTCAAAGAAATAGAAAAGAGCTCCCATATTATACTCATCTATTTTCTCTACCTCAATGAATATGTTGGGAACTCCACCATCTATATGAGCCAACATTGTTCCTGTACGAGCCATTTTGTTAATCTGGTCTAAAGAGTTACCAGCTAAGAAGTTTAACCCATCTGAATCTAAAGAATCACTATTAATAACAACACTTCTACTAGGCCTTTTAACATCTACAACTGTCTCAAATATAAACCTCTCTCCCTCTTGAATATATTGGCCCATAGAGTGTAAATCAGAGGTGAAATTCACAGATGCTGGGAAAATTCCCAACCCCTCTTTTCCTTCACTTTCACCAAAAAGTTGTTTCCACCACTCAGCAAAATATTGAAGCTTAGGATTGAAGTTAACCAATATCTCTGTTTTTTTTCCTTTAGAATAGAGAAGATTCCTTACTAAAGCATACTTTATTGAAGGGTTATAGTCAGATTCTCTATAACAAATAGCACGCATATCTGCTGCCCCTTTTATCATTTTCTCTATATCTAACCCAGCTACAGCCATTGGAAGCAAACCTACTGGAGTTAATACAGAGTACCTTCCCCCAACATTATCTGGAATTACAAAAGTTCTATAGCCAGCCTTATCTGCAACTCCTTTTAGAGCTCCTTTAGACTTATCGGTTATAGCAATAATTCTTTTAGAAGCCTTCTCTTCTCCATAATTATCTTCTATATGTTTTCTTATTATCCTAAAGGCTACTGCTGGTTCTGTTGTAGTACCAGACTTAGATATTATTATAGCAGATACTCTCTTACCTGCCATAAGGTCTAGTAACTCTGCCATATAATCTTCAGAGAGATTTTGTCCTGCAAAAACAACTTTAGGCCACCCATTGCTGCCAACTTCAGATGCAAATGGATGAATAAGAGCCTCCAATGTTGCTTTAGCTCCAAGGTATGAGCCCCCAATTCCAATTACAACAACAACATCTGTATTCTCTTTCCACTCTAACGCAATGTTATTATACTCTTCTAGTTGAGATTTAGTAATAGTATTGGGTAAATTAAGCCATCCAAGAAACTCATTACCTCTCCCAGTTCCTTCTGTGAGGGTCTTAAAAGCCTTTTTAGCTTTTTTATAGAATAGGGTGTACTCTTCTTGCTCAATAAAAGGGCTAACACCTTTAATATCTATATGTAATATACTCTTTTTACTCTCCATATTACTTTAAGTTTTCTGATAGTTGTTTTATAATATAGGCTGGGTACTTCTCTTCATAAAGAATTTTATACATAGCCTCTGCTATTGGCATATCTATTCCATACTTCTTATTTATCTCATAAATGCATTTTGTAGCATAATACCCCTCTGCAACCATATTCATCTCTATTTTAGTAGCATGTACAGAATATCCTTTGCCAATCATACTTCCAAAAGTTCTATTTCTACTAAATTGAGAGTAGCAAGTAACTAATAGATCTCCCAAATAGGCACTAGTAGAAGTTAATCTATTAGAGTCTGGATGAGATGCACGTAAGAAATCACGCATCTCATGAAATGCATTAGTTATTAAAACTGCCATAAAATTATCTCCATAAGAGAGTGCGTTACACACACCTGCCGCAACAGCATAAATATTTTTTAAAACAGCAGCAAACTCAACTCCATAAATATCTGTCCCAGGTACAGTTTTAATATAACTACAAGCAAACACCTCGCATAGAGAACGAGCCACCTCTATATGTTTACTAGAGAGTGTAAGATAAGAGAGCCTCTCCATAGCCACCTCCTCTGCATGGCAAGGGCCACTCACAACACCAATGCTGCTAAAAGGAATCTCATATTTGCGGTTAAAATACTCTGCTACTGTTATATTATCTATTGGAATCATTCCCTTAATAGCACTTACAATAAATTTATTTTTTAACGAAGTTCTAATCTGCTCTGCCTCGGGTAGAAAGTAGGCCGAGGGGATACAAAAAACAAGAACATCAGAATTTTCAATTATCTCATTAATGTCTGAGCTAAAAAAAATTCTATCTGGATTAAACTTAGCAGAAGGGAGGTAATGAGGGTTGTGGTGAGACCTCTTCATGTCTTCAATCATCTCATCTCTTCTTACATACCATGAAATTCTCTCTTGATTATTCATTAGCAATTTTGCTAAAGCAGTTGCCCAGCTTCCACTACCAATCATTGCATAGCGCAAATTTTCTCTTTCGAAAAAATTATCCATTATATATTCATTTTAGTTAAGATTGTATTCTACAAATATACCTTTTTTGTAACAATATATAAATAAAACTCCTATTTTTGCAAGAGAAAGATAAAACAATGAGATGAATAGCGAAACCATTATTATCAAAGCATTACAAGAAGAAGAGCTTACTCTTAATGAGGCTCTTTTTTTATATAAAAACACGCCTATATCAACTCTTCTAAACTTAGCTAATTCAATAAGGTTCAAAAAGATACCCCAAAGAAAAGTGAGTTGGCAAATAGATATGAATATTAATTATACAAATGTCTGTATATCTGCTTGTAAGTTTTGTAATTTTCACTGCACTCTATCACAGAAAGAACGCTCTTATACAACAAGTTTAGAAGAGTATAAAGCTAAAATTGATAATCTTTTAAAAGAGGGAGGCAATCAACTACTACTTCAAGGTGGGCTACACCCTCATTACGGAATAGAATTTTACGAACAACTCTTTAGGGAGCTAAAAAATTACTACCCCGCACTTAAATTAAATGCACTAGGTCCGCCAGAAGTAGCACATATTGCCCGTCTTAGCAATCTTTCAATTAGAAGAACTTTAGAGAGGTTAGTTGAAGCTGGGTTAGACTCTCTTCCTGGTGCAGGAGCAGAGATTCTTTCAGATAGAGTTAGAAAAATAATCTCTCCTGGGAAACCAAATGTTAATTCATGGAAAGAGGTTATGGAGTGCGCACACTCACTTGGGCTCGGAACTACAGCCACAATGGTGTACGGGCATATAGAGAGTATAGAAGAGAGAATAGAACATCTCTTTATTTTAAGAGATATTCAGAATAAAAAAGAGAAAGATGTTCCTGGCTTTACCGCCTTTATAGCATGGCCAATGCAACTTAAAGGGACAAAACTTGGAGAACTATACAATATAGATAAACTCTCTGCTATTGAGCACCTTAAAATGGTTGCATTAAGCCGAATAATACTTTATAACATTGGCCATATCCAAGTATCTTGGCTTACTATAGGTAAAGAGATTGCAAAAATAGCACTACACTCTGGTGCAGACGATATGGGCTCAATAATGATAGAAGAGAACGTAGTCTCTAGTGCAGGAGCAAAAAATAGACTCAACAAAGAGAGTATGCAAAAGACTATAAAAGAGGCGGGGTTTGAGCCATGGGTTCGGAATCAGGATTACACTCCATATAACCCAAATCTGGAGGCAAATTTGGTTTAAAAGAGGCCTCTACCGCCAACGTATCGCACCTCTCATTTTCTGGATGCCCATTATGCCCTTTAATCCATACAAACTTTACATTATGCTTACGATAAATTGCTAAAAACCTTTTCCATAAATCTGGATTCTTCTTCTTAGCAAAATTCTTTTTTTCCCACTGAAAAACCCAGCCTTTATTTACAGCATCACAAACATAAGAAGAGTCTGAATAGACAGTTATAGTTGCATTTTTTCTTTTAATTGCCTCCAAACCACAAATAACAGCAAGTAACTCCATTCTATTATTTGTAGTACACAAGAACCCACCAGATAGCTCTTTATAATGCAATCCAGATCTAAGAAGAGTACCCCACCCACCCGGGCCTGGATTACCTCTTGCAGCTCCATCTGTGTAAATTTCAATCATATAAGGGCTTAATCAAATGTTCTAGTTGTACCTGGAACCTCAACCTTTAACGGGTTAGCTCTAAGTACATCATAAGTTTTTCTATTTCTAAAAATATCACAAGCTGTATAAATTGCAGCAAGCATAGAGAGATGATTTGCTTTATCTTTACCAGCAATATCAAAGGCAGTTCCATGATCTGGAGAGCATCTAATAATTGGTAACCCAGCAGTAAAATTCACCCCTCGGTCTAACGAAAATGATTTAAAAGGAATAAGACCCTGATCGTGATACATTGCAAGCACTGCATCAAAACTATTTTTATATGCCGAGGCAAAAAAGCTATCGGCAGGAAAAGGACCAAAAACCAATTCTCCCGAAGCAAAAAACTCTTTAATAACAGGCTCAATTATCTCTTGCTCTTCTTTACCCAAAAGGCCATTGTCTCCACCATGAGGGTTTAAAGAAAGAACTGCAAGTTTAGGCCTGTCATATGCAAAGTCTCTTCTAAGAGACTCTAGTATTAGCTCAATCTTCTTCTTCAACAGCTCCTTAGTAAGTGCAGAGGAGACTTCAGAAATAGGTAGATGATTTGTAACAACTCCTACTTTTAAATCTTCGGCAGTCATCATCATCAAAGAATCTTTGGCACCAAACTCATTAGCTAAATACTCTGTATGGCCAGGAAATAAAAACCCCTCTTTAGAGACTGCCCACTTATTAAAAGGAGCTGTCACTAGCACATTAATAGTTCCCTCCTTAAGATCTGAAATTGCAGCCTCTAGAGATAAAAGAGCACCTTTAGCCCCCTCCTCTGTTGAATTACCAGGGTCTGCAATAAAGCTCTCAGGAACACAATTTATAAGATTCACCCTTTTGGGATGTGCGTCTGTAGCTTTTTTAATAATGTTAGTTGTTAAATTATCTGCCTCTGAAACCTGCTTTTTGTAAAAACCAAAAATTTTTGAAGAGCCATAAACTACTGGAGTGCAAATATCTAATATACCTTGCCCCTTTAATGCTTTTATAATTACCTCGTAACCAACACCGTTACTATCTCCCTGAGTTATCCCTACTACTATTTTATTGTTCATTATCTCAATTCTAAATTTCTGCAAGATACGAATTTTAGATAAGATTTGTATATTTGTCTTATGCCAAATATGCTAGAGAGCGAAATAAAGTACTTGCCCGGAGTAGGACCTAAAAGAGCAGAACTGCTCAATAAAGAACTTGGTATTAAAACATACCGAGATATGCTCTACTTCTTTCCATTCAGATATATAGACCGTACAAAAATTTACTCTATCTCTGAAATAGAACCCTCTATGAGCTATATTCAATTAAGAGGTAAGGTAACAAGAGTTAACGTTATTGGAGATAAACCTCGCTCAAAAAGATTAGTGGCTACATTTCAAGATCCCACTGGAATAATAGATCTTGTTTTCTTTCAAAGAATAAAGTGGATAAAAGAGTGGATAAAACCCAATTCAGAATACATTGTATTTGGGAAACCCTCCTACTTCAACCAAGTTCTAAATATGGTTCATCCAGAGATTGAACTTGCCACAGAAGAGAATCCAATCTATGTAGGAAACATGCTAGGGGTATACCCATCTACAGAGAGACTTAAAAAAAGTGGGTTTAGTAATAAACAGATTGCTAAATTTATGGCCACCCTTCTAAAGAGATGCCAAAATTCTTTTTCAGAGACTCTACCTACCTATACACTATTTGATAAAAAACTGCTATCACTATCTGAAACCCTACAAAACATTCACTTTCCAAAAGATATAAAAACTCTTTCACAAGCTCAATATAGATTAAAGTTTGAAGAGCTTTTTTATTTACAACTCTCACTTCTCAAACAAAAAAGTACTAGAGAAAAATCTAACATAGGAATAAAAATGGGGCGGGTAGGCAACAACTTTAACACCTGCTTCAAAGCTCTTCCCTTTGAACTTACAAATGCTCAGAAAAGAGTTATTAAAGAGATTCGGCAAGATCTTGTGAGTGGTAGGCAAATGAACAGACTTCTCCAAGGAGATGTAGGTAGTGGAAAAACCATGGTAGCAATATTTACAGCTCTTTTAGCAGCCGATAATGGATACCAATCTTGCATAATGGCTCCTACAGAAGTACTTGCAGGGCAACACTATAAAGGCTCCTTAAAACTTCTAGAAAAGACCAACATAAAAACAGCCCTCTTAACAGGTAGCACTAAAGCAAAAGAGAGAAAAATACTATTTGAAGAGCTCCTTAATGGAGGGATAGATATTCTCTTTGGTACACACGCAGTTATAGAAGAGAACGTTCAATTTAAAAATCTTGGATTTGCAGTTATAGACGAACAACATAGATTTGGAGTAGATCAAAGATCTAAGCTCTGGAGCAAAGGCGATACACTACCTCATATTTTAGTAATGACAGCAACCCCCATCCCAAGAACTTTAGCAATGACACTCTATGGAGATTTAGATGTCTCTATTATTGACGAACTCCCACCTGGTAGGAAACCAGTAAAGACACTGCATACAACAGATAACCAAACAGATAGAATTTACTTATTTATGAGAGAGCAGATAAAAAAAGGGAGGCAAATTTTTATAGTATATCCGCTTATTAAAGAGAGTGAAAAGATGGACTATAAAAACTTACAAGAGGGATATATGAGCATAATTGAAGAGTTTAAGGCACCCGAATTTATAACAGCTGTAGTTCATGGTAAACAGAAAAGCCAAGACAAAGCGCATGACATGGAACTTTTCGCATCTGGGAAAGCCCACATTTTAGTTGCCACTTCGGTTATTGAAGTTGGCGTAGATATCCCTAATGCTTCGGTTATGATAATTGAGAGTGCAGAACGGTTTGGCCTTTCGCAGCTCCACCAACTAAGAGGCAGAGTAGGCCGAGGAGCCGAAGAGTCTTGGTGCATTTTAAAGACTGGTTACAAACTAAGTAAAGAGTCTCGTCAAAGAATAGAGCTAATGTGCTCTACTAACGACGGATTTGAACTTGCCGAGGCCGATTTACGAATGAGAGGGCCTGGTAACATGGAGGGTACCCAACAGAGTGGCCTCCCAGTAGATCTTAAAATTTCAAACCTTGCAAAAGATTTTCAAATTTTAGAGGAGTCGCGCAGGTACGCCCAAGCAATTTTAGAACAAGACCCACTAATTACAGATGAAAAAAACAGAGTGTTAAAAACATCTCTGAGCCTGCTAAAAAGAGAACAAAAAGATTACTCGCAAATAAGTTAAAAAAGATTATCTCAAGAATAATAATTAAGTAGCGAACAATAGAGATTTAAGCTTGTTGTTTATATAGAAAAATAGAAAGAAGTATGAAATATATTGGAGCTCATGTAAGTGCCGCTGGTGGAGTAGAGAATGCCCCTATTAATGCCCATAAAATTGGAGCAACCGCTTTTGCTTTTTTCACTAAAAATCAAAGACAATGGGTAGCAGCACCACTCACACAAAAGAGCATAGAAGAGTTTAAAGAGAACTGCCAAAAATACGGGTTTACCCCAAAACAGATTCTTCCTCACGATAGTTATCTAATAAATTTAGGCCATCCAGAGAAAGAGCCTCTAGCCAAATCTAGAGCTGCTTTTCTAGACGAGATGCAAAGGTGCGAACAACTTGGAATTGATAGATTAAATTTTCACCCTGGGAGTCATCTTAAAAAAGTAAATATAGATACCTGCCTACGTACAATATCAGACTCAATTAATATTGCTCTAGATCAAACAAAGGGAGTAATAGCTGTAATAGAGAACACTGCAGGCCAAGGGACAAATTTAGGGCACACTTTTGAACAGATAGCTCAGATTATCCATTATGTAGAAGACAAAAGCCGAGTTGGAGTTTGTATAGATACTTGTCACTCATTTACAGCAGGGTATAATCTCTCCACAGAGCAGGGGTTCAAAGAGACATTTAACCATTTTCAAAACACAATAGGGTTTAAATACCTCAAAGGAATGCACTTAAATGACTCCAAAAAACCACATGGCTCTAGAGTAGACCGGCACGACTCAATTGGTATAGGCCATATTGGAGAAGAGCCTTTTAAATTACTAATGAAAGATAGTAGATTTGACAACATCCCACTCATATTAGAGACTCCTAACCCAGATATATGGGCAGAAGAGATTAAGATGTTAAGAAGTTGGGAAAAATAACATCCTTATGAGACTTTTACTTTTAATAATACTTTTAGCACCAATAATAATGGAAGGTCAAGAAAAAAGAGCTCTTACGCAAGAAGAGAAACGAGTTATAATAGACAAAGGTACAGAAGCTCCATTTACAGGAGAGTATGACAATCATTATGAGCCTGGCACATATCATTGCAAACAGTGTAATGCCCCCCTCTACAGCTCTACAGATAAATTTGATGCTGGCTGCGGTTGGCCCAGTTTTGACAGCGAAATAGCAGGAGCAATAACAAGATTACGTGATGCAGACGGGCGTAGAACAGAGATAGTCTGCTCTAACTGCAATGGACATTTAGGCCATGTTTTTATTGGAGAACAGTTAACAAACAAAAACACAAGACATTGTGTAAACTCAATATCAATGGTGTTTGTTCCTGAGAAAAAAGAGAGAGCTATTTTTGCAGGGGGCTGCTTCTGGGGAGTAGAACACCTGCTAGCTAAAAAATGGGGAGTATTATCTGCAGTTAGCGGATACACAGGAGGGTCTGTAAAAGACCCTACCTATAAAGAGGTTTGTACAGGAACTACTGGCCACGCCGAAGCTGTAGAAGTTATATTTGACTCAAATCAAATAAGCTACAGAGAGTTAGCAAAATTATTTTTAGAGATTCACGACCCTACCCACATAGATAGACAAGGGCCAGACATTGGAAATCAATACAGATCAGAAATATTCTATCTAAACGACAACCAAAAAAAGGAGGCTACAGAGTTATTGAATATACTCGGCAAAAAAGGATATGACGTAGCCACTAAAGTTACCAAGGCCTCTCAATTTTACAAGGCAGAAAAATATCATCAAGACTATTACAATAATAAAGGGAGCCAACCCTATTGCCACTCCTATGTAAAAAGGTTTTAACAAATACTTTAAAAGTTTAAATGAAAGACCTTACGCAAGGGAAACCGGGAAAGCAGATATTAATATTTGCTGTACCTATGTTAATTGGAAATCTATTTCACCAACTATACAATGTAGTAGATAGTATTGTGGTAGGCAAATACATTGGCTCAATAGCTCTTGCATCTGTTGGAGCAAGTTTTCCTATTCTATTTACCATGAGCGCTATGATAAGTGGAATTACCATTGGCGCCTCTGTACTTACCTCTCAATATTTTGGTGCTAAAAACTTTCATAATGTAAAGATTACTTCAGATACTCTTCAAGTTTTTTTATTAGTTAGCTCAATTGCATTGTCTCTCATATTTTTTGCACTGAGCCGCCCGCTCTTTATTTTGCTAGGAATTCCACCAGAAGTATTACCTCATGCTGTTAGATATTTCAACATTATAATTCTTACCACCACTATTCCCTCCTTTGCTATGTTTGGAATGAGTGCTATTCTTAGAGGTGTTGGGAACTCTAAAACGCCTGTTTACTTTGTAGTGGCGTCGTTAGTTATAAATATGATCCTAGACCTAGTTTTTGTACTTGTGTTTGGCTGGGGAATTGATGGAGTAGCCTGGGCTACAGCAGTTGCAAGCATTAGCTCTTGGTTAGCACTCTGGTATCATCTCAACTCAAATAAAGAGAACATAATAAGATTTAACCTAAATTACAGAAAATGGGAGTTTGATTGGACCAACTTTAGACTCTCTTTAAAAATTGGACTCCCCTCTGGAGTACAACAAACTCTAGTTGGCTTAGGTAATTTAGCACTACTTAGTATTGTCTCACCTTTTGGTGTTCCTGTTCTAGCTGCCTACACTGCTGCAGGAAGAGTAGATATGTTTGTCTCAATGCCTGCTATGAACTTAGCAGCAGCCCTCTCTTCATTTGCAGGGCAAAACCTAGGTGCTAACAGATTAGATAGAGTAAAAAAAGGACTTAACTCTACCCTAGTTTACTCTACAATTATTTGCCTTGCTCTAACTATGGTAGTTGTCTTTTTTGGTAGCGAAATCATGGGCCTATTTACAGATGTTAGCTCTCCTCACTATTCAGAGATAATTGAAATAGGCAGAGAATACCTAGTTATTGTTACCTCTTTTTATGTAGTTTTCTCTACAATGTTTGTAATTAATGGCGTAACAAGAGGTGCTGGAGCAACTTTTATCCCTATGCTAATCACTACCCTCTCTCTGTGGGTAATAAGAGTACCCCTAGCCTACTTTCTATCTAGGCACTTTGGACCTACAGGTATTTGGTGGTCAATCCCAATGGGATGGAGTGTAGGGCTAATTGGAGCTTTTATCTACTACAAATCTGGTAAATGGTTTCATCATAGAGTTAAAACTACTTAGAACTGCTTGAACTTTACCAGTTAGACCTAAGGCCTACTGTTTTGTTAAAGATAGGTTTACTCTCACAAGAGTCTACGTTATCTGTAATAAAGTAGCCTATTCTTTCGAATTGAACAGCTATTCCAGAGTTATCTTTAATAAGTGCCTGCTCGGCATACCCTTTTATTACCTCTAGTGAATTGGGGTTTAGGTAGTCTATATACTCTTTCCCCTCTTCTAAATCGTCCATATCTGGCTTAAGGAAAAGTCTATCAAATAGTCTAACTTCAATCTCATGTGCATCTGGTACAGATACCCAGTGAATGGTTCCTTTTACTGAGCGCCACTTCCCCTCCCCTGGTTTTGTGCTAGGGTCGTATGTACATTGGATCTCTATAATTTTACCATTCTGGTCCTTAATAATATTTTCACATTGAATTATGTAAGAATATTTTAATCTAACTTCTCCGCCTGGCCTGAGTCTAAAATACTTTTTTGGGGGCTCCTCCATAAAATCTGCTCTCTCTATATAGAGCTCTCTTGAAAATGGTATTTCACGCCTACCTGCACTCTCTTCTCCTGGGTTAACAGCTGCAGAACAGTACTCTGTCTTACCCTCAGGGTAATTAGTTATAACTAATTTAATAGGGTCTAGAACAGTCATATACCTATTGGCTCTTCTGTTCAAATCTTCTCTTACACACCACTCTAAAAGAGAGAGATCTATAATATTATCTCTTTTTGCAACACCTACTTTATCTGCAAACATTCTAATAGACTCAGGTGTATATCCCCTTCTTCTCAAACCAGATATTGTAGGCATTCGAGGGTCGTCCCAACCAGTAACATAGTTGTTATTTACTAGCTGCAACAACTTTCTCTTACTCATTACTGTATAAGTAATATTTAATCGAGCAAATTCATATTGCTTAGATGGGAAAATATCTAACTTCTCTATGAACCAATCATAAAGGGGCCTATGTACGTCAAATTCAAGTGTACATATAGAGTGAGTAATCTTTTCAATAGAATCGCTCTGCCCATGTGCATAATCATACATAGGATAGATACACCATCTATCGCCAGTTCTATGGTGATGTGCATGAATAGTTCTATACATTATAGGGTCTCTCATGAGCATATTGGGGTGAGCCATATCTATTTTGGCTCGTAACACTTTCTCTCCATCTGCAAATTTACCATCACGCATCTGCCTAAACAGCAAAAGGTTTTCTTCAACAGCTCTATCTCTATAAGGGCTAGGAGTACCTGGCTTTGTAACAGTACCTCTATTTGAACGAATCTGCTCTTGTGTTTGGTCGTCTACATATGCAAGGCCCTTCTCAATTAAAATGCAAGCCCAATCATAAAGTTGCTCAAAATAGTCTGAGGCATAAAGTTCTCTAGCCCAATCAAAACCAAGCCACTTTACATCTTCTTTAATAGAATCTACATACTCTACATCTTCTTTAGTTGGGTTTGTATCGTCAAAACGTAAATTTGTTTGACCACCATACTTTTTGGCAAGACCAAAGTTAAGACAGATACTTTTTGCATGACCTATATGTAAATAACCATTTGGCTCAGGAGGAAACCTTGTAAGAACAGATTTATGGACACCCTTTTCAAGATGATCTTCTACAATTTCTTCCAAAAAATTAAGACTACGCACCTCTGAAAGGGCGTTTAATTTACCAGCTGCTCCTTTGTTATTTTCTTTCATCTTTAAATACTCCCTTTTTAATATTTAATAATTGAGCAAATATACGAATTTCCTAACTGCATTTTTGTAACTTTGTTGCTTATTGTAATAATATCTAATAAACTTATCATACAAAATGATCCAGTCAATGACCGGTTATGGCAAAGCAGAGTCTATTTGCGGCAATAATAAAATAACCATAGAGATAAAATCTGTAAACGGAAAGGGAGCCGATATCTCCTTAAAAACTCAAATAATCCCTAGAGAAAAGGAGATTGAAATAAAGCAGCTCATCTCATCTAAACTACATAGAGGCAATATAGATCTATTTGCCAACATCCAAAACATAGACGAGGCTATAGGTCGTTCAATAAATGCACAAGTTTTTCACTCCTATATAGAGCAGTTAAACACTCTAACCTCTACTATGAATACTCCTATTTCTGCAGATACTCTTTTAAGCGCTGCTCTAAGGTTACCAGATATTATAGATAGCTCTAGTAAAAGAGAAGAGGGCCAAGAAGAACTTGTACAAAACTGGGATAAAATTAGAGCAACAATAGTTGAAGCCATAGAGATGCTCATCTCTTTTCGCAAAACAGAAGGGAGTAAACTCCAAGAAGATCTCTCTTATAGAGTCTCTCTAATATTAAAATATCTGGAAGAGACAGAAGGGTTAGATGCTAAAAGGAGCGCAACAATTAAAGAGCGTCTAAAAAACAAAATAGAAGAGGCACTAGACAATCCAGATATGAACCGTTTTGAGCAAGAGATAATCTACTACCTAGAGAAATTAGATATTACAGAAGAGAAAGTGAGATTAAAACAACACTGCATTTACTTCATAGAAACTCTAGAGAAAGAAGAGCACCCTGGTAAAAAACTAGGCTTTATTTCACAAGAGATAGGCCGAGAGATAAACACATTAGGCTCAAAAGCAAATGATGCCCAAATTCAAAAGTTGGTAGTACAGATGAAAGACCAACTAGAGAAAATTAAAGAACAAACTTTAAATATTCTCTAGAATTTCCCACCTAGCTTTGCTCACCAGCAGCAACGCTCTTTTTTCTAGACGCTATTCTCTTTGTGGTTTTTCGGGGCCTGGGGAGCGCCTCCCTTTGGTAGTTGAACGGTCCTCGGCCTATACCCTCAAACCACTTCATCTAATTAGCTAAAAAAGAGATGTTGCTTTATGTTGAGCAGAGCAAAAATTGCCAGGAGATGATTACACGTAAATACTTAGTAGACAAGTATTTAATTTTTCTAAATGAGCCCAAAAGGGCTTATTTTCAAAAGCTAACTACCACACTGTAAATAAGTTATGAGTAATCATCTCCCTGGAAATCGTCTCCTAGGGGGAAATCAGATGAATTATCAGATCGAGTTTTCACATCAATATTATACTAAAATTTCACCAATTTATAACTTAACATTCTGTTTTTCTTCTAGTTGCGAGGTGGTAAACTTTAGATATTCTCTAGGATTAGACACTATTACTTATCTAGCAATGTTTTACGCCAGAAATCTAAATACTCTTTAGAGGAGTGTCTCCCTTGATAACCTCTGTATCCATGCATAGCTCCTGGATATAACATAAGTTCAAACTGCTTCCCCTCTTTCTGCAGAGCATCTATTAACTGAATAGTGTTTTGCAAATGAACATTATCGTCAGATGTTCCGTGAGTAAGATATAAAAGAGAGCCTTGGTCACTTCTATATAGAGCAGCTTTATTTAAAACTGCGCTGTTTTTATATCCTTCTGGGTTATCGTCTGGATGATCCATATATCTCTCTGTATAGTGAGTGTCATACAATAGCCAATCGTAAACACCGGCACCAGCTATTCCATATTTGAAATATTCTGCACCCTCTGTAAGGGCCATAACAGTCATTGTACCACCATAACTGAAACCTGTAATTCCAATTTTCTCTCCATTTACATAAGGCAAACTCTTTAAATATTTAGCCCATTGAATATAGTCTTTAATCTCATAATGGCCCAGGTTTCTATGAACAAAGTTAATTCCCTCTTTACCAACATGCCCAGATGCTCTATTATCTAGAGAGACCTGTATCACTCCCTCTTTTGCCCAGTAGAGTTCTGTAGAGTAGAGATTCTCCCAAACATCCATAACATTTGTTGAATTTGGGCCTCCATAAACATCTACAATCACAGGATACTTTTTACTTTTATTAAAATCATTAGGATAAGTAATAATTCCTGGCAGTTTATACCCCTCTGCAGTTGTTATATAAATCATCTCTCGTTTTGGCAAATCAATTGAATCAAAATCATGAGATTTGCTGTTTGCAATAACTTTATACTCGCCAGGTTTTATAACACCTCGCTTACTATCTGATAGCAGAACTAACCTATTAGGAACATTAAGTGCCGAGTGTACGGCTAAAATGTGTTTACCATCTGGAGAAACTAATGGCCTACCGTAATTATATTCTCCTGCAGATAATCTTTTAACACTCCCCCCCTCTTCACTTAGAGTTAGTTTATATATATCGTTTCTAACAGATGCCTCTCTTCTAGCAGTAAAGTATATTTCTTTTTTCTCTTGGTCATATGAGTTAATTTTTATTCCCCAATTCATACCATTAGTAAGTCTCTCTAACTTAGAACCATCGTAACTTTGAAAGTAAATATGTTCCCATAGTTCAAAATCTCTTACAAAGTAAAAACCTGTTTCCCCAAAATAGATCTGGTCAATCCAATCTATCCAAGTTTTCTGATACTCCTCATAAATAGGTTTTTTAACTCCTTCAAAGCTATTAACATTGTATAGAACAAATTTACTCTGGTCTCTATCCATCCATTGAACCATAATGTTAACCCCATTTGAATTCCAATAAGGCTTACCAAAATATTGATCTTCGCTAGCATCAAAATGAGCCCAAACAATCTCACCCCCACGAACATCTACAAAGCCTAATTTCACCTCGGGGTTAGGGTCTCCTGCTTTAGGATATCTTGTCTGCTGTAAAGTACCATGTTTACCTTGTGCATTGTAAATAGGGAACATTGGAACTCGGGTGTCGTCAAATCTATAGAAGGCAATACGGCGGCTATCTGGAGACCACCAAAATGCTCTATATCTACTAGCTCTTCCAAAGATCTCTTCAAAATAGACCCATGAAGCCCAACCATTTAGAATAAGATCTGAACCATCAAAAGTATATCTAACCTCTTTTAAACTCTCTACATCTATAGAGTATAAATCGTTATTTCTAGTAAAAGCCACTTTTTTAAAATCTGGAGAAAGGGTTGGGTTTTTCTCTACCTCATCTGTATTAGTCAAACGTATCTCTTCTCCAGAAGGGTAATAAAAATAGATATCATCGTCTTTTATTGAGACCGAAGGATCTGTAACAGGGGCTTTCTCTAGAGAAATCTGCTTCATTGTACCTTTCTTTATATTATATTCATAATACTCTCTTTTCATCCCTTTGGTATGAACCAATACTGCATTAGCATTATCTTTCCACGAATGTGGCATAGGGATAGACTTTACAGGATGTTGTGCCTGTAAAGAAGAGAAAATAAAAATTAGAGATATAAGAACTGCCCCAAACTTTACAAATAACTGGTTTTTCATAAATTGATATTTTAAATAAAAAAACGTTTGTCAAAATTAACAAAAAAAACTTTATCTACAGCTCTAGTTATAGCAGTATAGAGCCACTTTAAATCTTCAATAGAGATATTGCCCTTCCAAAACGGATTGTCTATAAATACAGCTTTCCACTGCCCACCTTGAGACTTGTGGCAGGTAATAGCATTGGCGTGTTTAACCTGTAATGCGTTATAAAAACGGTCTTCTCTTATCGCTAGACATCTCTTTCTTTTATTGGTTATATGAGAATAGTCTTCCATAACTTCACTATAAAACTTTCTGTTTTGATCTAAACTCAAACTTGCTGTTTCACTCTCTAAAGTGTCTAAAATTATCTTAGCCTTAACCTCAACATTGTTATAATCTGCCAACCTAAGAGTTGCCTGGGCAAAGTTTAAGCCATACCTCTCTTCGTAACCTCCAATCTTTACCAACTCTGCCACATCTCCATTAGCAATAAAATCTAAATCTTCTATCTCTTCTAGAAACTGGTAACAGTTTTTAACAACCATCAACTTATCGCCACTATTTACCCTCTCTTCTCTATAAAGAATTTTTGCTCGAATCCCCTGATTATACCTATTAGCTCTCTTATTTGAACGGCACAAAACTAAACTCTCATCTATACCCCACCTATCGTAAGAGCTAGAGATAGATTCAATCAAATACTCTCCACTAATGTTCTCTACATCTTCAAAACCATCTGTACGCAAGGGAGGGAACCCACTTTGGCCTCTTTCTATCATCTCTCTAATTACAGTTGCATTATAAAGTATACCAGAATCTTTTTCTTGTCTAACCACCTCTTTAAGTAGAGAGTACTCTACCTCTCCATATATTCTTAAATAATCTAAACTCAATGCGTTAGAGATCTCTTCTCCTACAGGAGGGAGTTGTGCAGAGTCTCCAATTAATATAAGTTTATTTCCACTATTTGACCTTACATAGTTCACCAGATCGTCTAACAGCCTTCCACTTCCAAAAACAGATGAATCTCCATAAGCCGAGGAGATTAAAGAAGCTTCGTCTACAATAAAAATAGTGTTTTTGCTCTTATTTATATCTAAAGTAAATTGGCCTATGCCATCTTTCATAGAGCGTTGTCTATAAATCTTTTTATGAATTGTAAGTGCTTTACAGCCAGTATAACCTGCCAAAACCTTTGCTGCTCTACCAGTTGGAGCCATTAAAACAAATAACCTTGAAAACTCTTTTAGCACTTTTACCAAAGAAGAGAGCGAAGAGGTTTTTCCAGTACCAGCATAACCATTTATTAACATTAAGTCACTTCCCGAACTATCTGAAATAAATGATGCCAAAGATGCAAAAAGCGAACTTTGGCATATAGTGGGTTCAAATCCCAGATTGGTGTTTAATTTGTCAAATAGATAATCTGCAACTGCCATCTTTCATACTTTACCTCCAGCGGAGAATTAAAAATATAACCATTATAGAATAAATTTCCAGCCTTCCAAAAATCATCTCTATAGAAAGAAGCAATTTTGCCAAGGTAGGAAAATGAGAGTAGTTCCCTAAAGAGCCTATACTACCAAATCCTGGCCCAACATTCCCCATACAAGCAACCGAAGAGGTAAAAGAATCTTCTAAATTTATTCCCATTAAAGAGAGTAAGAGAGTAACCACAAATACTACCATTATATAAAGTGCAATATAAAGGTTTACAGAAGAGACAACCTCTCTATCTAAAGAGTGGTTGTTTACCTTTATAGAGACTACAGCATTGGGGTGAATTTGCTTTCTCAATTGCGCCCTTATTGAGGCAAAGAATATATATACTCTATCTGCTTTAAGCCCACCTGTTGTAGAACCAGAGCAAGCAGTTTGGAATGAAAAATAGATAAGAATAAGAATAGAGAAAGATGGCCAAACAGATGAATCTGCTGTTGCAAACCCTGTTGTTGTTGCAATAGAGATTAATTGAAAAAAACCTTGTCTAAAAGCTGTTATAAAGTTTGAAATTGTTCCCGAAAACCAAATATTAAGAGACAAACCAACCCCTCCAACTATTAGTGAAACTAAATAGAATCTAACAATTGCAGAACGGAATAAATTCCCGGGCTTGCCAATAAATATAGAGTATAAAAGCCCAAAGTGTATCCCTGCTAACACCATAAATGCCATAATAATAAGCTCTATAGTGAAAGAGTTAAACTGCATTATAGATTGGTTTTTTGTACTAAAGCCACCTGTAGCAATAGTGCTAAAAGAGTGATTGATAGCATCAAACAGATCCATCCCAGCCAAGTCAAGCAATATTGTTTGCAATACTGTAAGACCTAAATAGACATAAAATATTATACGTATTGTTTGGTTTACTTTAAATCTAAAATTATCTCTTGAAAGAGAAGAGATCTCCATTTTAGAGAGTCTTAACCTAAAACTACTTACAGATGGCAGTATTAATAACATAAAAACCACTACGCCCAATCCACCCAACCAATGAGTAGAAGAGCGCCAAAATAGCAATCCTTTGGGAAGAGATTCAATATCTAAAAGTATAGTACTCCCGGTTGTTGTATATCCAGAAACACTCTCAAACCAAGAGTTAATAATTGAAAACTCCCCACCATAAAGTACATATGGCAACATCCCAAAAAAACAAGATATACTCCAAGCAGAAACTACTATTACAAAACCCTCTCTAATGTTAATATCAGAAGATTTTTTTACAAAAATAAGGGGAAAGGCTCCAGCTACAGATGTAATAAAAGCACTTAAAAGAAGAGGAGAAAATGAAGCATCAAAATTATATATTGCAGAAACAATAGCCGAAATATACATAAAAAGAGCACTCAATAATAGAGCCAATCCAATATTTCGAGTTATAACCTTTAAATTCATTTTATACTCTTGAGTTTTTTATTCTCTTCAATAATGCTTCTAACTTCTGAATTTAACTCTTCAATTTCGTCGTCACTATCGAGCTGTAGAGTGTAACTTTTTCTAAAATCTCTATATTTTTTTATTCCTTTAGAAATTAACAATATAGGAGAGATAAAATAGATGTTTATATAGTAATTAAAAAGTAGTACTAATACAATACCGGCACCTACAGCAATTATCCCTGGCATAATACTTCTATAATACCCCTCTTGTAACTCATTAGTGTTTTCAGATAAAGCTGTTTGTGTAAGCGCTCCCAACTCTTTTTTATATCTTCTTAAATCTGTAAAAACTGGTCTTAACTCATTTTCATACCACTCCTTCCTCTCTTCTATTCCTGCAGACATTATCCCACTAGAATTACTTAATACTGCAAGATACTTAGAGTATGCTGCAGCCAATGAATCTGCAATTTCAATATCATTGCTTTTTGAAAAATGGTCTTTAATATTTTTTATATAACTATCGAATCTATTGTCATATGAAATTTGAGAAGGAGCTATAGAGGAGTCAATAATAACTCTACTCATCAAAATAAAGTTATACTCATCTGTAAGCTCCATAAGTAATCTAGATGTGTTAATACTATTTACATTGGCAGTCATTAGTTCTGTAACAGAACTTCTCATTCTATTAAATTCAAAAACTGCTATTATACTGGAAAGGAAGAGTATAGACCCAATTACTACAAAACCTAACGAGATTTTTTTTCGAATTCCCATAACTTAAGTTTAAAGTACAAATATAGATACAAAAAATTAAGAGGATGCCATAAATCATAGATTTTGACACCCTCTTAAAATAGAAACAGAAAAATACTAGTTAACTGTAGACATGTGAGCTAGCATTTCTATTATTTTATTTGAATATCCCCACTCATTATCATACCAAGAAACTACCTTAACAAAGTGCTCGTTAAGCATAATTCCAGCCTCGGCATCAAATATTGAGGTGCGTGGGTCTGTTATAAAGTCGCTGGAAACTACTGCGTCTTCTGTATATCCAAGAATTCCTTTTAGTTCTCCTTCAGAAGCTTTCTTCATAGCAGCCTTAATATCTTCATAAGAAGTTGCTTTCTCTAAGCGAACTGTAAGGTCAACTGCAGAAACATTTACAGTTGGTACTCTAAAAGACATACCTGTTAATTTTCCATTCATCTCTGGTAATACCTTACCAACTGCTTTAGCAGCACCTGTAGATGAAGGAATAATATTTGAAGCAGCAGCTCGGCCACCTCTCCAATCTTTCAATGAAGGGGAGTCAACAGTTTTTTGTGTGCTTGTAATTGAGTGAACTGTAGTCATTAAACCCTCTACAACACCAAAATTCTCATTAAGCACTTTTACAATAGGAGCCAAACAGTTAGTAGTACATGAAGCATTAGAAGCGAACTTCTCTCCAGCATATTTTTTATGGTTTACACCATACACAAACATAGGAGTGTCATCTTTAGAAGGGGCAGACATTAACACTCTTTTTGCACCTGCATCAATATGACCTTGACTCTTCTCTTTTGTAAGGAAAAGACCTGTCGATTCAACAACGTAGTCTGCACCAACTCCACCCCAGTTAATATCTGCAGGGTTTCTCTCTGCTGTTACTCTTATAGAAGAACCGTTAACTACAAGCATTCCGTCTTTCACCTCAATTGTACCGTCGAATTTACCATGAACTGTATCATATCTTAACATATACGCCATGTACTCTACATCTATAAGGTCATTTATTGCTACAACCTCAATATCACTTCTCTTTTGAGCAGCGCGGAATACCAGACGTCCAATACGTCCGAAACCATTAATACCTACTTTAATTTTACTCATATCTAATCTATTTTATTTGAATATCTTAACGAAATAACCCTTTTCTCCGATAAAAGGGTGCACAAAGTTAACAATTTTTGAAAAACTACACCAATAAAACTCAATATAGTAGGCAAAAAACCCGCCAAAAAATGTTAACTTTGCCAATTATATAAGACTATATATATATTGAATATGACTAGAAGAATACTTATAACAAATGACGATGGTGTTAAATCTATAGGAATAGGAATTTTAACAGAAATTATGAGACCATACGGGCAAATTACAGTTGTTGCCCCTTTCGAGCCTCAAAGTGGAATGTCTGCTGCACTAACTATTGGAAAGCCTCTCCGTCTCACCGAACTTAAATCTGAAAAAAACCTAAAAATATATGCCTGTACTGGCACCCCAGCAGATTGTGTTAAAATGGCTATGAATAAAATCTTCAACAATAAAGCTCCAGATATTCTAGTTTCTGGAATAAATCATGGGGCTAATGCCTCCGTTGCCTCTCTCTATTCTGGCACACTAGGTGCAGCTGCAGAGGGAACAATTTATGGAATACCCTCTATAGGCTTCTCTTTAATTTCTCATGACCCCAAAGCGAACTTTGAAGCTGCAATTCATTTTGGAAAAATAATAGTTGATAATTTCATAAAAACGCCACCTAAACCAGATATATACTTAAATGTTAATATTCCAGCCACCACAAAAGAAGAGATTAAAGGAGTTAAATTTTCTAAACAGGGGCGTGGCCAGTGGATCAACGAATTTGAAGAGAGAAAAGACCCTTACGGATCTTCATACTATTGGATGACTGGAGAGTTTTTAAATATTGAGCCACAAAACAAATTAGCAGATCACAATTTAGTTTCAGATAACTACATTAGCATAGTTCCTCATAAAATAGACACTACAGACTACCAAGAAATTACACGCCTAGAAGAGCTATGGAAGTTATAGTTGTTCTGCAACTGTAATTCAAAATAAAGGTACATTATGAAGTATTATATTATTGCAGGAGAGACCTCTGGAGACTTACACGGGTCTAACCTCATGAAAGGTCTTAAAATTGCCGACCAAAATGCTGAGTTCCGCTTCTGGGGTGGTGATCTTATGCAAGAAGTTGGTGGAACGCTAGTTAAACACTATAGAGAGACTGCTGTAATGGGCTTTATTGAAGTTCTTGGCTCTTTGGGCAAAATAGCTGCCAACCTTTCACTATGTAAAAAAGATATAATTGAATACCAGCCAGATGTAATTATTCTCATAGATTATCCAGGATTTAATTTTAAAATTGCACGATTTGCAAAGAAGAATAAATTTAGAGTTTTTTACTATATCTCTCCCAAAGTTTGGGCGTGGAAAGAGAGTAGAATAAAAAACTTGAAAAAAGATATAGATAAACTTTTTATTATTTTCCCTTTCGAGATAGATTACTTTAAAAAACATGGAATTGAAGCAATCTACAATGGGAACCCACTTCTAGACTCTATTATGCAGCACAAATGTCAACAAGAGAGTGAGCGGCAGTTTAGAGAGCGAATAGGAGTTGAAGATAAACCAATAATAGGGCTTCTACCAGGAAGCAGACTAATGGAAATAAACTACTTACTGCCTAAAATGGTTCAGTTAGAAAAGGAGTTTCCAAATCATCTATTTTTACTTGGTGCTGCACCCTCTATCTCAAAGGAGGCGTACAATAAACACCTTAAAGGAACAAATATAAAGTATCTGCCAGGGGAGTCATACCCTATAATGAAGCATGCTAGCGTTACTGTATTGGCATCGGGTACAGCTAGCTTAGAAGCTGCTTTACTTAACTCACCACAAGTAGTCTGTTATGGAGGAAATGAACTCTCTTTTCAAATTGCAAAAAGGCTTGTAAAAGTTAAATATGTAAGTCTTGTAAATTTAATACTCAACAAACCTCTAGTAAAAGAGCTACTCCAGCACCACTGCACCCCTAATAATATAACTAAAGAGGTTAAAAAACTCTTCAAAAATAAGAAAAGGGAAGAGGTATTTATTCAATATAAAAAGATTAGAGAGTTACTAGGGGGAGAGGGAGCATCTGTTAAGGTTGCAGCAGCAATGATAGAAGAACTAGAAAAGATTAAAGATAAAGAGAGGTACTTTACAACACTCAACTCTCCTATAGGAAAGTTAAAACTCACCTCGGGCAACAGTGCTCTACTCTCTGTAGAGTATATAGAAGAGGAAAACATAGAAGAGACAACCAACTGCCCCCCAGTGCTCATACAAGCCAAGAAAGAACTCAAAGAGTACTTTAATAAAGAGAGAACAACATTCAGCGTCCCAATCAAACCAGAGGGCACAGAGTTTCAACTCAAAGTTTGGAAGCAACTTAGTGTTGTTCCATATGGGAACTTAAAAAGTTATGGCCATATTGCAAAACAGATTGGAGACAAAGATGCTAGCAGAGCTGTTGGAATGGCTTGTAAAATGAATCCTATACCAATAATTATTCCTTGTCATAGAATTGTAAGTTCCAATAATAAACTCACAGGATATAATATGGGTCTAGATAAAAAAAGCTTTTTACTAGCACACGAAGATGCATTTGATACCAACGATACAAACCTTTTCACAGAAGAACCAGATAATTAAGTCCTTAAAATCATGAAAATTAAAGTAAGCAAATATCAAGGAGCAGGTAATGACTTTGTTATAATAGATAATAGAGATGGTAAAATAGATCTCACAACTCAACAGGTCAAGCGCTTGTGTGACAGGCGTTTTGGAGTTGGTGCAGATGGTCTTATGTACCTAAACTCAAGTGATAAGTACAATTTTTCTATGAGCTACTTTAATGCAGATGGTAAAATAGGCACTATGTGTGGTAATGGTGGTAGATGCCTAGTAGCATTTGCTTCACACTTAGGAATAAAAAAATTTATATTTGACGCAATAGATGGAGTACATATAGGAAAAGTGTTGAAGCCTTCACCATTAACATCTGAAGTAGAGATTGGAATGATAGATGTTACCGATATTAAGGAGCACTCTCCCAAAAGCTTTTTTCTTAACACAGGTTCTCCTCACCTAGTAATGTTTGTAAACGATCTTCAAAAGTACGATGTAATTGGTCAAGGAAAATTATGGAGGAATCATCCCGTTTTCCCTGGAGGAACCAATGTAAATTTTGTTCAGGGAAACTGGGGTAAAGACTCTTCTGGGTGGAGCCGTTCGCTTGAACCAGGTAACACCCTAGAGCTATCTGTTAGGACATATGAAAGAGGGGTAGAAGATGAAACTTATGCGTGTGGAACAGGTATAGTGGCATCGGCTATAGCATATCACAGGCTACTAAACAAAAATACAGAAAGCAGATTTAGCAAAGAGCTTTTTTTTCCAACTAATGTCAAAGCAAAAGTTAAAGCTCTAGGAGGTAATTTAGAAGTTAATTTCAAATATGAAGGAAACAACCAATATAGAGAGATAATGCTCAAAGGCCCTGCAACATTTGTTTTCACTTGCGAAATTACAATTTAACAATTAAACAATTAAAGCAAATAGAGATAATAAAATGAGAATAGCTGTTTTTCCCGGTTCTTTCGACCCTTTTACCTTAGGACATTTAGACGTTCTAAACTCGGCACTAAAACTGTTTGACAAAATTATTGTTGCTGTAGGTTACAATGTCAAAAAAAGCGGTCTTTTTTCAACCGAAGAGAGGTTGAAAATTATTGAAGATTCTGTCAAAGGGTTAAAGAATGTAGAAGTTGATAGTTACCAAGGTCTTACCATTAACTACTGCAATAAAATAGGAGCTCAATTTATAATAAGAGGTTTAAGAACTACAACAGATTTTGAGCTGGAAAGAGTTATAGCTCAAGCAAACAGTAAAATGTCTCCCAACATAACTACAGTTTTTGTTCCATCTGGGCATGAATATGCCTTTATCTCCTCTACGGTTGTTAGAGATGTACTAATAAACGGTGGAGATATAAGTGATTTTATGGTAGATGGTGTTACTATTAATAAATATGGAAAGATTACGTAGATTAATACTTCTTCTATTTTTCTCTCTCTCTTTTATAACTATTTATGCTCAACAAGAAAAAGCAAACAGAGCTATAAAACAGGAGAAATCACTCTATGATTATGTAGAGAATTTTATAAACTCAGTACCTCAACATACAGATTCTCTTATAGCAGCTGTAGATTATTCAATAGCATTTGCAAAAGATACTACTGTAAAATCTCAAATAGCAGGCTATCTCTTTAATAAATTTAGCACCTCTGGGATAATGGGGCAAGAGAGCGTTGCTATCTATATTTCTAAAAACTACTTTTTAAACGGGCTACTTACTTGGCACGGCCAAGGAGGAATAGAGCTCTTAAAGTTTTACACCGAATTTAATGAGCACTCTCTTATAGGGATGCAAGCACCTCAATTAAACCTCAAAAGTACAACTGGCAATAACTTACCATTAACATCTCTAAAAAATAGGTACACAATTATTTACTTTTTTGATAAAGAGTGCTCTGCTTGTAAAGAGGGCCTGCCAGAGTTGAAAGAGATTGTAAAAACCTATAGTTACCTCTCATTAGGTGTTTACGCCGTTTATGCAGATAGTGATAGTAGTGGTTTAAGTAAGTTCATAAGCAATAACTTCAAAAACCAAGAACTAAACAATTGGCACTTTGCATATGACCCTACTATGGAGAGCAACTTTCACAAACTATACAATGTTCTTGCTACACCTAGGATTTTTTTACTTGATAGAGATAAAAAAATAATTGGACGCAACTTAAATAACAGCACCCTTAAAGAGCTTCTAAATAAAGAACAAAACTCTATTTCTAAATCTTTTAAGTTGGCCCAAGAGTTTATAGAAGGGTACCTTTCTATTTTTGACCTAAAAGATACTACAGAAGTTAAAGAGGCATTTGAACCACTATTCACCCGTTTGTCTAACGAAAATTTAGATATGTATAATGCTGTTTTTTATCAGCTATATGAATACCTTTCTACACAACAAGAGCAATATATGAAAAATGCTGCTCTCTTTTTAGCTAATAACTATATCCTTCCCTATAAAGAGCTCTGGTTCGACAATTGGTTTATAGAGACAAGAGTACCTAAAGTGAGAGATAGAATTGTTAGTAATTCTATTGGAGCAAAACTTCCCATACCCACTTTATATACTCACAAAGAGAGGAAAAAAGCTATAAAAGCTAACAAATATAAATATACCTATCTCTATTTTTTTAACACAGACTGTGCAATTTGCAAACCCTTTTCATACGATATAAAAAACATCTATAAAGAACTTAAAAGAAACAAAGTACAAGTAATTGCAATCTATACAGGTACAAACAGAGAGCAACTTAAAGAGTACCTTAAAGAGTTCAAACCACCTTGGGAAGTTCTATCCTTGTCTACTCGGTGGTTGAACTCTACACCTCTGCGGGCGCGGGGCTTGGGGGGGACGGCAGAGCGCTCGTCTCGCTGCTGATCTTCGTCGTTCTACAGATAGCCCCGGCGGTCTCGCTCATCTT